>JAFABD010000194.1 GCA_023426225.1 Pseudomonadota bacterium | reverse complement strand
GTGTGGTCCGTGGCATAAATTGCCTCGCTGAAGGACTGGTCTAGACACCCATTTTCCTACTGCAAAGCAATCGCTTACGCCACTCCCGCCAACCCTCTCACCCGCCGCGGTGAATAAGACAGGTTAGGCGTTTCGGCCATGCGCGGCGTCTGGCTATTCCGGCTCATCCTGTTTTGGTTCACCCTGGCCGTGGCGGCCCAGGCTCCGGCGCACGCCCAGTCGGGGATCGCCGGCACGCCGCTCGGCGTATGCGTGTTGCGCGACACGGGGCAGACCCCCGACACGCTCATCCGCCATCCCGAACGCTTCGACTGCACGACGCCGCAGCATCGTTTCGGCACCGGCGACTATTGGGTCATCAGCCGCGACATCGACCGGACGGCGAGCGCAGCCGATCCGCTGGCGCTGCGGTTCGGCAGCCTTTGGCAGGAGGGGCTGACGGTGCGCGCGCTGACCGGCGACGGTCGCGTCCACACGCTGTTCGGCAGCGATTCGCGCGGGATCACCCCGCTGATCCAGCCGGGCGCGCTCGCCGAGCTGACGCTGCCGATCGGCCCCGCGCCGACGGTGCGCGTGCTGTGGCACATTCGCGGCGCGGCCAATGTGCGCGGCATCCTGGTCGGTGCGCGGGTACTCAGCGAGGCGGAAAGCGCGCACGCCAACCTGATGATGATGACGCTCTATGCCGGGTCCGCGGGGCTGTGCATCGCGCTGATCGTCTACAGCTTCGCGCTGTGGTGCGCGATGCGCCACCCGTTCCAGCTTCATTACTGCGCGCTGCTGGGGCTGCTGCTCGCCTATATCCTGTCGTCGTCGGGCGCGGTCGCCTGGCTGTGGCCGACGATGCCCAACAACGACCGGCTGCGGCTCAATTATCTTTTCCTCGCAGGCGTCGGCGGCACCGGGGCGCTGTTCATCCGCAGCTTCTTCGAGGATCGCGTCTTTCCGCGCTGGCTCGACCGGACGATGCTGTACATGGCGATGGCGGCGCCGACGGCGGGGCTGGCCGTCGCGCTGTTCGGGTCGCTCAACCTGCGCTGGGCCGACCTGCTCTATTCGATGGCGTTCATCGGGCTGCTGGCGACCGTGTTGCCGACGCTGTGGCATGCCTGGACGCGGCGTTCGCATTTCCTGTGGCTGTTCGCGCTGGCGTGGAGCGCACCGCTGGCGTTCGCGGCGGTGCGCATCGTCGCCAATCTGCACGGCATCGGCTGGGCGTTCTGGATCGACAATTCGACGGTGCTGTCGGGCGTGTTCGAAGCGCTGACCTCGGCGCTCGCGGTCGCCTATCGCATCAAGGTGCTGCGCGACGAACGCGACGACGCGATCGCGAGCGAGGTGATGGCGCGCCGGCTGGCCGACACCGATCCGCTCACCGGGCTGCTCAACCGCCGCGCGTTCCTGCGCCACGCGATCGGGCGCACCGGCGAGCAGCGACTGCTGATCGCCGATCTCGACCATTTCAAGCAGGTCAACGAAACGCTGGGCCATGACGGCGGCGACGAGGTGCTGCGCACCTTTTCGCGGCTGCTGCGCACCTGCGCGCCGCTCGAGGCGCTGGTCGCGCGCATGGGCGGCGAGGAATTCGCGATCCTCGTCGCCGCGGACAGCAGTTTCGAGGCGGAGGACATCCTTGCCCGGCTGCGCGCGACGCGGATGCCGTTCGACATGATGGTGACCGCCAGCGTCGGCGTATGCAACGGCCCGCTGGCGAACGAGGTCGACTGGAAACAACTGTATCGCGGCGCCGACGCCGCACTGTTCGAGGCGAAGGCCGCCGGGCGCGACCGGGCGCGGACGGCGACGCGACACGCTGCCTGAACCGTCGCCCGAACACGCCCCGCCCGTGCGATTCGCTTGCCCCGATTCGCCATCGGGCGTATCGTGCGCGGCGGAGGAGAGGATATGCAGGGCCGTCGACGCAGGACCATATTGGCTGGCCTCGCGCTGCTGCTCGTCGCGGCGGTGATCGCCGGTCCGCCCCACGCCGAAATCCGGATTACGGTACGTCATGGCGACGTTGCCGGCCCTCAGGTCGATGCCGCCATCGACCTGGGCATGGTTGCGGTGTCGCTGCTCGTCACGGGGGCCAAACGCCTCGCCTATTGACGCCTTCGCCGGGCTGCTTACACCTGTGTCAATGATTGACCCTGAGCATATTTGGCGCACAGCGTATCGACATCCGGGCAATTGGGATGAGGATTTCACCCCCACCTCGATGGTCGATCTTCTGGAGGCGAGCGCGAAGGCCAACCCGGCCGCGCCGTTCCTCGATTTCATGGGCCGGAAATACGATTATGCGGAGGTGCTCGACGGCGCCAACCGCGTCGCCGCCGGCCTTGCCCGCATGGGCTATGGCAAGGGAGACCGGATCGGGCTGTTCCTGCCCAACGTCCCCCATTATGTCGCGGCCTATTACGGCATCCTGAAACTGGGCGCGACGGTGGTGAACTTCTCGCCGCTGTACAGCGTCGACGAACTGGCGGCGCAGGTTGCCGATTCGGGCACCCGGCTGCTCTTCACCGTGTCGGCCACGGCGTTGCTGCCCACCGCGATCAAGGTGCTCGAGCGCAGCGGCCTCGAACGGCTCGTTGTCGGATCGGTCGCGGGGGCGCTGCCCGCCGCCAAGTCGATCGCCTATCGCCTGTTCCGCCGCAACGAAGTCGCGCCGCGCCCCGACGATGCGCGCATCACCGCCTTTTCCAGGCTGATCGCCAATGACGGCCGCTTCCCCGTTCCCACGATCGATCCCGAAAACGACCTTGCGCTGATCCAGTATACCGGCGGCACCACCGGCACGCCCAAGGGTGCCATGCTGACGCACCAGAACCTGTCGGCCAATGCCCGGCAGGTGGCGCGGCTCGACCCCGACATGGGCCACACGGTCGACCGGATCCTGGGCGTGCTGCCCTTCTTCCACGTCTTTGCGAATACCTGCGTCCTCAACCGCACCGTCGTCACCGGCGGCGAGATCGTGATGCTGCCGCGCTTCAACGCCGCCCAGACGATCGAAGCGATGCGCCGCACCCGCCCGCGCGCGCTTCCCGGCGTGCCGACGATGTACCAGGCGCTGCTCGACGTGCCGGGGATGAAGGCCGCGGACTTTTCCAGCCTGCGCTTCTGCATCTCGGGCGGCGCGCCGCTGCCCGAACAGCTCAAGCAGGCGTTCGAGCGCATCACCGGCGCGACGGTGATCGAGGGCTATGGCCTGTCCGAAACCTCGGGCGTGGTCTCCGCCAATCCCTATGTCGGGCTCAACAAGTCGGGCACGATCGGCCAGCCGATCGCGGCGACGAGCGTGCGGCTGGTCGACAAGGAAGACCCCACCCGCCCGCCGCCGCCGGGCGAACCGGGCGAGATCGTCGTTTCGGGGCCGCAGATCATGCGCGGCTACTGGAACCGCCCCGATGCCGATGCCGGCGTGTTCGTCGACGGCCGCTGGCTGCGCACGGGCGATGTCGGTGAGATCGACGAGGACGGCTATATCCGCATCGTCGACCGGCTGAAGGACATGATCGCCGTCGGCGGGTTCAAGGTGTTCCCCAGCCACATCGAATCGGTGCTCTATTCGCACCCGGCGGTGAAGGAAGCGCTCGTGATCGGCCTTCCCGACGCCTATCATGGCGAGCTGCCGCACGCTTATGTCACGCTCAACGAGGGCTCGCATGTCGAGGGGCCGGAGCTGTGCATGTGGCTCAACAGCCGCGTCGGCAAGCATGAACGCGTGACCGAACTGGTCGTCCGCGATGCGCTGCCCAAGACGATGATCGGCAAGCTGAGCCGCAAGGACCTGATCAACGAGGTCAAGGCAGAGAAGGAAGCCCGCGCGGCATCCTGATCCACGCCGGTCGCAATGCGGGGGGAGCGCGTCGGCAGCGGCGCGCTCCCCCTTTTTCGTTGCGGTTCAGTCGCCCGCGCGCGGCCCCGTGACGCCCGCCTTGTCGGCGTACATCACCGATTTGAGGTTCATGAACTCGTGCAGCCCCCAGGGGCCGAGTTCGCGGCCATGGCCCGAAAGCTTGATGCCGCCGAACGGCGCCTCCGGCGTCGAGGCGAGCAGGCTGTTGACCGCCATCATCCCCGATTCGATGTCGCGGGCAAAACGCGCGACCTCGGCGCTGTCGGCGGTCCACACGCTCGCCCCCAGGCCATAGGGGACGTCGTTCGCCAGCGCGATCGCGGCATCGATGTCGGCGGCGCGATAGACCGCGGCCACCGGGCCGAAAATCTCCTCGCGCGCGACGTCGAGCGTGGGATCGAGGTCGACGAGCACGCCCGGCGTCATCCACGCCCCCGGCCGGTCGATCTTCTCGCCGCCGACGAGCAGCCGGCCGCCGGCGGCCTTGGCGCGCATCACCTGGTCGAGCACGGCGTCGCGCTGCGCGACGCTCGACAGCGGGCCCATCCCCGTCGCCGCGTCCATCGGGTCGCCGATCTTCACCGCGGCCATGCCGGCGACGAACCGTTCGAGGAACGCGTCATAGATGTCGGCATGGACGATCATCCGCTTGCCGCAGATACAGCTCTGGCCGGCATTCTGGACGCGCGCGGTCACTGCGGTCTTCACCGCCCGGTCCAGATCGGCCGAAGGCATGACGATGAACGGATCCGAACCACCGAGTTCGAGCACGACTTTCTTGAGCGCCTGCCCCGCCGCCTGCGCGACCTTGGCGCCCGCCCCCTCGCTGCCGGTCAGCGTGACCGCGACGACGCGGCGGTCGGCGATGATCGCGGCGACTTGGTCCGACTTGATCGGCAGGTTCTGGAACAGCCCGGCGGGCGCGCCCGCGGCCGTCGTCAGCTCCTCGATCAGCGCGGCGCAGCCCTGCACGCTCGACGCGTGCTTGAGCAGGCCGACATTGCCCGCAAGGATCGTCGGCGCCAGGAAGCGCACGACCTGCCAGTACGGGAAGTTCCACGGCATCACCGCCAGCACCGGCCCGATCGGCAGCCAGTGCGCGACGGCATGGCCGCTCGCGGTCGCGATCTCCACCGGTGCCAGATGGCGCGCGCCCTCGCGCGCATAATAGCGCCAGCCGGCGATGCACTTTTCCACCTCGCCGATCGCGCCGGTGATCGTCTTGCCCATTTCGCGCACCGCGGTCTCGGCAAGGCGGCGCTTGTTGGCCTCCCACTGGTCGGCGATCGCGTCGAGCAGCGCGGTCCGCCGTTCGATCGGCGACGTGCGCCACTGCCGATAGCCCGTGGTCGCGGCGTCGAGCGCGCGTTCGATGGCGTCGGCGTCGAAGGCGGCGAACGATTCGCCCGACTCGCCGGTGGCGGGATTGATGCTGGTGAACATGCAGAAAGACTCCTTTCGCCCGGGCTTCCAACCGATTGCGGCGACGACGGTTGCAAAGCGAACCTCGCCTGCCGCATAGCAGCAGCCATGGCAGAGGAAGCGGATATCGCCGCGCTGTCCTTCGAGGAAGCGCTTCGCGAACTGGAACGGATCGTTGGTCGACTGGAGAGCGGCGAGGCCGAACTCAAGGAGGCGATCGAGCTTTACGAACGCGGCGACCGGCTGCGCCGGCAATGCGCCGCGCGGCTCGACGAGGCACAGGCACGGATCGAGGCGATCCGCACCGACGCGGAGGGGCGGCCGACCGCGGCCGTTCCCTTCAACGCCGGCTGAACCGATGGCCGCCCCCGTGCCCGATGCCAGCCTGACGCTCCGATCGGCGCTCCAGCAGGTCTCCGAAGAGATCGACCGCCAGTTCGACCGCCTGCTCGCGGTTCCCGGCGATCCGCGCGCCGCGCTCTACCGCGCGATGCGGCACGCGGCGATCGGCGCCGGCAAGCGGCTGCGCCCGCTGCTCGTCTTTGCCACCGCGCAGCTTTTCGGCGTCGACCGCGGCTGCGCGGCGCGCGTCGCGACCGCGCTCGAGTGCATCCATGTCTATTCGCTGGTGCATGACGACCTGCCCGCGATGGACGACGACGACATCCGCCGCGGTAAGCCGACCGTGCACAAGGCGTTCGACGAGGCGACGGCAATCCTGGCCGGCGACTGCCTGCACGCGCTCGCGTTCGAGATTCTCGCCGACGAGGCGACGCATCCCGACCCGTTCGTGCGCGTCGAGCTGATCGGCGCGCTGGCCCATGCCTCCGGCCCCGCGGGCATGGCCGGCGGGCAGATGATGGACCTCGAGGCCGAACGGTCGAGCTTCGACCTTGCCACCGTCACCCGGCTTCAGGCGCTCAAGACCGGCGCACTCATCAGCTGCGCGGTCGAATCGGGCGCAATCCTGGGCCGTGTCGCGCCTGAAGGGCGCACGGGCCTGCGCGGCTATGCGCGCGATATCGGGCTCGCCTTCCAGATCGCCGACGACATCCTCGATGCCGAAGGCGACGAGGCGCTGGCGGGCAAGAAGCTCCGCAAGGACGGCGCGCGCGGCAAGGAAACCTTCCTGACGCTGCTCGGCCTCGAACGCGCACGCGACCAGGCGCGGCTGCTCGTCGACCAGGCGGTTGCGCACCTCCACCCCTATGGCGCCGAGGCCGAGCTGTTGCGCGACATCGCGCGCTTCGTGCTCGAACGCGATCGCTGACGCCCCACCCCATCCTGCCCCCCCCCAGGCG
>JAFABD010000192.1 GCA_023426225.1 Pseudomonadota bacterium | reverse complement strand
CGCGGCGCCCTCGCGGCCGAAGAGGCGGCGGGGATGGAGGCGGCGCGCCGCCTGACGGCCGGCTCGGTGGTCCGCGCCGGCGACGTACTCCGGCCGCAGCTCGTGCGGCGCGGCGAACAGGTGACGATCCGCGTGGTCAGCGGGCCGCTCGTCATCACCACTGCCGGGCGGGCGCTTACCGGCGGCGCGGCGGGCGAGACCGTCCGCGTCGTGGCGGATTCGACCAGTCGCACGCTCGACGCAACCGTCGAAGGTTCGGGCACCGTCCGGATCACGACTCCCTGAACAGGAATTGATGATGCGCAAGATCCTTCTGGCGGTGGCGATCACCGCCTCGCTTTCGGGCTGTGGTGCCGTCGGCCGGCTCAAGACGGTGGGCAAGGCGCCCAAGCTCTCGACGATGGAGCCGGTGGCGACGCCCGACCTCGAAGCGTCGCTCTCGGTGCCCGCCGATCGTGAGGGGCGTCCGCTCGCCGCGGCCCCGGCACAGGCGCCCAGCGCCTCGCTGTTCCGCGTCGGCGCGGGCACGCTGTTCCGCGATCAGCGCGCGAGCCGGCTCGGCGACATCCTGACGATCAAGATCAACATCCAGGACAAGGCCGATATCGGCAACACCACGTCGCGGACGCGCGGCGGCAAGGAAACCGGCGGGGTCGCGGGGCTGCTCGGCCTCCAGACGCCGCTGTCGAAGTTCCTGCCCGGCAATCCGGACCCGGCAAAGCTCGTCGATACCAGTTCGGATTCGAAATATACCGGCGGCGGCACCACCAACCGTTCGGAAACGGTCAACATGACGATGGCCGCCATCGTCACCCAGGTGCTGCCCAACGGCAATCTGATGATCCGCGGCCGGCAGGAGGTTCGCGTCAATTTCGAGATGCGCGAACTCATCATCACCGGCCTCATCCGTCCGCAGGACATTTCGCGCGACAATTCGATCCAGCATACCCAGATCGCCGAGGCGCGCGTGATCTATGGCGGCAAGGGCCAGCTCACCGATGCGCAGCAGGCGCGGTGGGGGCAGCAGATCTACGACGCGCTCTTCCCCTTCTGATCCATCCTGTCCGGTTCGCGGCGCTTCCGGCGCGCGCATCGGCTCCGATCGACCGCTCCGGCCCTGTGCCGGAGCGGTTTTTTTCTGCCGCATCAAATCGGCACCTTCGGCTCGTTTTCGCCCGGAATTCTGCGGCTTCCGGGCACGGCCGGCGGGACGGGATTTAGGTTAATGTTCCGCTAACCATTTAATTTTGTTGGATGATTTTGGTCGGCGCCGATTTCTTCCCAAAATGGAGGTGCAGGACGCGCACGCGTCCGGTCGAGGGCCGGCGATTTCCGGCCCGGGTCGCAGAAGCGGCCCTATTCCAAGAAGGAAATCATCATGGCTTTTTCGGTTAACACCAACGTCGGCGCGATGGCGGCTCTTCAGAGCCTGAATCAGACCAGCAAGGACCTCTCGACCACCCAGAGCCGCATCAACACCGGCCTGGCGGTTTCGTCGACCAAGGACGACTCGGCTTCGTTCACGATCGCTCAGACGCTGCGCAGCGACCTGGGCGGCATGAAGGCGGTCACGTCGTCGCTCAGCCGCGCGAAGAGCACGGTTGACGTCGCGGTTGCCGGTGCGGAGCAGATCTCCGACATCGTCAACCAGATGAAGTCGAAGGCCACCGAAGCGTCGGACGCCGGCATGGACGCCGACAGCCGCGCTGCGATCGCCAAGGACTTCACGGCGCTCAAGGATCAGATCACGACGATCATCAACTCGTCGTCGTTCAACGGCACGAACCTGCTGTCGTCGAGCGGCACTTCGAAGGAAGTGAAGGCGCTTCAGTCGACTGATCCCAACGCCGCGACCCTCGACGTCGCCAACCAGTCGCTCGACACCAAGGTGATCACCGCGATGACCGGTGACCTTACCTCGGCTGCCAACGCGAAGACGATGGTGACCACGCTCGACAACATCCAGAAGGATGTGAAGACCAGCCTGTCCGATCTGGGTGCCGGTTCGCGTAAGATCGACAACCAGACCACTTTCGTCGGCAAGCTGTCGGACGTGGTGACCTCGGGCATCGGCAACCTCGTCGACGCCGACCTCGCCAAGGAATCGGCTCGCCTGCAGGCTCTGCAGGTGAAGCAGCAGCTCGGTGTGCAGGCCCTGTCGATCGCCAACCAGGCGCCGCAGGTCATCACCTCGCTGTTCCGTTAAGGCTTCGCTTAACCCTGGAAGCGAATGCCCTGACGGGGGCCGGAGCGGGAAACCGCTCCGGCCCCTTTTTTTGTAAAACGGCGTCGTAAATCTGTTATTAGTCTATAATAGTGGGAATACAGGAGGATGTTCTTGTTCCCACGGATCCGCGAAATCACTGACGCTTTCGGCAGCCGGCTGCGGGTCAGTGTCGAGGAGCATCCGTCGGGCGCGCTGATCGTGATCGAGCGCCCGGACGTGACGGGACGCCCGCGTGTCCTGCTCGACGGCTATGGCGTGGACGTGCTCGCCGGTTTCATCATGTCGGCGCGTCTCTCGGTCCCGCACCCGCTTCCCGACGAACATGTCGAGGGGATGTTCACCACGCGCTTCGACCTGGGGCTGGAGCCTGCCGCGACGATCGGCATCGTCCAGCCGGGCGGGGTCGATCTGCGCATTCCTGCGCCCTTCTGGGACCGTCTCTACGCCGAACTCTGTCTCGTTTCCGCCCATGCGCGCGAACTCGCGCGGCGTGCAGAAGCACGCGTGCATTGATGCTGGAAATTACCTAGGGGAGAAGCACGGGCTTCGCGCTATGGGGCTCGTGAGGTTAATTGGCCGCCGCCGAACGGGGAAGGAAGGGCAGTCGATAATGCAGGGTCGCGAAATCGAGAACCAGAACGGTTCCGCCATGGCTTACAATGTCAGCTTCACGCTCGGCGTCGCCGATCTCGGCGCGCTGTGGAATGCCGCGGCCGAACGCGCGCTCCAGGCGCCCGGAATGACGCTTGCCGACGTGCTCGACACGATCGGCCCGCGTGAGGATCCCTCGATCGCCGATTGCATCGCGATGCTCACCGCGCCCGTCGGGCTGCCGGGCTGCACCGTCGACGGCTTTGCCGTGCGCGAGGTGCCGGCGGCACGCGCCGGTTCGACCACCGCCGAGCTGATCCAGCTTCCCGTCGGCACGCGCAACGTGCCGCTGCTGCCCGCCGCGGCCTGCTGATCGGGTCGCGCCCGGGCCGCGCCGCCGTGCGGCGGGGCAGGGGGCGGGGGTGCATTTCCTACAGCGCCACGGGGTTCCTCCCATCGCGCCTTTTTCGCGTCTGAACGACAGTTTCCGGCCGCCGAACGGCGCGATCGCGCACCGCATCGGCGTCGATCGGCCGTGCAACCTGACGCAGGGGTCGTTCCTTTTGTCTCAAAACGAAACGGCCCGGCAGCGGGGCTGCCGGGCCGTCGCATCCCCGGTGGGGGCGGGGAAATCGCGTCAGCCGATGCGCACCAGGTCGCCCGACGACACCTGCTTGCCGTTTACCGTTACCAGAACGGCGCCGTTGGCCAGCTGAACGTCGCTCACCTTGCCGGTCGCGTGCGCCGTGACGGTCAGGTCGGTGCCGTTCGAATCGGCGGCCTTGAACGACACGGTATAAGTGCCCGGCGCGGCCTGCTTGCCCTTGCTGTTCAGGCCGTCCCAGCTGAACGTCCCGCTGGCGCCCGTGGCGTCGACCGTGCGCGTGTCGACGATCACGCCCTTCGAATCGGTGATCGTCGCGACGAGCGAGCTGACGTTGCGCGGCGCGGTCCAGTTCCACTGCGCGGGCGACGCTGCGGTCAGGCCCGACGCGGCCGAATTGGTCTCGACCTCGCGCCCGATCAGCGACGACGCCTGCGTCAGGTTCTGCGTGCCCAGGCTGGCCAGGATCGACTTCAGCGTGGTGTTCTGCTGGATCGACTGCTCGACCTGCGAATACTGCACCAGCTGCTGCGTGTATTGCGAGGTGTCCATCGGGTTCATCGGATCCTGGTTCTGAAGCTGCGTCGTCAGCAGCTTCAGGAACATCTGATAGTCCGAACCCAGCTTGTTCATCGCGTTCGAACCGGTGTCGGTCGTGTTCGTCGCGGCGGCGCCGGCGGCAGAGGTTGCGGTAACCATGGTTTCTCTCAGGCTAGAAGGTCGACTTGGCCGTCGCTGCGGACGGGGCGATACGCGGCTTCACTGATGTTGTTGTCGTCGGCCGCGGCATAGCGGCCGCGGCCCTGTTGCTGGCCCTGTCCGCCGCCCGACTGCTGCTGGGCAAAGCCGTTCGAATCGCCGCTGCGGCTTTCGAAGCGGAAGCTCTGCGCGTCGGCGCGGATGCCTGCCTGATCGAGCGTGCGGGCAAGCTGCGGCGCGTCCTGGCGCAGCAGTTCCAGCGCATGCGCGCTCTCGGCGCGAACCGTCGCCTGCAGCGTGCCCTTGTCGTCGAACTGCAGCGTCACCTCGACGCGGCCGAGCTCGCCGGGGTTCAGGCGGACGCGAAGCGTATCCTGGCCAGTGCCGACGCTGCGGGCGATCTCGACGCCCATGGCGTGTCCGATCTGGCCGGGGCGTGCATTGACCACCGGTTCTGCTGCGGCCTTGGCGCCGGCTTCGGACGTCGGTGTCGCTGCGCCGGTTCCTGCGGCGGCAAGCTGGTGTGCAAAGCTCGGCGTGCCGGCATCGCCATGGCTGCCATGCGCCGGGGCGGGATCGCCCGCGCCGCTCG
>JAFABD010000062.1 GCA_023426225.1 Pseudomonadota bacterium | reverse complement strand
GGCGCAGGCCGCGTTCGCCGCGCCGGTGCCCGCCGACCTCGTCGCGCGGCTGGGGCGGCGGCCGGGAAGCTGGCGCGAGGTGTTCGGCGCCGACGCCGACGAGGCGTTCGCCGCCTATGCCACCGCGCGCTACATCGACGCGGTCGCCGCGGCGGGCAAGGCGGTCTACCCGCTCCCGATCTACGTCAACACCTGGCTGCGTTATAAGGACAAGCGCAACCCGGGGTTCGATTATCCCAGCGGCGGCGCGGTGTGGACGATGCTCGATCTCTGGCGCGCGGCCAGCCCGTCGGTCGATTTCATCGGCACCGATCTCTATGCCGACGATGCGGGCGAATTCGCCAAGGTGATCGGCCAATATGCCCGGCGCGACAATCCCGCCTGGGTGTCCGAAACGGGGTTCAATCCGCGCACGGCGCCGTTCCTCTATTATGTCCTCGCGCATGGCGGGATCGGCTTTTCGGTGTTCGGCATCGACAATCCGCCCTCGCCCGAACAGGATGCCGCGGTCGCCGCGCACCGCGCCAATTTCGCCGCGCTCGACCCGATCCGCGCGCTGATCGGCCAGGCGGCGTTCGACGGCCGCCTCTTCGCCGCGGTCGAATCGCCGGGCCGCGCCAAGCAGTCGCTCGATCTGGGGCAGGGGTGGCGCGCCAACATCGCCTTCGGCCCGCCCGCCTGGGGCGACACGCCCGCGATCCTCGCCAACTCGCCCGCCCAGTCGGGGCGCGCGATGGTGATCCGCCTGCCCGACGACAGCCTGTTGCTCACCGGCATCGACGCGCGGATCGAGCTCGAACGCACCGCAGCCGACGGCCGCCACGGCCAGCTCCTGCGCGTCGAGGAGGGCGACTATGTCGACGGCCAGTGGCGCCCGCGCCGCTGGCTCAACGGCGACGAGACCGATTACGGCATCAATTTCCACGGGTCGGCGCAAATGGTCCGCGTCGAACTCGGCAGCTATTGACCCCCGGGTCGCACCGGCAGAATAGTACAGGGTCGTCTGGGTACGAATTGTAACAAAACAGAACAAGAGTGAATTAAAACAAGAACAATATAAAAAGAAACGATCGCAGGACACCGAAGGAGGAACAGGAAAAAACAACCACAAGGGGGTTGAAATGAATATCCGTCGTTACTTCGTTTCGCGGCGCGGCTTGCGTGCTGGCACGGGGCTGTTCGCCCTTGCGCTGGCGGGTGGCCTCGCTTCCGGCGCCAGCGCCCAGTCGGTTCCCGCCGCGGCGCCCGAACCCGGCGAAACCGCCGCGCAGGGTGAGGCGATCGTCGTCACCGGCTCGCGCATCCGCCGCGATCCGCTCGATCAGGCCGCGCCCGTCACCGGCGTCGAACAGGCCGACATCGCGCGCACCGGCCTGTCCTCGATCGCCGACGTGCTTCAGCGGCTGCCCGGCAGCGCGGGCGGCCTCAACTCGCGCTTCAACCGTTCGGGCAACAACGGCAATCCGCCCGACGGCGGCGGCGTCGGCGCGGGCTCGGCCGAAATCGACCTGCGCTATCTGTCGAGCCGCCGCACGCTGGTGCTCGTCGACGGGCTGCGCTTCATCAACGGCAGCGCCGCCAGCGGCATCCCGGGCGCGGTCGACCTCAACGCGATTCCCGAAGCGATGATCGACCGGGTCGAGGTGCTGCGCGACGGCGCGTCGACCACCTATGGCTCCGACGCGATCGCGGGCGTGGTCAACATCATCACCAAGAAGCGCCAGAACGGCTTCCTCGCCACGGCGCAGGTCGGCGCCTATGAACAGGGTGACGGCGTCACCCAGAATTATCAGTTGAGCTGGGGCACCGAAAGCAAGGACAGCGGCACCTCGATCGTCATCGGCGGCAATTACATCAAGCAGGACAGCGTGTTCGCGGGCGACCGCGCGCATTATGCCTATCCCACGCCGGGGCAGACCGCGTGCGACAGCAATTGCAGCTCGGCGAGCGCCAACGGCCGCTTCATCATTTCCAACCCGCTCAACGGCGATCCGCTCAACCTGACGCTCAAGGCGCCGGTCGCGGGGCGGCCGGTGTTCGATCCGCTCGATCCCACCGGCGCGGGCAGCTCGTTCAAGGCGTTCACCAACGCCGATCGCTACAATTTCCGCCCGGCCAACTATCTGGTCACGCCCTATCAGCGTTACGGCGGCTTCCTCACCTTCCGTCAGCGCATCGCCGACAACGTCAACTTCAACGCCAAGGTCGTGCTCAACCGGCGCACGTCGGACAACCAGGCGGCGCCGCTGCCGCTGTTCGTCGGTCCCGACGCGGGCAACGGCAACCTGCTCGACACGATCTCGATCGACGCGACCAACCCCTACAACCCGTTCGGGGTGACGCTCAGCGCGGGCGGCAACGGCACGCCGGCCAACTACAACTATATCGCGCGCCGCTTCCTCGAAATCGGCCCGCGCCATTTCTCGCAGACGGTCGACACCTTCTACATGACCGGCGGCTTCGACGGTCAGCTCCAGATCGGCGGCGGCACCTGGTACTGGGACACGACGCTGATCTATGCGGAAAACCACGCCAAGCAGTCGATGAACCGCAACGTCCATGCGGGCAATCTGGCGACGGCGCTGGGGCCGGTGTCGCAATGCACCGGCGCGTGCGTGCCGTTCAACATCTTCGGCGGCAACGGCTCGATCACGCCCGCGATGATCGACTATGTCACCTTCATCCAGCGCGACCGCTCCGAACAGTCGATGGTCGACGCGACCTTCAACCTGTCGGGCAACCTGTTCCAGTTGCCGGGCGGGCCGCTCGGCACCGCGTTCGGCTATGAATATCGCCGCAATTCGGGCTCGTTCGATCCCGATCCCATCGTCGCGGCGGGGCTCGGCTCGGACATTCCGGCGCAGCCGTCAAAGGGCCGGTTCGACGTGCACGAGGTCTATGGCGAGCTCAACGCGCCGCTGCTGCGCAACGTGCCGTTCTTCTCGCTGCTCGAGGCGTCGTTCGCGGCGCGCTATTCCAGCTATTCGACCAGCGGCAGCAAGACGACGCTCAAGGCCGGGCTGAGCTGGAAGCCGGTCGACGACCTGCGGCTGCGCGGCACCTGGGCCCAGGGCTTCCGCGCGCCCAGCATCGGCGAGCTGTTCGGCGCGCCGTCGCGCTTCGACGGCAGCGTCCAGGATCCGTGCTCGGACTTCCGCAACTCGGGCGTGTCGAACACCGTGATCCAGAACTGCATCGCCCAGGGCGTTCCGGCGAACGGCAGCTATGTCCAGTCGAACGGCCAGATCGGCATCCTCACCGGCGGCAACCGCAACCTCAAGCCCGAAACCTCGACGAGCTGGGTCGTGGGCGGTGTCTACAGCCCGTCCTGGGCGACCAACACCGGCTGGGCGCGCGCGCTGACGCTCGAGGCGGACTATTACACGATCAAGGTCGACGACGCGATCGCCTCGATCGACGCGCAGGTGCTGCTCGCCAACTGCACCCAGCGCGCCGACCCGATCGCCTGCGCCGCGATCCCGCGCACCGCGTCGGGGACGATCACGCGGATCAACGGCGTTCTTCAGAACATCGCGTCGATCAAGAGCGAGGGGGTCGACATCATCCTCTCCTATCGCAGCCCCGATGTCGCGGGCGGCACGATCGGCGTGACCTGGTCGAGCAACATCCTGCTCGAATATGCCACCACGCTGCCCTCGGCGACGGGGCCGACGACGATCAGCGAAAAGGGGCTCGAACGCGGGTCGCAAGCCTATCCGCGCTACAAGGGCAACATCGTGCTCGACTGGTCGAACGATCGCTTCCACGCGGCGGTGACCGGCCGCTTCGTCAGCAAGGTGACCGAGCCGGGCTATAACGATCACGTGATGGGCAACACCTTCTACACCGACCTCCAGCTCGGCTGGACGCCGCCGGTGTGGAACGAACGCTTCACGCTGACGCTCGGCGTGAACAACCTGTTCGCCCGCCAGGCGCCCGATTGCCTCAGCTGCGGCGGGTTCGATCCCACCACCTACGACATGCCCGATCGCTTCGGCTATGTCCGGCTGGCGGCGCGCTTCTGACGGCGCGCTGATCGGGGCCTGATCCCGGTCTGACCGGCCAGGCCCCCCGGCGCCGCGCTTCGGA
>JAFABD010000011.1 GCA_023426225.1 Pseudomonadota bacterium | reverse complement strand
ATCGGATGCCGCCCGCGGCGCCTGCACCGCCGACGGCGCCTGGTGCGTCCAGCTGGCCGAGGGCGACGACGCGCCCGCGCTGCTCGTCCGCACCGCGGCGGGAACGCAACGCTATCCGCTGCCCGATCTGCCCGCGGGCGGCGACGGCGAAGAGAGCGCGCCCGGCCTCTGGCCGCAACGCGTCGTGCTGTCCGGCACCGGCGGCCTGATCCTGGGCGTGCTCACCGAACAGCGCGCCATGTATTCGGGCGGCGGCGCCAGCGCGTCGCAGCTTCACCTGCTCCGCATCCCCACGGCGCCCGCGCCCGGCGGCGACCGGGACGACGCGGCGGCCCAGTTGCTCATCACGCTGCCGTGGAGCGGCGGTTCGATGATCCGCGCCTGTTTCAGCGAGGCCGACATACGCCAGCGTGCAGGCGCCTGCCACGACGAATATGATTTCGCCGCCAGCCTCGCGCTCGCACCGGGCGGCAGCGCGGGCCTGCCCGTCCTCCAATATCGCTCGGTCGCCACCAGCTTTCCCGGCCCCGTCTCGCGCAGCCGCGATTCGCTCGCCGGCCGTCGGCTGCACAAGCGCGATCTGGTGCGCGTCACCGATCCGCAATGCAGCGTCACGCGGCGGCTCGTCGCCGATCCGGCCACGCACGGCTATCGCCTCGACGCGCCGCTGCCCGACTGCGCCGACTATACCCAGCCCTGACGCCGCACGCTTCAGCCGCACGCTTCAATCGCCGTGCGCGATGGCCTAGAACGGCCGATGTTTCCAGCGTTCGGAAAGGCCCGCCATGGCAGAGATCATCAACCTGCGTGCCGCCCGCAAGGCGCGCGACCGCGCCGCTCGCGCCGCGGCGGCCGATGCCAACCGTATCGCGCATGGCCGGACCAGGGCCGAGAAACAGGCGGCGCGTGACGAGGCCGCACGCCAGGCGCGACAGCTCGACGGCGCCCGGATCGAACCCGCCGACCGGGATTAAAGGGGGAACGGTCGTGCCGCTCCCCCTCCCCCTTTATTGCTTACAGCGCGCGGAAACGGATCGCCTGCCCGCCGCCCGGTGCCAGCCTTAGCGTCAGCGTGTCGGTCGCCCGCACGGCGCGCTTCTCGATCACGATCGAATGGCGTTTCTCGGTCCGGTAATCGGCGTCGTCGCCGTCGCGATAGATCTGCGCCTCGTATCGCCGCGCGGGATCGAGGAAGTCGAGCTTGACCGTCAGCGTCCGCGCCTGCTCGTCGCTCACCGCGCCGAGGAACCAGTCGTTGCCGCCGCGGACCTTGCGCGCCACGGTGACGTAATCGCCGACCTCGCCGTTGAGCACGCGCGTCTCGTCCCAGTCGACGCCGACGTCGCGGATGAACTGGAAGGCGGCAAGGTGCTGCTCGTAATTCTCGGGCAGGTCGGCCGCCATCTGCACCGGCGAATAGAGTACGACATAGAGGGCGAGTTGCTTCGCCTCGGTCGACAGGATCGGCGTGCCGCCCTTGCCGGTCAGGCTCAGCACGCCGGGGGTGAAGTCCATCGGCCCCGCCAGCATCCGCGCGAAGAACAGGTTGGCCTCATGCTCGGGCGGATTCTTCGGATCGCCCCACGCGTTGTATTCCATCCCGCGCGCGCCTTCGCGGCTCACCCAGTTGGGATAGGTGCGGCGCAGCCCGGTGTCCTTGATCGGCTCGTGCGCGTTGATCGCGACCTGATAGCGATGCGCCGTCTCGAGCACGCGCAGGTGATGGTTGGACGAGAATTGGCCGTCATGCCATTCGCGCAGCGGCTCGCCGTTGGGGCCGACGCGCTCGATCTGGCCGGCATCGGCGACATAGCCGGTCTTGACGACATGCTCGCCATGGTCGCGCGCGAACCGCATCGCGCGTTCGAGCTGGTCCTCATAATGGCTCATCGAACCGCCGGTCTCGTTATGACCGATCAGCGAGACGCCCTTCTTCCTTGCATAATCGGCGAGGAAGCGGGCGTCGAAATCGGGGGTCGGCCTGTCGAAATCAAATCCCTTGCCGTCGCCGAACCACGCCGTGTCCCAGCCGATGTTCCAGCCTTCGACCAGCACGCCGGGAAAGCCGTACTTCGCCGCGAAGTCGATATAGCGCTTGACGTTGGCGGTGTTCGCGCCGTGCACGGGCTTCGATCCCCAGGCCGATTTGTCGACGTGCATCTCCCACCACACGCCGACATATTTGCCCGGCTTGAAATAGCTGACATCGCCCAGCTTGTTCGGCTCGTTGAGGTTCAGCTCGATGTGCGACATGTACAGGCCGGGCGCCTCCTTCGCGATGATCATCGTCCGCCACGGCGTCACGAACGGCGCGTCGCGCGTCACCTTGGCGGCGCCCGCGCCGGGGACCAGCGAGACGCGGAAGCGCGTGCCCTCGACCCGGCGCGCCCACATGCCCGAATAATCGACCAGCGACGCCTCGTGCAGCGCGATGTGCGTGCCGTCGGCAAGCTTCATCGTCATCGGCGTCTGCGCCAGCGACACCGACGAAATCGGCGTGCGGTCGTACAGATATTCGGCGCGGTTCCATTCATAGGCGGGCAGCCACCAGGCGGTGCCGTCCTGCGCGATCGAGAATTCGGTCAGCTCGTCGAGGATGTGCGCGGTTTTCAGGTTGGGCTGGCCGGGCAGTTCGTAACGAAAGCCGAAACCGTCGTCGAACACGCGGAACACCACGTCCATCACGCGGCCCAGCGCGGTCGTCTCCTTCAACCGCACGCGCAGCTCGTTGTGGCGGTCGCGGATCGACTTCCATTCGCCCCAGGGCTGTTCCCAGCGCGTGTCGGCGCTCGCCCGCGCGGCGCTCTCGATCCGGAAACCGCGCTGCAGCTTGGGCGCGTCGGTAAACAGGAATCCCAGCGCCGACGGGTTGACCAGCGGCTTGCCGTCGCGCGTGACCGAATAAAGGGGGCGACCGTCATTGTCGGTGGTGATGGCGACGCGCAGATGCCCGTCGGGCGAATCGACCGTCTCCGCCCGGTTGGCGTTGCCCTGCGCCAGCGCGGGCGCCGCCGCCAGCATCAGCGCGCCCAGCGCGGCCCGGCGCGCCAGCGTTGCGACCTTGAACTTCATCGATCCCTCTCCTGCCCTGTCCTCGAACGGCACCCGAAGGTGCAGCGTCAGGCGACGATCAGCGCGGCATAGGGCGGCAGCCCCGCCATGTCCGCGCCGTTCACCGCCTCGACCACGCGTCCGCCCGCCAGCGCGGCGGGCGTTGGCAGCGGTGTCATACCCAGGTTGAACGCGCAACGCAGCGTCTCGCCCTCGCCCGAACGCGCAAAGACGAGCAGGTCGCCCTCGGCGACGAGTATCCGCATCGATCCCGCCGTCAGCGCCGGGTGCGCATGGCGCAGCGCGATCAGCCGCCGCGTCCAGGCGAGCAGCGAGTCGGGATCGGCCGTCTGGCGATCGACCGCCAGCGCGGCATGGTCGGCGCCCAGCGGCAGCCAGGGCTCGCCGCGGCTGAAACCCGCTGCGGGCGCATCGCCCTGCCACGGCATCGGCGTGCGCGCGCCGTCGCGGCTCAGCGTCAGCGGCCAGTTGGCGATCGCCTCCGGGTCCTGCAGCCGCTCGAACGGAATCTCGACCTGGGTGAGCCCCAGTTCCTCGCCATAATAAAGGATCGCGTTGCCGCGCAGCGTCAGCAGCAACAGCATCTTCATCCGCGCAAAGGCGGCGCGGGCGGCCGGCGCGACCCAGCGCGACAGCGCGCGCGGCGCATCGTGGTTCTCGAATGCCCAGCTCGGCCAGCCGATGCCGGCATCCTCGGGCCAGCCCTGTACCGCGTCGCGGACCAGCGCGGGCGTCAGCCGGTCGGCATAGAGGAAGTTGAAACCATAGGCGCTGTTCAGCCGCGTCTCGCCGCGCGTGAAGGCGTGCATCTCGGGCTCGGGCGTCGGGCCGCCGACCTCGGCGACCAGGAAACGACCGCCGCATGCATCGGCGAGCGCGCGCAGCCGCTCCAGGAACTGCGGGATCGCCGCGTGGCTCTGGTTGTAGACGTGCTGCTGGAAATCGAACGGGCGCGTGCGCGGCTGGCCGTTGTCGGGCGCGGGCGGATTGTCGCGCAGCTCGGGGTCGTGCATCGTGAAGTTGATCGCGTCGAGCCGGAAGCCGTCGACGCCGCGCTCGAACCAGAAGCGCGCGGTGGCCAGCGTCGCTTCCTGCACTTCCGGATTGTGGAAGTTGAGGTCGGGCTGCTCGCGCAGGAAATTGTGCAGATAATATTGGCCGCGCCGCGCGTCCCAGGTCCATGCCGGTCCGCCGAACACCGACTGCCAGTTGTTCGGCGGGCTGCCGTCGGGCCTGGCATCGGCCCAGACATACCAGTCGGCGCGCGCGTTGGTGCGGCTGGTGCGGCTCTCCTGGAACCAGGGGTGCTGGTCCGAACTGTGCGAATAGACCTGGTCGATCAGCACCTTCAGCCCCAGCGCATGCGCGCGCGCGACCAGCGCATCGAAATCGGCGAGCGTGCCGAACACCGGGTCGACGTCGCAGAAGTCGCTGATGTCGTAACCGAAATCGCGCATCGGCGACCGGAAGAACGGCGATATCCACACCGCATCGACGCCCAGCCCGGCGATATGGTCGAGATGCGCGGTAATGCCGGCCAGGTCGCCCACCCCGTCGCCGTTCGCATCGGCAAAGCTGCGCGGATAGATCTGATAGATCACCGCCCCCTTCCACCACGGGCGGGACCGGGTCGTGATCGGGGCGGGACTGGGGGTCATCTGGTTCATCGTGCGGTTCCGGCCCGGCACACGGCATAGCCGAAGGCGGGGATGGTGAGCGTCAGGCTGCCCGGCGCTGCCGCCGCGGCGGGGCAGGCGCCCGCCAGCGCGGCAAAGCCGGTCGATCGGGTCTCGACCTGGATATGGGCGGTGATCGGCGCGGACGCGCTGTTGAACGCGATCAGATATTCGTCGCCGCTTGCCGGATCGAAGCGCGACACGGCGAACAGCCCCGGCTTGTCCCCGGCCGCGCGGACGATCTGTGCCCCGCGCGTCAGCGCCGCGTGCGACCGGCGCAGCCGCGCCAGCGTCGCGATCTCGCGGAACAGCGGATGGCCGGGATCGAAGCTGCCGTCGGCGGTGGTGCGGCGCGTGCCCAGCAGGATATTGTCGTTGTAAACCGCGACCTTGCTCGGGAACATGTCCTCGCGCGCGTCCTGGTCGCCGCCGTCGCCGACAAAGCCCTGCTCGTCGCCCGAATAGAGCGTCGGCACGCCCCGCAGCAGCAGCAGCATCGCCTGCCCCAGCGCGACGCGGCGCAACTGCTCGTCGTTGCTCGCCAGCGGGTTGGCCTGGCGCACCATCATCGCCGCGCGGCCTGCGTCATGGTTGCTGATAAAGGTCGGCAACCGGCGCGCCGTCGCCGCCCCACCCTCGTACAGCGCGTCGGCCGCGAACAGCTTGGCGAGCCGGTCGGTCCCCGCCTTGCCCGCGATGACATCGTTGACGGCAGCCGCAAACCCGAAATCGAGCACCGCCGGAAAGCCGTCGACCCGGGTGTGCTGCGCCAGCGCCGCCGGATCGGGATCGGCCACCTCGCCAAAGATGTGGAAATTGGGGATGCCCTTCGCCGCCGCGCGGGCGCGCATCGCGGGGATGAACGCCTGCCAGAATTCGGGATTGACGTGCCGCGCCGTGTCGATGCGGAACCCGTCGATCCCGAACCGGTCGATCCAGCCGCCGAAAATGTCGATCATCCCCGCCACGACGCGCGGGTTTTCGGTCATCAGGTCGTCGAGCCCGACGAAATCGCCCATCGTCGAGCTTTCGCCGGCAAAGGTCGAGTTGCCGCGATTGTGGTAGTAGATCGGGTCGTTCAGCCAGGCGGGCCGCTTCACGTCGCGCTCGGCCGCGGGCACGAACGGGGTATAGGCATAGCCGGGGTCGGTCAGCCGCGCGAAATTGTCGGCGCTTTGCACCGCGTCGCCAGCAAAGCCCGGATTGATCGGGGCGCCGTTCACCCCGCCCTTGCGCGAATAGGGATAATCGGCGCGGCTGCGATACGGACATTCGCTCGCCCCGCCGCATTCGCGATACTGGATCACGTCGGCGGTGTGGTTGACGATGATGTCCATATACACCTTGATGCCGCGCGCATGCGCCGCATCGACCAGCGCCTTGAAATCGGCGTTGGTCCCGAAATGCGGGTCGACATTCTCGAAATCGGTGATCCAATAGCCGTGATAGCCCGCCGATTCCTGTCCCGGCGCGCCCTGCACGGGCTTGTTGCGAAAGATCGGACCGACCCAGATCGCGGTGGCGCCCAGCGCCTCGATATAATCGAGCCGGCGGATCACGCCCTTCAGGTCGCCGCCATGGTAAAACCCCTTCCCGGTCGGATCGAACCCGGTCCGCAGCCGGTCGCCGGTCATGCCGCCGCGGTCGTTCGCGGGGTCGGCATTGTCGAACCGGTCGGGGAGAAGGAAATACAGCACCTCGTCCTCGGGCAGCCGCGCCCGAAAGTCGCCGGCGCCCGGCTGCGCGCCCGCAGGGGCCGTCAGCGACAACGACATGCCCGCCGCCGCAGCGAGCAGGGCCAGGGTGGATCGACGAATCATGCGATGTGAACTCCCCTTCGCACAGCGTCCATTCCCGCCGGAAGCTCGCTTGCGAAGCCACGCAACGACACTCCCCGCGCGGCGATGCGCGCCCGGGCCGCGCCCGGGATCGGCGGGGCGGATGCGGCGACCGGTCTGCACCCGGTCCGCACCCGCCCGCGCGCATCGTCAGAACTTGAACGTCGCGCCCGCCAGGAACCGGCGTCCGTAACGCTGGTAATCGATGATGTGGTTCGGCTGGTTCGGCTCGATCGTGACGAACGGCTCGTCGGTCAGGTTCTGCCCCTGCAGGAACAGCGACAGCCCGCGCAGCCCGCCCTGGAAGTCATAGCCGATCTGCGCATCGACGATCGTTTCCGGCAGCGCCCGCCGCCGCGCCGGCACCGCGCCGAACGCCGACACGTCGCCGATGAAGGTCGAGCGATAGCGAATGCTGCCGCGCGCCGAGAAACCCCATTTCTCGAAATAGGCGGTGCCGTTCGCCACCCACTTCGAATAGCCGGGCAGCGCGTCGGTCGGGTCGGTCGGCGTCGGCTTGATCTTGGTCTTGGTATAGGAAACGCCGCCGGTCACGCCAAAGCCGTCCAGCGCCTTGGTCAGCACCTCGAACGGCAGCGTGCCCGCCAGCTCGACGCCGTACAGCTCGCCGCCCTTGCCGTTGATCGGGTGCGTCAGCAGGCCGTTATAGTTGACGATCTGCCCGCCCGACACCGGCGGCACCGGAAACGCGCTGAAATCATACGGATCGGTGGCGTTGTAGACGTAGCTCTTGAGGTCCTTGTAATAGAACTGCGCCGCCAGATAGCCGCGCCGCCCGAAATAGCGTTCGAACGTCAGGTCGACCGCATTGGCGCGCCACGGCCGCAGATACGGGTTGCCCGACGATCCGTCGACGCGGGCATAGCTCGTGCCGTTCTGGACGATATAGGTATAGCCATAGCTGGTCGACGCCTTCATGTCGTCGAGCTTGGGACGGATCGTCTCGCGCGCCGCCGCGAACCGGACGACAAGGTTGCTCGGGAAACGCAGCGACAGGTTCAGGCTGGGCAGCACGTCGATATAGTTGACGCTCTCGCGCCGCGGGATGCCGCCGATATTGGGCGATCCGTTGGCGTTCTGGCCCAGATAGACCGCGCTCGCGCCGTTCGAATTCTGGTCGGTGTTGACGAACTGCACGCCGAAATTGCCGGTCAGCTCCGACGCGCCGATCTGCGACTTGATGTTGCCCTGGACATAGGCGGTCATCAGCTTCTCGCGCACGTCATACGCCTTGACGACGACGTCGCCATAGGGGTTCGGCACGCGCTGGTAGACGCCGGCGTTGAGCAGCGCGACCGGGTCATAGCTGATCACCGGGCCCAGCCCGCTATAGCCGATATTGGTCGTCCCCAGCCGGAACTGCGCCGGCACCGGCAGGCTCGTCGTGCCGTTGGTGTTCGCCACCAGCCCCAGGAACGCCTCGTCGGGGGTCAGCGACTTGCCGCGATTGGTATAGTTGAGCCCGAACTGCA
The DNA here is from genome assembly GCA_023426225.1 of Pseudomonadota bacterium. Classification (GTDB taxonomy): domain Bacteria; phylum Pseudomonadota; class Alphaproteobacteria; order Sphingomonadales; family Sphingomonadaceae; genus Sphingomonas. The sequence goes on along the minus strand of JAFABD010000011.1, from coordinate 3,361 downwards.
CGCTCTGCAGCCAGGCGCTGTCGATCTCCTTGGCGATCTCGGTGCGGAACTGCCACAGCTCGTCGCGAACCTTGCGGTTGTTGTAATAGCCGTCCTGCCCGCCGACGATCCGCGTGCCGTTGACCGCGGTCTGGTCGCCGCCCCAGCCCTGGGGCGAGGTCAGCACGATCGTGGCGAAGTCGCCATAGTTGAGCGACGGCTTGAACGCCGTGCCGCTGCCGGTGCTGCTGAAACCGATCGTGTCGGTGGCGCCCACCGGGCCGCGGCCCGTGCCCGAATAGCTTTCGAGCGTCAGCTCGTTGCGGTCGGTCCGCGAATAGCTGACGTCCAGAAACGCGCTCCAGCCGTCATCGCCCTGATACTTGCCGTTCCAGCCGAACGAATAGAGCTTGGCGTGGCGCTGGAAGGCGTCGTTGCGCAGCACGCCCTTCACGCCGCTGAACGTCCCGGCATTGACGAACCCGTCGGTGACGGTCGCGTTGCTCAGCGTCGCGCCGCCCCAGGCCAGCGGCAGCTCGAGCCCGCGCTTGATCTGGTCGTCCTTGAAGTCCGAATAAAAGGCGTCGAACGTCGTCGTGAACTCGGGCGCCGGCCGCCATTCCAGCGTGCCCTGCAACCCCAGCCGCTTGAGCGTGGTCGAGGTGTTGAACGACTTGGCGCCGCCGATCACCGCGCCCTGCGGCACGCCGGCATAGCCCCAGGCGTTGAATTCCTGGATCTGGTACGGCTCGTCGACATAGCTGGCGGCCAGCGCAACGCCCAGCGTGTCGTTCATGAACTGGTCGACATAGGTGCCGTTGACGCGATAGCCGAATTCCTTCGACCCGGCGTTGAGCTTGCCCAGATCGGCATAGGTGCCGCGCGCGCCCACCGAAAAGACGCGCTTGCCATATTCCAGCGGGCGGATCGTGTTGAGGTTGACCGTGCCCGACAGCCCCTGCCCGACCAGGCTCGCCATCGGCGTCTTGTACACCAGCACCTGGTTGACGACTTCCGACGGATACTGGTCATATTCGACCGCGCGGTTGTCGCCGGTCGAGGTCTGCTCGCGGCCGTTGAGCAGCGTGGTCGAGAAATCGGGGGCAAAGCCGCGGATCGAGATCACGTTCGAACGGCCCGACAGCCGCTGCGAGGTCAGGCCGGGCAGCCGCGCGATCGATTCCGCGATCGACGCGTCGGGCAGCTTGCCGATGTCCTCGGACGAGATCGATTCGACGACCTGGTCGCGCTTGAGCTTCTCGGCCACCGCATTTTCCAGGCTGGCGCGGAAACCGGTGACGACGATGGCGTCGCCCTGGGCGTCATCCTGCGCGGGCGCGGGGCTGGCGGTCTGGGTCTGAGTCTGGGCGTGGGCCGGGACGGCGGCGGCGCAGAGCGCGGCAATCGCGGCGCTGGTGCCGAAGGCGATGCGGGCGGCACGACGGCCGCGGAAGGTGCTCAGCAACTGGTCTCTCCCTTGTGCTTTCTGTTCGTCCCGGCTCGTCGTCGGCCGGTTGCAATCGCCCCCGGCTGCGGGTCGGGCAGCCCGGGATGCGCGGTGGCACCCTCAATCTTGCAAAACGGGGTATGTTCGCCAGCGCGCCACATACGTATTCAGGGCCGATCCGCGGCCGATGCGGCATTTCTGCACCACCCCGTGATTGACCGCGCTGTCGCTCTGCCCGCATGCATAATATGCGATCCGGTTGGACAGCGACCGTACGCGGGGAGGAGGTGCCATGGGCGTTCAGCGCAAGCCGACGTCGTTCGACATCGCGCAACTGGCGGGCGTTTCGCAGCCCACCGTCTCGCGCGCGCTGCGCGGCGAGGCGGGCGTCAACCCGGCGACGCGGATGCGGATCGAGGCGATCGCGCGCCAGTTGAACTATCGCGTCGACAAGGCCGCATCGAACCTGCGCGCGCGCCATTCGCAGACGCTGGCGCTGCTCATCTTCGAAGACCCGACCCCCGACGATTCGCTCATCAACCCCTTCTTTCAGTCGATGCTCGGCTCGATCATCCGCGCCTGCGCCAAACATGATCACGACCTGCTCATCAGCTTCCAGCAACTGTCGAGCGACTGGCACACCGATTACGAGGATGCGCGCAAGGCCGACGGGCTGATCCTGCTCGGCTATGGCGATTACGAGCTCTATCGGGCACGGCTGAAGGCGCTTCAGGACGCCGGCACGCATTTCGTCCGCTGGGGCTCGGTCCAGTGCGAGGGCGCCGGGCTGACGATCGGCTGCGACAATCGCGGCGGCGGCGGCGAGGCGACGCGGCACCTGCTCATGCTCGGGCGCCGCGAAATTGCATTTCTGGGTACGGCGTCCAGCCATTATCCCGAGTTCCACGATCGCTATCGCGGCCATCTCGCCGCGCTCGCCGCGGCGGGGCTGCCGACGCGCCCCGCGCTTCAGTTCGACGCGATCACCACCGAGGAATCGGGCGCCGCCGCCGCGCGCGCGCTGCTCGCCTCGGGCGAACGCTTCGATGCCATTCTGGCGGCCAGCGACCTGATCGCGATCGGCGCGATGCGCGCGCTCCAGGCCGCGGGCAAACGCATACCGGAGGATGTTGCCGTGATCGGTTTCGACGATATTCCCGCCGCCGGGCTCGCCAGCCCTCCGCTCACCACCGTCATGCAGGACGCGCGGCTCGCCGGGCGCACGCTCGTCGAAACGCTGATCGCGCGGATCCGCGAGCGGCCGGTGGGGCCGTCGCTGCTCCCCACGCGCCTCGTCGTGCGCGGGTCGTGCGGCGCATGACGGCAGGAGCGGAAAAGCCGCGCCAGTCGCTCGCCGGGCTGTGGAACATCTCGTTCGGGTTTTTCGGCATCCAGATCGGCTTCGCGCTCCAGAACGCGAACATGAGCCGGATCTTCCAGTCGCTCGGCACCGAACTCGACAACCTGCCCGCGCTGTGGATCGCCGCACCGCTCACCGGGCTGCTCGTCCAGCCGGTGATCGGCCATCTCAGCGACCGGACCTGGCTCGGGCGGCTCGGCCGGCGGCGCCCCTATTTCCTCGCGGGTGCGATCCTCGCGGCGCTCGCGCTGTTCGCGATGCCGCTCGCGCCCGGGCTGATCGTCGCGGCGGGGATGCTGTGGCTGCTCGATGCGTCGCTCAACGTTTCGATGGAGCCGTTCCGCGCCTTTGTCGGCGACATGCTGCGCAAGGATCAGCACAGCGCCGGCTATGCGGTGCAGACCGCGTTCATCGGCGCGGGTGCGGTGATCGGGTCGATCTTCCCCTGGCTGCTCGAACATCTGGGCGTCGCCAACACCGCGCCCGCCGGCGGGATTCCCGACACGGTGCGCATCGCCTTCTGGTTCGGCGGCGCGGCGCTGTTCCTGTCGGTGCTGTGGACGGTGGTGTCGACG
>JAFABD010000242.1 GCA_023426225.1 Pseudomonadota bacterium | reverse complement strand
CGCCAGCACCGGGCGGTTGGTGATGAGGTTGGTCGCCCCCCCCACGGCGTTGCGGCCGTACATTGCCCCCTGCGGCCCGCGATAGACCTCCAGCCGATTGATGTCATAGAAGTCCATACGGTCGTATCCACGACCGCCGAAGCCGCCGCCGGCGACATAGACGCCGTCGCGATAGATGCCCGTCGTCGATTCCGAAAAGCCGAGACGGCCGCCGCCCTGACCGCGCAGGGTGATATCGTTGAGATAGGCCGGCCCCGACGCCACCAGCATGGCACCCGCCACCTGACGCGTGAGATCGGCAAGATCGCGCACACCCAGTCGTTCGATGTCGTTCGAACTCAGGGCACTCACCGACGACGGAACATCCTCGATCGATTCGGCGCGTTTGCGCGCCACGACAATGATGTCGTCGGTCACCGACGACGGCTCGGCGTGTGCAGCCGCTGCCGACGTGCTGTCCTGACCGGTTTCCGCTGAAGTCGTCTGTGCCTGCGCCGGCCCGGCGATCCCACAGGCCAATGCCGCAACGGCTGCCCCCGCCCACAGGGCGTGGCGGCACGCAATCATGCCCATCATCATTCTCTCCCGTCACGATCGGCCTTTTGGCGGCCGATTCGCTGTAACTTCAGCGTAACAGGGTGTTCCGTTCGAGTAAACATGCTATCGGCGGGGCATTGGGCATCCCCCCCGACGATGTTAAGGCAAGTGCGTGAGCGACCAGGAAGAGACTGCCAGCTATGCGGAAATGCTCGACGCGCACCGGGTGCGGCGGCGCGAGCAACTGCTGCTGGCCGCGGCCGAAGTGCTCGACGCGCGTGGCATCCGCAACACGACCATGGATCATGTCGCGCAGCGCGCGGGCGTGTCGAAGGTGATCCTCTATCGCTATTTCGGATCGAAGGATAAGCTGGTCCATGCGGTGCTCGAGGAAGTCGTAGAGGCGATCCTCCTCGCCGATCAGCAGGACGCCGATTGGTGGACCGAACGGCTTGCCTACACGCTTCCGGTCGTGCGCGAACATGCCGCGGCGATGCGACTGCTGATCCGGCACGCCGCGCACGACCCGGAATTCGGGGTGCATCTCGAACGGCTGACCGCAGCGCTGATTGCGCGCGTCGACGAACGGCAGCTTGCGATCATGGATCCGGCGCGGGGTCAGGCGCCGGGCGATAACGCGGTGCTGGCAGGATCGGTGACAAACTTCCTGCTCGACGCCTATGTTCGCTGGGTCGATCGCGGCGACCCTGCACAGGACGGGGCGTTTCTCGCATGGATCAGCAAGACCGTGCGTGCCATGGTCTATTTCTGGCGCGGGCTCGAGCCGCCGGCCACCCCGTTCGACCGCCCAAGCCGCTGAACGCCCGGCCAGGGCGGCCCTGGCAAGGAATGTTCAGCGCGCCAGGAACACCACGCCCGGCAGGGCCACGCCACGCTCCGCCGGTGCCAGGCGGCCGTCGGCCTGCAAGCGCAGTCGGGCGACGTTGCCTGACCGCTCGTTGGCGACCAGCATTTCGCCGCGCGCCTCGTCCGGCAGGAACAGCCGCGGCCAGTGCCCACCGCATGCGGCATGCTGGATCGGCGTCAACGTCCCGTCGGACGCCACCGCGAAAACGGCGATGCTGTCATGTCCGCGATTGGAAACATAAAGCCGCGTGCCGGTGCGGTTCAGCGCAATATGCGCCGCCGCTGATTCACCCGCGAATCCGGCCGGCAAGGTTGCCACCGTCGCCTTGGCGGTGAACCGGCCATCGGGTTCGGCCACGAGTATGGTCACCGTATTGGCCAGTTCGGCCACCAGATAGGCAATCGGCAGCCGCGGATGCCGCGCGAGGTGCCGCGGTCCCGAGCCGGGTTCGGCCTGATAGGCGATCGAACTTTCAGCAATGTCCCGTGTGCCGAGGGTAACATGATGCAGGAAAATCGCGTCCGCACCCAGATCGACGGCGTGAAGATGTCGTCCCTCGGCTGCAAATCCCACCCAGTGTGCATGCGGCCCCGCCTGGCGCTCGCGATTGGGCCCGCTGCCACGGTGCTCGATCCGCCTGGCCTCGCCGGTCGGCAGGCCGGTGCGCGCATCGAGTTGCCATAGCGCCACGCTACCGCTCGTATAGTTGGCCACGGCAAGCATCCGCCCATCCGGGCTCAGCGCGGCATGACAAGGATCGGCGCCGTGCGTGGAAAAGCGCGCCAATTGTCGCAGCCCCCGGTCGTAGATCCCAAGCCCGCCTTGCGGCTGCTCGTCGAGCAGATAGCGCACACCCAGGCGGCTCGAACGCACGCCGAAAGAGGCATTGCGGATACTGCGCAGCACATTGCCCGCCCGCCATCCGTCACGCTCCGCGTGCAGCAGGGCGAGCCCAGGACCACCCTCGCTGGCATAAGTGCCGGCGATCAATCGCGCTCCACCCGGTCGCGGACGCGCAAGGGCGGGATCGATTCCCAAGGCCAGCGAAGCGCCGATAAACAGGCGTCGCGAAACGGAAAATGCGGAAATTGCCATGTCAGCCTTCAACCATGGATCGCCGATCGGGTCAAAGCGCGGCAATGCACGAACGCCCGGCAAGTTCATTCACGGCAAGGCTTCAGCCGCGAGCCCGCAAGCTTCACCCGCCCTCGGGGCAGGTTCAATGCGGCCATCAGCGACCGCAGGCGAACCTGCCCGATCGTTCATGGGCCGCGCGGCCGGCCCCGTCCGACGTCAGAACTGCTTGCTGACGCGCAGCCGGAGTTGCCCGGTCCGCTCACCCGCCGCGCCGCGCAGACCGAGTTCCATATCGATCATCCAGCGCGTGACCAGACTCAACCGGCTGCCGAACAGCAGCTGATACTGTTCACGCTCCCAGCCGACGCTCCGGATGCGATAGGTCGAACTGCCGGCGAAGTCGGCATAGTCGAGCCCCTGCACGCCGGCGCCGCTGAACTCGTGCAGCCACTCCGCCCCGACGCGCGGGGTGACCTTGGCAAAGCCCAGGTCGCGCGTGAACTCGAATCGCCCGCCGAGCACCCCCGTCAGTGACCGGACATTGCGCGCATCGAACCGCAGCGAGTAGCGATCCGCACCGCTTTCGGAATAGGCATTGAGCGTACCGTCGAGGAACTCGAAACGTCCATAGCCGGACCAGCGCGTCTCGTCCGAGATCCGGTCGATCCCGACCGACAGTGCCCCGAAAGTCATGTCACCGCCGCGGCTGCCCAGCGCGACAGCGCCGGTGGCCGCGACGTTGCGGCGCGTCCGATAGTCCAGACTGCCGTGCCCGATCATCGCGTCGACGAACGATCCGTCGACAGGCGTGAAGCTGCCATAGGCGGCGAACACCTTGGTATCGCTGCGAACACGTGCCGCATCGCCGTCGATACGGCTGACGTCGCTGCCATAGCCGCCGCCGACGCCGATCGTCGCCCACTCGGCGATGCGCAGGTCTGCACCGCCCGACAGGCCGCCGCTCGACAGCGTGATCTTGGCGCGGCCCGATCGCCGATCGAGCGTCCCGATCTCGATCGATCCGCCGCTCCACAAGGCGATCGATCCGATCGGCCGGGCGCCGGAGCGCCCGTCGTCTTCGTCTGCGCCCTGTTTCTGACGCCCCGCCCCGCCGTCGCCAGCCGTCGCCGCATTTGCGCGATCGGTTGCCCTTTCGATCGGACGGCCGGGCATTGCCGGATCGGTGAGCCCCCCCGTCCTGCCCATGGCCCGCCCGGCGATACCGCGATTGCGGTCGTCGCCCGATAGTGCCGGATCCTGGCCGATATTGTCCGGCGTGCGCGGCACCGCCACGGCATCGCGCAGGTTGAGCGAGATGCCGAGCGGATTGGTCGCCCCGCCGCCGTGATGAAGCTGCTGCGCGCGCGCCATGAAATTGGCGACCTGTGCCCTGGCGAAGCGGCGTGCCGTCTCGGCCTGAGTGTCAGAGATCGCGCGGACGGCCGGATCCGACGCGGGGTCCGGCCGCGCCGTGACGCTGACCGTCACCACGGCCGGCGCCGAGTTGCCGAAGGCGTTGGACAGGCGGTAGCACACGGTGACGGTGCCGCCGAAATGCGCCTTGGTCGTGATGTCGAGGCGATAGCTGGGATCATTGGCGCTTCCGCCCTGCACGATCCGCGTTGTCGCCGCGTCGCTGGGCGTCACGCTGTCGACCACCGCGCCGGTAAACGGCCCGCCCACCGCCCCTTCGGTCAGGTCGACCGAGACGGTCTGGGCATCGCCGATCTTGGCGGTCTTGGGCTGTGCGGTGGGCGCCTGCCCGGTGACGGTAATCTCCACCGTCGCCGGTGCCGAGCGCCCGCCCGGCCCCACCGCGGCGAACTGGAAGCTGTCCTTGCCCGAAAAGCCGGGCCGCGGCGAATAGGTCGCCGTCCAGCCCGAGACCGATTCCGGCTGCGCAGCAGCAAATGCCCGCCGCGCCGCAGCGCGCGCACCGTTCGGCCCGGTCAGCGTGAGCGTTCCGTTCGACGGCGGCGAAACCACCTCGATGGTGTCGAAGTTGCCCGAGACAAGCCGTCCGAGATCGATACCGACGCTGGCCCCGCCCTCGACGGTGGTCCCGGCGGCGTTGACGTTGACCGGCGCAGCGGCGGGCGGCGGCGGCGTCGCGATCATCACGCTCACGGTCGCGGGCGCGGACGTGCCGCCCGGACCCGTCGCGGTATAGGTGAAGCTGTCTGTGCCATAGGCACCCGCGGTCGGCACATAGGTCGCGCTCGTCCCGCTGATCGTCACCGTCCCCTTGCTCGGCGCGGTCCCGACGGCAAGCGTCGTGTAGACGCCGCTCGGCAGCAGCGTGATCGCCTGC
>JAFABD010000231.1 GCA_023426225.1 Pseudomonadota bacterium | reverse complement strand
GCGCCGCCATGCGCCGCACCGGCGGCGGGTTCGGGCGCGCGCTCGTGCGCGGCAGGCGCCGCCGACGCCGCGGGTTCGGGGGCCGCATCGGCCGCCTCGTCGGACAGCAGATCGGCGAGATAATCCTTCTGCGTGCGGGCCATCAATGCCTCCCGAACCGGAACATATGCAGAACATCAACGTGTAGGACAGCGTTTTTTTCGCGCGCCGCGCCGTTGGGATCAGGCCGCCTCATTGACGACCTCCTCCTCGCTGGCGGGGGGCACGCGGCCCCAGTTGCGGCGGACGAGCTGCTCGACCTGCGCCAGCGCCTCGTCGAGATTGGCCTTGCAGCGCTTGTGCGTGCGCGCGGTGCCGATCGGGCGTTCGAGCTCGTAGATCGTCATCATCCGCATCGCGGCGTGGCTGATCTCGGCCGATTCGAGGATCGGGATGGGAAGCAGCGCCGGGCCGAAGGTCTGCTCCATGATCTGGCGCACCATCGCGTGGCTGGGATCGTTGCCGTCGAACTTCGAACAGATCAGCCGGACAAAGTCGTAATCGACCTCGATCCCCGCCTCGGTGAGCTGGTTGAGCACCTGGTCCATCATCGACAGGAACTGCACCGTCGAGCAGAAGTCGGGCGTCGTCGCCGCGAGCGGGACGAGCAGCGCGTTCGCCGCCTGCATCACCGCCAGGCTGATCGTGCCGAGCGCGGGCGGCGGATCGAGGATCACCACGTCATATTGCCGCGCCAGGTCGTTGAGCCCCGCCTTGAGCTTGCGAAAGCGCGTGGCGAGGATCGACCCGCCGTCGGCGCCCGCCGCCGCCAGCTCATATTCGACGTCGAACAGCTCGAGGTTCGACGGGATCAGGTCGACATTGGGCCACGGCGTCTTCTTGACCGCATAGAGCAGGTCGGCCTGGGTCGGATCGATCGACAGATAGGGGTAGAGCGTCTCTTCGCGCGTGATGTTGAAATGCGGGTTGAAGCCGAACAGCGTCGTCGTCGTCGCCTGGCTATCGCAATCGACGACGAGCACGCGATAGCCCTGCACCGCGAAATAATGGGCGAGGTGCGTCGTGACGGTCGACTTGCCGACGCCGCCCTTGAAATTCTGGACCGCGATGATCGCCGGATTGTCGAGCGGCGCGCGCGCGGGCGAGGCGCCGAGCACCGCGCGCATGTTGAGCAGCTCCTCGATCGTATAGCCGAGCCGGCGGCCGGTGTCCGACGCGGGCGGCGGCGGCAGGCGGCCGTCCTCTTCGGCCATGCGGATGCGATTGGTCGAACAGCCGAGCAGCTGGGCGGCCTCGGCAATGCCGAAGCGGACATTGAGGCCCTTGCGGCTTTCGGGCAGGAATGCCTTGCGCCGCAGCCGCTCGATCATGCGTTCGCCCGCATCGGCAAGCTCGCTGATCCGCTCGATGTCTGAATACATTGGATGCCCCGCGGCGAATGTTGAACGAATGCTGCGGCAATCGTTGCACAATTGCTTCAAAACGGCAAGGGCGACGCCAAAGATATGCGAGCGGCCGGGGTGGGGCGTGGTTGAATCTGTTTTCGCCGGTGAACCGCGACCGGCGGCCCGTCGGCGAGCGCCGATTCGGGTATGCGCGAGGAAGGGATGACGGACGAGCGCGGCCTTTCCGGGGCGGACGCGCAAAGGCGATCGGGCAAGAAAGAGCGGGCGGGATGCTTTCGTTTCGCGCAATCGTCCCGTTTTGGTCCTTTCGTAGCCGCAACGGACGCATGTCGCTGGTGACGAGTTCTTGATTTATTTCAAATAATCATCGTCTTGTCTTCCGTTGACGGAAAGGGGAGGGGTGATGCTGGAAAGTCCATCGCGCGAGCGGGTCGATCGGGTCGAATGGCCCGATGAGCCGGGCGTGCTCGCGGCGCCCTTTCCCGCGGGGCAGGGACGGATCGCGCCCGAGGCGCGGATCCGCGTCGCGCCGACGCAGCGGCTGCTGGTGTTCGAGGAGGGGGCGCTTGTCGACATCCTTGCCCCGGGGACGCACCGGCCCGGGCCGGCGGCGATGCCGGGGCTGGCGCGGCTGCGCGGCTGGGACGACCTGCCCCCCGCACCGTTCGAGGCCGATCTGTGCTTCGTGTCGATCGAGGAGCGGATCGGGATGCGCTGGGTGACGCCGCAGCCGCTGCTCGTCGACGACAAGGATCGCGGGCGGGTGCCCGTGGCGGTGGCGGGCAATTACGCGTTTCGCGTCGCGTCGCTGCCGCGCTTTGCTGAGACGTTCCTGCGCGGCCGTCGCGACCTTTCGATCGAGGCGATCGCGCCGGTGCTCGATGCCGCGCTGATGGCGGGGGTCGAGCGGACGCTGGGCGTGCCGGGGCTGGCGCTGGCGGCGCTGACGGTCGATCCGGGCGCGCTTGCCGGCCGGCTGCAGGCGGCGGCCGACGCCATGTTCGAGGCGATGGGGCTGTGCTGTACCGAGCTGGGGGTCGACACGGTCGCGCTTCCCGCAGCGGAGGCGGCGCCCGCGGACTGAACCTCCGCCCGCGGGGGCGCGCGTCGGCACGACAGGCGACGGGGCAGGGGCGGGGCGACGCACGCGCCCCGCGACCGCCGGTCAGTCCGTGCCGTCGGCGCCGCCCTTGTCGAGCTGTTTCACCATGTCGAGATGGTGCTGGACCTTGGGCGCGGTCGTCGCGGCGAACTTCTTGAGCGCGTCGTTGTCGCCGTCCTCGGCAAAGTCGCTGTGGAGCGTGTGCGCCTCGCTGTGCGCGGCGGTCTGCTGATCGAGATAGGCCTTGTCGAAATCCTTGCCCGACAGCGGCTTGAGGTTGTCGATCAGCCCCTGGCGGCGATCGTCGAGCTGCTTGGGCGGGGTGAGCTGAAGATTGGCGGTCTTGAGCGTCGCCTTGAGCTGGTCGGTCGTCCTGGTGTGATCGGCGATCATCTGCTGGGCGAACTTCTTGATCGCGGGCGACTGCGATTTCTGGAGCGCGAGCTTGCTCGCCTCGATCTCGTACATGTCGCTGATCGCGGCATTGGTGACATAGCCGTCGGCCGTGTTGGCAGCGGGGGCGGCACCCATGCCGACGGCTGCGCCGGCGGTATCCTCGACCGTGCCCTGCGCGGCGCTGGCCGTGTTGCCCATGTCCGAGCCCAGATTGTCGGCAGCGGTGGTGCCGTTGTCGGCCGTGGTGCCGCCGTTGCGATCGCAGGCAGTGAGCGCGAGCGCCGCGGCGCCCAAGAGAACGAAGGTCTTGGTCATGCGAACCTCTCCTTTTGGTGGCGGCTGAACCGATCGCGGCGCGATTGTGTTCCTTGCAGGGATATGGCGGCCGGAGGGTCTGTGGAGGCGCTAATGCAACGCGAGAGCGAAAAGGCCGGTGAATCGGGCGCCTCCGCCTGCGGTGCGTAACGCCGAGCGCGCGAGACCGAGGCGCGATTGCTAAGCAATTGCATGAGGCCCCGATTGGCGCGGACGGCGGTTTGCGAGCGCGTTGCGGATCAGCGCCTCGCGCGGACGCTGGACGGGGACCCATAAGCCCGCGCCGCCGCGCTGGTTCCGGCGCGTTCCGGCGTGATCAAGGCCGGTGGGATCGCCGATCCGCAGCCGGAGCGTCGGAGGCGCCGACCGATCCGGTCGCGCCCGCGGCGGGGGGCCGCACGACGGCGCGCATCGGGCGATCCGCCGAGGCGGCGGCGGACGAAGATCGCGTGTTCGGTAACCGAGGCCATGGGAAGCGCGACCGGCGTGTATCCCGGGTCCGAACAGGCCTCGGCCGTCGCGTCATAGCGTGCCTCGGTTCCGGTCAGGCTTGGCTAGGTTCGGCGTTCCGGGCGACGACGGTGGGCCAGGAAGGCGCGTTGAAAACCCGGGCATCGCGTCGGCGTTCGGCTGCGCGGAGCAGCGGAAGCAGAACCGGCGTGTATCGCAGGTCCGAACAGGCTCCGGCCATCGCGTCGGCGCGTGCCCCGGCATCGGCGGGGCCGGCTGCGTTCGGTGTTCCGGACGAAGACGGTGGGCCGGGGTGGCGCAATGAAGACCCGGCGGGCATCGCGTCGGCGTTCGGCCGCGCGGAGCAGCGGAAGCGGGACCGGCGTGTATCCCCGGTCCGCACAGGCCTCGGCCATCGCGTCAGCGCGCGCCCCGGCATCGGCGGGGGCAGGCTGCGTTCGGCGTTCCGGGCGAAGACGGCGGGACAGGAAGGCGCGATGAAAACCCGGGCATCGCGTCGGCGTTCGGCTGCGCGGAAAGGCGGAAGCAGGACCGGCGTGTATCCCCGGTCCGAACAGGCCCGGCCATCGCGTCGGCGCGCACCTCGGCCTCGGCGGGGGGCAGGCTGCGTTCGGTGTCCCGGACGAACATGGTGGGCCGGGGTGGCGCGATGAAGACCCGCCGGGCATCGCATCGGCGTTCCCACGCCAGCATCCGCGTCGCGTGCGCGGCCCGGTCGCGCCCGCGGCGCGAGGCCGCCGATGTCGATCGGATCGCGGACGATCGCCCTGCCGCCTTCGGGCAGGTGCGGGATACCGTCGGTCGTCAGCGCCTCGATCAGGCCGTCTTGTTCGAACCGGGCCGTCGGCGACGATGTGGCGATGTGGCGATGTGGCGATGTGGCGATGGCCGATTTCCCCGCCTCGCCGGCGGTCACGCCGGAAAATGGCCGAGCGCCGGGGTCAGGCGTCGTCGGCCCAGCCCGCCACCAGCCCGGCAAGATCGTCATGGCCATCGGCGCGCAGGCCCTGTTCGACGCCGTGACGATTGGGCGCGGGCTGGTTCTGGCTGACCTTCCACTTGCCCTCGATCCGATCGATCGCGACCTCCAGCCCGACGATGCCCTTCATCTGCGCCGCGACGAAGTCGGCGGGGGCGTCCGCCACGCGCCACGGCTCGGCCCGGCCGCGTTCGTGCGTCGCGGTGAGATCGGCGATCTGATCGCGCAGCCAGTCGGCATCCTCGACGATGCGCGGCGCGCCCCGCACCTGAACGATCACATAGTTCCAGGTCGGCACCACCCTGCCGTGTTCGCGCTTGGCCGGATACCATGACGGCGAGACATAGGCCTGCGGGCCGTGGAACAGCACCAGCGTCGGCGCCCCGGCGCGGAGGTCGGCGACCTGCCCGTTCGCTTTGGCGAGATGGGCACGCAGGACACCGGTTTCACCGCGCGTCCGAAGGCCGAACGGGACGACATTCGCGATCAGACCCGATGCTCCGCAGGTGACGAGCGTCGCGAGCGGATGCGCGCGGATCGCGTCGTGCAGGATTTCGACACGGTCTTCACGAAAGGCGGGCGGGCGATACATGCCGAAAGCATAGCATCCCGGCCGAAAGGATAGCAGCTCGGCAGTGTCGCCGCGAAGCCGGATCGGCGGCGGGCCTTGGCAACGCGGCGCGGCGGGGGGATGATGCGCCGGATCGTTCCTCGCAGCGGACAAGGAGTCGCCATGATTGTCGGTTCGTCCCGTCGTCGTCTGCGGGAAGCGTCGGGAGAAGCGGCGGGCGAAGCGGCGTTGCCGGGCGATGCCGGGCCGCTCGACGGCACGGCGCTGCGGAATGCGTTGCGGCGGTGGCGGTTGCTCCACCGCGTCAAGCAGGCGCACGCCGCCGAGCGGCTGGGCGTCGCGCAATCGACGATCTCGCGATGGGAGGACGGCACGCTGGCGATCGACCCGGCGGCGGCACGACGGATCGAGGCGCTGGTGGCGGCGCGGCTGAGCGATGCCGCCGATGCGGCGCTGAAACGGCTGATCGAGGAGAGCCCGCGCGCGATCCACCTCGTCTGCGACGCGAGCCACCGGCTGCTCGCCTTTTCGCCGCAGCGGGGCGCGTCGTTCGGCGTGGCGGGCGCGGCGCTGCTCGGCCGGTCGCTGTGGCGCTATTCGACCCCGGAGCTGATGGCGGCGGAGGCGGCGCTCGCGGCGCGGGGATGGCACGACGCGCTGGCGCCCGCGCCGGTCGAGTTCGACACCGGCGACAACGGCGCCACGCTGGTTCCCATCCGGCCGAGCCGGTGCCGCTGGACGCGGATGACGCTGTCCGACGGCGCCAAGGCGAGGCTGGTCGAAACGCTGGCGGTGACCGGCTGAGCCTCAGCCGATCGCGTCGATGAGCGCGGGCAGCTCGGCGAGCGTCGCCAGGCGCCGGTAGCGCGGCTCGCCGACCGGCTCGGCGGCATGTTCGTGCGCCCAGGCGAGCGGTTGCGGGACAAAGGCGGCCCAGGCGCCGGCGGCGAGCGCCGGCACGACGTCCGAACGCAGCGAATCGCCCGCCATGATCGCCTGTTCGGGCGCGACGCCGTGCCGCGCGAACAGCCCGGTAAAGGTCGCCACGGTCTTGTCGCTGACGATTTCGACCCCCGCAAAATGGCGGCCGAGCCCCGAGGCGGCGAGCTTTGCCTCCTGATGGAGCAGGTCGCCTTTGGTCACGAGGACGAGATCGCCGCGTTCGGCCAGTTGCGCGATCGTGTCCTCGACGCCGTCGAACAGCTCGACCGGATGGCCGAGCAGTGTCCGACCCGCGGCGAGGATGCGGCGGATATTGTCGATCGGCAGCGCGTCGCCCCCCAACGCGATCGCCGCCTCGATCATCGAGAGCGTGAAGCTTTTGGCGCCATAGCCGTAATGGCCGAGGTTGCGTGCCTCGACCTCGGCCAGCGTCGCCTGCGCGATCCCCGCTTCGGCAAAGGGGGCGAGCATGTCGGCAAAGGCGGCCTCGGCAGCGTTGAAATGGCGCATATTGTGCCAGAGCGTGTCGTCGGCATCGAGCAGGATGAGCGAGATGGCCATGGGGCGGTTCCTGACGGGGCGCGGGCAGGACGCCCGTCGCCGATCGGCGCGGGTTGTGCCCGAACGTGCGGGCGGCGACCACGCATAACTTATGCGTTGGCGCTGCTGCGGCCGCCGGGCTAGGGGCGCGGCCCCATGTCCATATCCCGTCCCATGCTTGCCTTTGCGCTGATCGCCGGCGCGACCGTGACCGGCATCGCCGGCACCGACCTGATCCTTCCCGCCGTCCCGATGCTGCCCGGCGTGCTGGGCGGCAATGCGGCGCAGGCCCAGCTCGTTCTGGCGGCCTTTACCGCCGGTGCCGCGCTGGGGCTGCTCGCGTTCGGCGAGCTGGGTGCCCGCCACGATCCGCGCCGGCTGCTCGTCGCGTCGCTGCTGGCCTATGCGCTGGCGGGATTTGCATGTGCGGCGAGCCGCGAACTGCCCGTGCTGATCGCGCTGCGGTTCGCGCAGGGTGCGGCAGGCGCGGCGGCGGCGGTGTTCGCGCCGGGGATGATCCGCGCGCTGCACGGCGAGCAGGGCGCGGTGCGGGCGC
>JAFABD010000166.1 GCA_023426225.1 Pseudomonadota bacterium | reverse complement strand
GGGCATGCGCGTGCTGGGCGTCGCCACCGCCGACGCCGCGCCCGAGGCCGCCGCCGACGCCGCAACCGCCGCGCACGACCGCTATGCCTTTCGCCTGCTGGGGCTGACCGGGCTGCTCGACCCGTTGCGCCCCGGCGTTCCGGATGCGGTCGCGCAATGCCGCTCGGCGGGAATCCGCGTGGTGATGATTACCGGCGACCATGCCGCGACCGCGCGCGCGATCGCCGACCAGGCGGGCATCGCCGACGGCGCGCTGATGACCGGGGACGAAGCGGCCGCGCTGTCCGACGCGGCGCTGGCGGCGCGGGTGCGCGACGTGTCGGTGTTTGCCCGCACGATGCCCGAGCAGAAGCTGCGCATCGTCACCACGCTGAAGGCCGCGGGCGAGGTCGTCGCGATGACCGGCGACGGCGTCAACGACGCCCCCGCGCTGAAGGCCGCGCATATCGGCATCGCAATGGGCCGCCGCGGCACCGACGTCGCGCGCGAGGCCGCCGACCTGGTGCTGGTGGAGGACGATTTCACCGCGATCGTCGGCGCGATCCGCACCGGGCGGCGCATCTATGACAATATCCGCAAGGCGCTGGGGTTCATCTTTGCGGTGCATGTGCCGATCGCGGGGCTGGCGATCCTGCCGCTGCTGCTGGGGATGCCCGTGCTGCTGGGACCGCTCCAGATCGCGCTGCTCGAGATGGTGATCGCCCCGGTCTGTGCGCTGGTGTTCGAGGCCGAGCGCGAGGAGCACCGGCTGATGCAGCGCCCGCCGCGACCGCCGGCCGAACGGCTGTTCTCGGTCGAGAGCATCGTGCGCGGGGTGATGCAGGGCGGGCTGGCGCTGGCGGTGCTCGGCGCGCTCTATCTGGGCGGGATGGCGACGGGGATCGCGCCCGAACGGCTGCGCGCGCTAAGCTTCTTCGCGCTGCTCGCCGCGACGCTGGCGCTGGTGCTCGCCAACCGTTCGTTCAGCACGTCGCTGCGCCACGCATTGCTGCGGCACAACGTCACCTTTCGCTATGTCCTCGCCTTCGTCGTCGCGGGCGCCGCGCTGATCCTGACGGTGCGGCCGGTCCAGCACGTGCTGGGCTTTGCCCCGCTCGCCGCGGGCGACCTGGCCCTCGTCGCGCTGACGGGCGCGGCGGTGCTGATCGGGTGCGAGGCGATGAAGAAGGTGGCGGGAAGCCCGCGCGGGAAGAAGCCGGCGCCGGGCTGATCGATCGGCCGCACGGCGCGTTTCCCGCTCCAGCCCCGTCAAAAACGGTTGACTTCCGCTTACATTGACATCAATGTCAATTTAAACGGCTGGAGAGAATGTCATGCCTTTCTGGATCGCGGCGCTGGTCGTCGGCGGGTTCGTCCTGGCCTTTGTGCAGGCGGCGGCGTGGTTGTGGCTGGCGGCGCTGGCGCTTTGGGTGGCGGCGGGCGTCGGCCTGGCGCTGATCGGGATGCCCGTGGCGGGCGTGCTGGCGGCATTGCTGGTTCCGGTGGCGGTGATCGCGTTGCGCCCGGTGCGGCGCGGGCTGATCTCCCGCCCGTTGCGGCGCGTCTTTGCGCGGATCATGCCGCGGATGAGCGCCACCGAACAGGCCGCGATCGACGCGGGCACGGTGTGGTGGGATGCCGAGCTGTTCGGCGGGCGCCCCGACTGGCAGCGGCTGCTGGCCACCCCCGCCCCCGCGCTGACCCCCGAGGAGGAGCGGTTCCTCGAGGTCGAGACCGAGCGGCTGTGCGACCTGGCCAGCGACTGGGAAAGCACCGCGGTGTGGCAGGACCTGCCCCCCGCCGCCTGGGCCTATGCCCGCGAGAAGGGCTTTCTGGGGATGATCATCCCCCGCCAATATGGCGGCCTGGGCTTTTCGGCCTATGCGCACAGCCAGGTGATCCAGAAGCTGTCGACGCGCTGTTCGGCGGCGGCGGTTTCGGTGATGGTGCCCAACTCGCTGGGGCCGGCCGAGCTGCTGCTCCATTACGGCACCGAGGCGCAGAAGAATCATTATCTGCCCCGGCTGGCACGCGGCGAGGAAATCCCGTGCTTTGCGCTGACGAGCCCCTATGCCGGGTCCGACGCGGCGTCGATCACCGACACCGGCGTGGTGTGCCGCGGCACATGGCAGGGGCGCGAGACGCTGGGCTTCCGCGTCACCTGGAACAAGCGCTATATCACGCTGGCGCCGATCGCGACGGTGCTGGGGCTGGCGTTCCGCGTGCGCGATCCCGAGGGGCTGCTGGGCGGTGCCGAGGATCTGGGCATCACCTGCGCGCTGATCCCGCGCGACCATCCGGGCGTGAACATCGGCCGGCGCCACTGGCCGCTCAACGCCGTGTTCCAGAACGGCCCGACCTCGGGCGAGGACGTGTTCGTGCCGATCGACATGGTGATCGGCGGCCGCGAGCAGGTGGGCAATGGCTGGCGGATGCTGATGGAATGCCTGGCCGCGGGCCGCGCGATCTCGCTGCCGTCGTCGAATGTCGGCATGTCGAAGCTCGCGGTGGGCAGCGTGAGCGCCTATGCCGCGATCCGGCGCCAGTTCAACGTGCCGATCGGCAATTTCGAAGGCGTCCAGCAGCCGCTGGCGCGGATGGCCGGGCACCTTTACGCGATCGACGCGACGCGGCGGCTCGCCGCGGCCGGGCTCGACCAGGGCGAGAAGCCGTCGGTCGTCTCGGCGATCGCCAAATACCACGTCACCGAGCGCGCGCGGATCGTCGTCAACGACGGCATGGACCTGATCGGCGGCAAGGGCATCTGCATGGGATCGGGCAATTTCCTTGCCCGCGCCTATCAGCAGATTCCGATCGCGATCACCGTCGAGGGCGCGAACATCATGACGCGCACGCTGATCATCTTCGGCCAGGGTGCGATCCGGTGCCACCCCTATATCCTGACGCTGATGCGATCGGCCGAGGGCGAGGGACGCGCACCGCTGGTCGCGTTCGACCGCGCGCTGTTCGGCTATTTCGGCTTTCTGGCGCGCAACGCCGCGCGCGCGCTGTGGTTCGCGACGCCGTTCGCGGCGATGACCCCCGGCCCGCGCGGCGCGGCGGGGGCGATGGCGCGGCATTATCGCGCGGCGACGCGGCTTTCGACCGCGCTCGCGCTGGCGAGCGACATTTCGATGGCGACGCTGGGCGGCACGCTGAAGCGGCGCGAGACGGTGACGGGGCGGCTGGGCGACATGCTGTCGCAGCTTTTCATCCTGTCGGCGGTGCTCAAGCGGTTCGAGGATGAGGGGCGGCCCGCCGCCGACCTGCCGCTGGCCGAATGGGCGGCGCGCGACGCGATCGCCCGCGCCGACGAGGCGCTGCGCGCCGTGATCGCCAACCATCCGAGCCGCGCCGCGGCGCTGGCGCTGCGGCTGCTCGTCCGCCCGCTGGGCGGGCAGGCGCACGGCCCCGACGACCGGCTGGAAGCCGCGGTCGCGCAGCTCGTCCAGACGCATGGCGGCGCGCGCGACCGGCTGCTCGCCGGAAGCTGGACGCCGCGGATGGAAGTCGACGCCATCGCCGCCACGCACGTCGCGTTCGACCGCTATCCCGCCGTCGCCGCGATCGAGCGGCGGCTGCGCGACGCGATCCGCGCGGGCCGGATCGCGCGGCTGCCGCAGGATTTCCGCCAGCTCGACGGCTGGGCCGCCGCCGCCGAGGCGGCGGGGCTGATCGACGCGAGCGAGCGCGCGACGATCGCGGACTTTGCCCATCACGCCAACCTGGCGATCCAGGTCGACGATTTCCCACCCGATTTTGCGCTGGCGGAGGGAATCCGCCAACGTCATGCGCACGCGCAGCAGGGCGCGGCGCTTCCGGAGGCTGCTGAATAATGAACGACCGTTACCTTGCCTTTGCCAATTCGGGCGTCGGCCACTGGCTGACCGGCGCGCTGGGCCTGCCCCAGCCCGTGCCGATCGACCGCGATCCCGCGCGGATGACGCACCAGGTGCTGATCGCCGCCGCCGGTGCGGGGCGGCTGGCCGACCGGCTGGCGCGCGAGGTGACGGCACTGGGCATGGTGACGGTGGGCAACGACCTGCCCGGCGGCGAGACCGCCGAGCCGATCGACGCGCTGATCGTCGACGCGACCGGGCTCGACCGCATCGCCGACACCGCGATGCTCCACGCCATCCTGCACGCGCGGGTGCGGTCGGTGCGCCCCAACGGCCGCATCCTGGTGTTCGGCACCGACCCGGCCGAGGCGCCCGACGGCGAGGCGGCGGCGGTGTGGCGCGGGCTGGAAGGCCTGACCCGATCGCTCGCAAAGGAAGTGCGCCGCGCGATCGCGGTGCAGCTGGTCCATGTCCCCGCGCAGGGCGAGCCCGCGCTGACGAGCACGCTGGCGTTCCTGCTTTCGGGGCGCTCGGCCTATGTCTCGGGCCAGGTGGTGCGCGTCGGCCCCGCCCCCGCAGCGGGCGCGGCGGCCAACGGCGCGGCGCGGCGCGTGCTGGTGACGGGCGCGTCGCGCGGGATCGGCGCGGCGATCGCCGAGACCTTCGCGCGCGGCGGCGACCATGTCATCGCGCTCGACGTCCCCGCCGCCGAGGCGGCGCTGACCGAGCAGGCGAAGCGGCTGAACGGCAGCGCGATCGCGATCGACATCACCGCCCCCGATGCGCCCGCGCGGATCGCCGCCGACGCCGCAACGCGCGGCGGCTATGACGTCGTCGTCCACAATGCCGGGATCACGCGCGACAAGACGATCGCACGGATGGATGCCGAACGCTGGAACGCGGTGATGAACGTCAACCTGGGCGCGCCGATGCGGATCACCGACGCGCTGATCGCGGGCGGCCAGATCCGCAGCGGCGGCCGGATCGTCGCGGTATCGTCGCTGAGCGGCATCGCCGGCAATCTGGGCCAGACCAACTATGCCCAGTCGAAGGCGGGCGTGATCGGATGGATCGGCCACCTTGCCGCGCAACTGGCCGGACAGGGGATCACCGCCAACGCGGTCGCCCCCGGCTTTATTGAGACGCAGATGACCGCCGCGATCCCGTTCATGATCCGCGAGGCGGGCCGGCGGATGAACGCGATGGGCCAGGGCGGCCAGCCCGAGGACGTCGCCGAGACGATCGCCTGGCTCGCCGATCGCGGCAGCGGCGGCATTTCGGGGCAGGTCGTGCGCGTGTGCGGCCAGAGCCTGCTGGGCGCATGATCGCGGCGGCGGACCTGAGCCGCGGCGCGGCGGCAAGCGCCCCCTCCCCCGCGCGCGTGCTGCTGGCGGGGCTCGCCACGCTGGGCCGGCGCACGCCCGCGCTGCCGCGGCTGCCCGACGCGCTGCTGGTGCGGCGCGACGTGGCGATCGACGCCGACACGGTGGCGGCCTATCGCACGCTGTGCGGCTATATTCCCGAACAGGGGGTGCCGCCCGCCTTTGCCCATCTGATCGCCTTTCCGCTCCATCTGCGGCTGATGATGGCGCGCGGCTTTCCCTATCCGCTCGCCGGGCTGGTCCATATCGCCAACCGCATCGTCCAGCACGCGCCGCTGGCGGCGGGCGACCGCATCGACCTGGGCGTGCGCGCGGGCGGATGGCGCAAGCATCCGCGCGGCCAGGCGTTCACGATCGAGGCGAGCGGCGTGCGCGACGGCGCAGTCGTGTGGGCGAGCGAGAGCACCTATCTGCGGCTGGGCGTCCACGACCAGCGCGGCCCCGCGGTCGCCGCGCCGCCGGGCGACCCCGCGCGGATGACCCCCGTCTGCGCCATCCCCGTCCCGCGCAGCGTCGCCCGCGACTATGCGCGGCTTTCGGGCGACCGCAACCCGATCCACATGTCGTGGCTGGGCGCGCGGCTGTTCGGCTTTCCGCGCCCGATCGCGCACGGCATGTGGACCAAGGGCCGCGCGCTCGCCGGGCTGTTGCTGCCGGGCGGGCCGGACGCGCTGACGATCGACGTCGCGTTCCGCGCGCCGATCCTGCTGCCCGGCCGCGTCGCGCTGACGGCGCGCGTCGAGCAGGGCGCCACCGATTTCGCCGTGACCGCCCCCGGCGGCGAGCGGCTGCACCTGCTGGGCCGGATCGCGCCCGGCACCTCCCCTTCCTCGTTCCGAGAGGCTGACCATGCTTAGTGCCAGCGCCCCCCGCCGCGTCGCGATCGTCGGCGGCAAGCGCATTCCCTTTGCCCGATCGAACACCGCCTATGCCGAGGTTTCGAACCAGGCGATGCTTACCGCCGCGTTGCAGGCGCTGGTCGACCAGTTCGGCCTGGCCGGCGAGCGGCTCGGCGAGGTCGCGGCGGGCGCCGTGCTGAAACATTCGCGCGACATCAACCTGACGCGCGAGGCGGTGCTTTCGACCAGCCTTTCGCCCGAAACCCCCGCCTACGACCTGCAACAGGCATGCGGCACCGGGCTGGAGGCGGCGATCCTGGTCGCCAACAAGATCGCGCTGGGCCAGATCGACGCGGGCATCGCCGGCGGCGTCGACACCACGTCGGACCCGCCCATCGCGATCAACGAGGGCTTTCGCCACGCGCTGCTCGCCGCCAACCGCGCGCGGTCGCTGGGCGGCCGGCTGAAGGCGCTGGCGGGCATCCGCCCGGGGATGCTGGTGCGCCCCGAACTGCCGCGCAACGCCGAGCCGCGCACCGGCCTGTCGATGGGCGAGCATTGCGAGGCGATGGCGAAGCGCTGGGGCATCGGCCGCGCCGAGCAGGACGCGCTGGCGGTGGCGAGCCATCGCAACATGGCCGCCGCCTATGACCGCGGCGATTTCGACACGCTGGTCACGCCGTTCCGCGGGCTGACGCGCGACAACAACCTGCGCCCCGACAGCAGCATCGAGAAGCTGGCCAAGCTGAAGCCCGTGTTCGACCGCGAGCACGGCACGCTGACCGCCGGCAATTCGACGCCGCTGACCGACGGCGCGGCGGTGGTGCTGCTGGCGAGCGAGGAATGGGCAAAGGCGCGCGGGCTGCCCGTGCTGGCCTATCTGCGCGCGGGCGAAACGGCGGCGGTCGATTTCGCGAGCGGCGACGAGGGGCTGTTGATGGCGCCCGCCTATGCCGTGCCGCGGATGCTCGACAAGCTGGGGCTGACGCTGCAGGATTTCGACTTCTATGAGCTGCACGAGGCGTTCGCGGCGCAGGTGCTGTGCACGCTGAAGGCGTGGGAAGACCCCGGTTTCGCGCGCGACCGGCTGAAGCGCGCGGCGCCGCCGGGGGCGATCGACCGGGCGCGGCTGAACGTCCACGGCAGCTCGCTGGCGGCGGGCCATCCCTTTGCCGCGACCGGCGGGCGCATCCTGGCGAGCCTGGCCAGCATGATCGACCGCAAGGGCGGCGGACGCGGATTGATCTCGATCTGCGCCGCGGGGGGCCAGGGCGTCGTGGCGGTGGTCGAGAAATGACCCGGGAGCCGGTTTCGCAACGCGATGCGGACCGGCTCCGGTCCGACCGCTTCTGGACCCGCCATTACCGGCCGGGGGTGCCCGCCACGATCGACGACCAGCTCGACGCGGCGGGCAGCATGGCCGACATGTTCGAGCGCGACGCGACGCGCTATGCCGACCGCGAGGGCTTTGTCAGCCTGGGCACCGGCCGCACCTATGGCGAGGTGCTGCGCGACGCGCGCGCCTTTGCCGGCTGGTTGCAGGCGATCGGCATCGCCAAGGGCGACCGCGTCGCGCTGATGATGCCCAACTGCCTGCAATATCCGGTGGCGCTGTTCGGCACGCTGTTCGCGGGCGCGGTGGTCGTCAACGTCAACCCGCTCTACACCGCGCGCGAACTGGCGCACCAGCTAAAAGACAGCGGCGCGCGCGTGCTGGTGGTGATGGACCTGTTCGCCGCCACCTTTGCCGCGATCCGCGACGAAACCGCGGTCGAACATGCGGTGGTGACCGGCATGGGCGACATGCTGGGCGCGCTGAAGGGCCGGGCGCTGGCGCTGACGATGCGGCTGGCCGGACAGGCGCCGCCGCGCTTTTCCGAAAAGGGCATGGTGCGCTGGCGCCGGATGATGGCGCGCGCGCGCCGCCTCCCCTATCGCCGCGTCGCGATCGCGCAGAGCGACCTGGCGTTCCTGCAATATACCGGCGGCACGTCGGGGATCGCCAAGGGGGCGATGCTGACGCACCGCAACGTCGTCGCCAATGTGCTGCAGGGGCGCGCCTGGGTGATGTCGCAGATCGACGATGCCGAGGTGCTGACCAACGTCACGCTGCTGCCGCTCTATCACATCTTCTCGCTGACGGCGAACCTGCTGATGTTCAGCGGGATCGGCGGGCGCAACGTGCTGATCGCCAATCCGCGCGACACCAAGCGCGTGCGCTGGATCCTGCGCAACGAACGGTTCGCGGGGTTTGCGGGGGTCAACACGCTGTTCGCCAGCCTGTTGCAGGACGAGGCGTTCCGCAGCCGCGACTTTTCGGCGCTCAAGCTGACGATCGCGGGCGGCATGGCGACGCATGCCGACGTCGCCGCGCAATGGGAGGCGATGACGGGCAAGCCGCTGGTCGAGGGTTACGGCCTGACCGAATGCTCGCCGGTGGTGTGCATCCGCCCGGTCGATTTCGACGCGCCCGAGGTGATGGGGCACAACGGCGCGGTGGGGCTGCCCGTCCCGTCGACCGAGGTGCGGATGCGCCGCGACGACGGGAGCTGGGCCGCGATCGGCGAGCCGGGCGAGCTGTGCGTGCGCGGGCCGCAGGTGATGGCGGGCTATTGGCGCCAGCCCGAGGAAACCGCGCGCATCCTGTCGCCCGACGGCTGGCTGGCGACGGGCGATGTCGGCGTGATGGACGCCGACGGCGAGGTGCGCATCGTCGACCGGATCAAGGACATGATCCTGGTGTCGGGGTTCAACGTCTATCCCGCCGAGATCGAGGCGGTGATCGCCGCGCACCCGCACGTCGCCGAAGTGGCGGTGGTGGGCGTCGCCGACCCGGTCAAGGGCGAGCGCATCCGCGCGGTGATCCACCCCGCGCACCCCGCGCTGACGCCCGACGCGGTGCGCGCCTGGTGCCGCGAACGGCTGACCGGATACAAGATCCCGGCGATCGTCGAGCTGCGCGATACGCCGCTTCCCAAATCGAACGTGGGCAAGATTCTGCGCAGGGAGGTGCGATGATGGCAGGCATGGGGGGGACGGACGCCGATGTGATCGTGATCGGCGCGGGGCTCGCGGGACTGGTCGCCGCGGGCGAGGCGGTGGCGGGCGGCGCGTCGGTGATCGTCATCGACCAGGAGCCCGAATGCAATATCGGTGGCCAGGCCTTCTGGTCGCTGGGCGGGCTGTTCCTGGTCGACAGCCCCGAGCAGCGCCGGCTGGGCATCCGCGACAGCCATGCGCTCGCCTGGCAGGACTGGATGGGAACCGCCGGGTTCGACCGGCCCGAGGATCACTGGCCGCGCCGCTGGGCCGAGGCCTATGTCCGCTTTGCCGCGACCGAGAAGCGCGAATGGCTGCGCCGCAACGGCGTGAAGGTGATGCCGATCGTCGGCTGGGCCGAACGCGGCGACGGGCGCGCCGACGGGCACGGCAATTCGGTGCCGCGCTTTCACATTGCCTGGGGCGCGGGTCCGGGCGTCGTCGCCCCGTTCGCGGCGCGCGCGCGCCAGGCCGAGCGCGACGGACGGCTGCGCTTCCTGTGGCGGCACCGCGTCGACGCGCTGGAGACCGAGGGCGGCGTGGTGACGGGCGCATCGGGCACCGTGCTCGCGCCGTCCGACGCCGAACATGGCGCGCCGAGCAACCGCGACGCGGTGGGCGGTTTCAGCCTGCGCGCGCGCCACGTCATCGTCGCGTCGGGCGGGATCGGCGGCGACCTGGACCTGGTGCGCCGCAACTGGCCGCAGCGGCTGGGCACGCCCCCCGCCTTCATGGTGCGCGGCGTCCCCGCGCATGTCGACGGGCGCATGATCGGCATCGCCGAGGCGGCGGGCGCGCGGCTGATCCACCCCGACCGGATGTGGCATTATGTCGAGGGGCTGCGCAACTGGCGGCCGATCTGGCCCGACCACGGCATCCGCATCCTGCCGGGGCCGTCGTCGATGTGGTTCGATTCGCGCGGGCAGCGGCTGCCGGCGCCCTTCTACCCCGGCTATGACACGCTGGGGACGCTCAACCACCTGATGCAGGGCGGGCATCCGCATAGCTGGTTCGTGCTCAACCAGTCGATCATCCGCAAGGAGTTCGCGCTGTCGGGGTCCGAGCAGAATCCCGACCTGACCAGCCGCGACTGGCGCCGGATCTTCTTCAGCCGCGCGCTGGGGCGCAGCGCGCCCGAGCCGGTCGAGGCGTTCAAGCGCCACGGCGCCGATTTCGTCGTCGCCGACGACCTTAACACGCTGATGGAGGGGATGGCGGGGATCGCCGACGGCGTGGCGTTCGACCGCGCGGCGATGCGCGACGCGATCGAGGCGCGCGATCGCGAGCTGGGCAACCGTTTCTCAAAGGATTTCCAGTTGATGGGCATCCGCAACGCCCGGCTGAGCCGTGCCGAGAAGCTGGCGCGCACGGCGCCGCCGCGCCCGCTGCTCGACCGCGCCAACGGGCCGCTGATCGCGGTGCGGCTGAACATCCTGACGCGCAAGACGCTGGGCGGGCTCGAGACCGATCTCGACGGCTGCGTCCAGCGCGCGGGCGGCAACGCCGTGCCGGGGCTGTTCGCCGCGGGCGAGGCGGCGGGGTTCGGCGGCGGCGGGATGCACGGCTATCGCGCGCTGGAGGGCACGTTTCTGGGCGGATGCCTGTTCAGCGGGCGGGCGGCCGGACGCGCGGCGGCGCGCGGCTGACCGATCGGCGGCAGGCGCCGGGCGGGATCGCCCCGCCCGGTTGCCAGTTGTCCCCCGGCCCCCTATTGTCGGAAGCGGAGGTCAGGATGCGCGTCAACACCGCCAGGTCGATCGAAACCGCCAACGCGGTCTATAGCCGCTTCGGGAGCTGGAAGGCGGCGAAGGATTCGGCGCGGTTCGAGGACGGCAAGTTCATCGTGCGCGGCGCGACCTTCGGTGCGGGGGCAGCGGCCGGCGGCGAGCGCCGGACGGAGAACGGCCAGACCGGCATCCGGTGAGTTTCAGCTATACCCTGTTCCTGGCGCTGCTGCTGATCGCGCCGGGTCTGGGCGTATGGGCTGGGCTGCGCGCGGGCGAGCGATCCGAACTGATCTCGCAGGCGCCCGAAAAGCCGGGATCGACCTTTAGCCTGATCGTCATCGTCTTTGGCGCGCTGGTCGGCCATATCGTGCTTTCGGCGCTGTTCGCGGTGCAGGCGAGCCTGTGCCGGTGGAGCGGCGCGTGCTGGCGGCTGTCGTTCGATCCCAATGTCTATCGCGTCATCCTGACCGGCGGCCATGCGGGGCGGATGCCGGGCGACTGGGCGTTCCTGTCGTGGTTCGTCTCGCTGTTGCTGCCCGCGATCATCGTCGGCGCGATCACCTGGTGGGCGAGCGGATGGCGCCGGGTGCGCGACCTGCGCGAGACCGCGACCTTCGGCTGGCTGAAGCGCTGGGTCGACCTGGCGCGGCCGGCGAACAGCTTCATCATCGCCTATGTCGTCACCACGCTGGAGCATGACGGCGCGCATGTCGCCTATGAGGGGATCGTCGAGAATATCGCGCTCGACGACAATCGCGCGATCACGATGCTGGTGCTGAGCCGGTGCGACCGGTTCCTGGTGCGCGTGAGCGCCGACCGGGTCGAACGGATCGAGGGCGACCATGCGCCGATCCCGCTGATCCAGCTTGAGGCGCGCAACTTCATCAACGTCGCGCTGGAGGTGTTCGAGGCGGTCGACATGCCGCGCGACGAGGCCGACGCCGACGGCGCGGGCGGCTGATCGCGCGCGTCAGGCGACCGAGGCCGCGCGCGCGTCGGCGGCGAGCAGCGC
>JAFABD010000159.1 GCA_023426225.1 Pseudomonadota bacterium | reverse complement strand
CGGGAGCTGCCGGCGTCGCCGGGGCAGCCCCCCGGCGCGTCACAGCGCGATCGTGTATTTGAGGAAGTCGGGCACCGGCCCGTTCCAGCCCTGCTCGCCGGTTTCGGCCGGTGCAGGGGCCGGCGCGGGCGTCTTGGCCGCCGCTGCCGGCTGCGCGGGGGCGGCAGTCGCCGGGCGCTCGGTATCGCCGCTGCGTTCGGGCTTGCGCGAACGGGCGGGCTTGGCCGCCCGCGGTTCGGGCGCCGCCGCTTCCGCCTCGGCCGGCGCTGCCTTGCGTCCGCGGGCGGGCTTCTCGGCGCGTTCCGCCTTTGCCGGCTTCTCGGTCTTGTCGGCCTTTTCCGCCTTGGCGGCGGGCTTGGCCTTGCGGCCCTTGCCGCGCGCAGGCTTCGCCTCGGCGTCGGCCATTTCCTCGGCCGTGGGTGCGGCGCCGGACAGCGGGTTGGCGACGCGCTCGATCTTCTGCCCGGTCAGCTTCTCGATCTCGGACAGGTTCTCGGCATCGTCGGCGGTCACCAGCGTATAGGCAATGCCCGTCGCGCCGCCGCGGCCGGTGCGGCCGATCCGGTGGACATAATCGTCGGGATGCCAGGGCGCGTCGAAATTATAGACGTGGCTCACGCCCTTGATGTCCAGCCCGCGCGCCGCGACGTCGGACGCGACCAGGATGTTGACGTCACCCGTCTTGAAGCGCTCGAGCTCGGCAAGGCGCGCCGGCTGGTCCATGTCGCCATGGATTTCGGCCGAACGGAAGCCATAGCGCTTCAGGCTCTTGTTGAGCTCGCGCACCGTCGTCTTGCGGTTGCAGAAGATGATCGCGGTGCGCACGTCGTCCTGCTCGAGCAGGGCGCGCAGCACCTCGCGCTTGCGGTCGGCACGGACCTCGACGATGCGCTGGGTGATGTTGATGTTGGTCGTCGCCGGGCGCGCGACCTCGATCGTCTTGGGATCGTTGAGGAACTTGTCGGCCAGCTTCTTGATCGGCGGCGGCATCGTCGCCGAGAACAGCAGCGTCTGGCGGTTCTTGGGCAGCTTGGTGCAGATTTCCTCGATATCGGGGATGAACCCCATGTCGAGCATCCGGTCGGCCTCGTCGATCACCAGCAGGCTGCACCCGGTCAACAGGATCTTGCCGCGCTGGAACAGGTCCATCAGCCGGCCCGGCGTCGCGATCAGCACGTCGACGCCCTTTTCCAGCGCCTTGATCTGGTCGCCCATCTGCACGCCGCCGATCAGCAGCGCCATCGACAGCTTGTGATAGGTGCCGTACTGCTCGAAATTCTCGGCGACCTGCGCGGCGAGTTCGCGCGTCGGCTCCAGGATCAGCGATCGCGGCATCAGCGCGCGGGTGCGCCCTTCGCCCAGCACGTCGATCATCGGCAGCACAAAGGCGGCGGTCTTGCCCGTCCCGGTCTGCGCCACGCCGATCAGGTCCTTGCCCATCAGCACGGACGGGATAGCCTGGCGCTGGATCGGCGTCGGCTCGGTATAGCCCAGATCGCCTACCGCGCGCAGAAGTTCGTCAGAAAGGCCGAGATCGGCAAAGCTCATGCGGTTTTCCGGATGTCGGGCGTGGAAGGTCACGCCGCAAAGCGCATTTGCGCTTGCGGATTTGCCTCAGGATGTCAAGTCAAGATGCGGTTCGGGGCCGATTCCGGGGGGTCAGCGCTTGATTTTCAGCGTTGCGAACGACTGGACGGCGCATTGCCGGCCCGAACGCGTCCGCAACGCGTCGCGGCGCGCGCAGAACCGGGAATCGGACGTCGCCTTGATATAGAAGCCGCTGTAAAAGCCCAGCGCCGGGCAGTCCGATGCCAGATGCGCGCGCAGCACGCCGCCGTCCTTCAGCAACAGGTCGACGCTGTCGTTGCGGTTCAGGGTAAAGCCCGCCAGCCGGTCCATCTTGACGCAATCCGATGCGCGCTTCTCGATCACCGTGGCCGCATTCTGTTCGGTGCGCACGACAAAGGTCGTCGTCGTCACGGTCATTCGCGGCACATGGATCGTGATCCGCTGCTGCTGCAGCCCTGCCACGGCCGATTCCCAGCTGACCGGCGCCGGCGAGGGCGCCGCGATCAGCAGCAACAGGCTGGATCCGGCAAGCGAGGGGTTCACCATGTCAGTTCGTCTTCATAATCCCGTCGGTTGAACGATGGATGAACCGTCCGCCACGTGCTAGCCCGGCGGGCATGACTCCCGCGCAACGCCAGCTCGTCGAGACGATCCGCGACCGTTTCGGCCCGCGGTCGGTGGTGACCGATCCGGCCGAAATCGAACCCTGGCTGATCGACTGGCGCCGCCGCTTCCACGGCGACACGCCGGCCATGCTCGCCCCCGATTCGACCGAGGCGGTCGCCGCAATCGTGGGGCTCGCCGCCGGGTTGCGCGTGCCATTGGTGCCGCAGGGGGGCAATACCGGGATGGTCGGCGGTGCGGTCCCGCCGGGGGACGGGTCGGCGCTGCTGCTGTCGCTGCGCCGGCTCGACCGGCTGCGCCGGATCGACGCCGATCTCGCCGTCGCGGAGGCGGGGGTGGTGCTTCACACGCTGCATGCGGCGGCGCATGCGATCGGCCGCCGCTTCCCGCTCGATCTGGGCGCGCGGGGTTCGGCGACGATCGGCGGGCTCGTTTCGACCAATGCGGGCGGGGTGCAGGTGCTGCGCTTCGGCACGATGCGCAGCCTGGTCGCCGGGGTCGAGGCGGTGCTGCCCGACGGGTCGATCCATGACGGGCTCGCCGCGCTGCGCAAGGACAATCGCGGCTACAGCCTCGACCAGTTGCTGATCGGTGCCGAGGGGACGCTCGGCGTCGTCACTGCGGCGGCGCTGCGGCTCGTTCCCGCGGCGGTCGCGCGCGGCGTCGCGTGGGTGGGGGTGGACAGCCCGGCGCGCGCACTCGCGCTGCTGCGCGCGCTCGAAACCCAGACGCCGACGATCGAGAGTTTCGAGATCCTGCCCGACATCGCGCTCCGCGACGTGCTCGCCCATATTCCGGGGACGCGCGCGCCGCTTGCCGGCGCGTGGCCGTGGCACGTGCTGATCGAATCGGTCGCGACCGATCCCGCCGCCGAGCCGCCCGCCGACCTGCTCGCGCGGCTGCTCGCGCCCGCGATCGCCGACGCCACGCTCGGCGACGGCGTCGTCGCGGCCAGCGAGGCGCAGGCAGAGGCGTTCTGGCGCATCCGCCATTCGGTGTCCGAGGCGGAGCGGGCTGCCGGCCCGGCGGTGCAGCACGACATCGCGGTGCCCGTTGCCGACATGCCGCGCTTCCTTGTCGATGCCGCCGCCGCGATCGAGGCGCGCTTTCCGGGCACGCGGGCGATCGCCTATGGCCATCTCGGCGACGGCAATGTCCATTTCCATGTCCGTGCGCCCGCCGGGGTGGCGCGCGATGCCTGGCTGGCGGGGGATGCGCGCGCGATCACGCGTGCCGTCCACGATCTCGTCGTCGCCGCGGCGGGAACGATCTCGGCCGAGCACGGCATCGGCCAGATGAAGCGCGACGAGCTGGCGCGCGTGTTGCCGCCCGCGCGGCTCGCCGCCATGCGTTCGATCAAGGCGGCGCTCGATCCTTATGCAATTCTCAATCCGGAAAAGCTGCTTGCGCTTGCGCCCGGGCGAGCGACACCATAGACCCGCGCCAGTTTTGTTCCTTCAGTTCCTTCAAGCCCTCCTCAGGAGATAGAAATGGCCACCGCGCCGCAGCAGTCGCTTCCGATTTTTTACAATCAGCTCGAACCGCTTTCGAGCCAGGTGCACGCAGAGTTCCGCGTGCGTTCGCGCGACAAGGCGCCGTTCCTGGTCGGCCAGCACGCGATCCCGATCACCGTCGAGGAGTTCCCGCTGGTTCAGCGCTTCATGCCGATCGTCTTCTCGGCGGGTGAGGATCCGGTGCCGCTCGCGCTCGCCGGTCTCAACGAGGGCGTGAACACCTTCTTCGACGACGAAGGCACGCTGCTCGAACAGAATTTCTACGTGCCGGCCTATGTCCGCCGTTATCCGTTCCTGCTCGCGCGCCTGCGCCCGGACAGCGACGAGCTGTCGCTCTGCTTCGATCCCACCTCGGATGCGGTCGGCGCGTTCGAAGAGGGCGACAAGCTGTTCGACGAGGGCCAGCCCAGCGAGATCACCAAGAACATCCTCCAGTTCAACGAGCAGTTCGAGCAGGCCGGCGCCCGCACCGGCATGTTCATGAAGGAGCTGAAGGATCTCGGCCTGCTGATGGAGGGTGAGGTTTCGATCCAGCCCGACGGCGCCCCGCAGCCCTTCATCTATCGCGGCTTCCAGATGGTCGACGAGAACAAGCTCAACGAGCTGCGCGGCGACCAGCTTCGCAAGATCGTCCAGAACGGCATGCTGCCGCTCATCTATGCCCATCTGTTCTCGCTGGCGCTGATGCGCGACATCTTCGCGCGCCAGGCGCGGGCCGGCAAGGGTCCGCAGCCCCAACTCGTAACGGAGGCCTGAATATCATGACGACGCGCAGCGATCGTTATTCGGAGGTGGCAATCGCCCTTCACTGGACGATCGCTGCGCTCATCATCTTCAACCTCGCCACCGGCATCCTGCACGACGGGCTGCCGAAGGACTGGGCGGTGATCCCGCTCCACAAGACGCTGGGCATCATCGTGCTCGCGCTCACGGTCGTCCGGATCGTCTGGCGGCTGGTCAACGCGCCGCCCGCCTGGCCGGCGACGATGTCGAAGCTCGAAATCGGCGTCGCGCGCGCGACGCACGCCGTCCTCTACCTGCTGATGGTGGCGGTGCCGTTCTCGGGCTGGATGATGTCGTCCAACCCCGAACGCCCGCGCCCGGTCAGCATGTTCGGCCTGTTCGACATGCCGCTGCTGCCCAGCACGCCCGCGCTGTCCGGCGGCGCGCACGAGGCGCACGAGGTCATCGGCTATGCCATGGCGGCGCTCGTCTTGCTCCACATCGCCGCCGCGCTGCGGCATCAGTGGATCCTGCGCGACCGGCTGATGCTGCGGATGATGCCCGCGCGCCGCGCACAGGGCTGAAAGCGCTTCCGACCCCGGATCCGGACTTGTCCGGACCGGGGTTGAAGTCGCCGACGAGCCGCCTATATTTCGAATGTACGGCTTCGTGTTCCCCCCTTTCGCGAGGTCGTGCGGCACGCCTGCGGGCGTGTCTCCTCCCTGAACCTTGGCCACCTCGTGCCCCGTGCACGAGGTGGTTTTTTATGCGCGTTTCGCATGTGCGGCACGCTGCCGCAGCGGGGGCTATTCGGCCGCCAGCGGCATCGCCAGCGCCTCGTCGGCGACGGCGTCGATCATCGCGCGCAACAGCCGCGCGGTCGCGACCATGCCCGCGCCCGGCGCGTCGAGCGCGTCGTCCAGATACAGTCGGCGGTCGAATTCGATCTGGATCGCATGAATGCCGCGCGCCGGTGCGCCATGCCGCTCAAGCACATGCCCGCCCGAATAGGGGATGTTGACCGCAAAGCGGACGCGGTGCGCCAGCAGCACGCGTTCGATCGCCGCCGGAAAGGGCGGGGCGCTCGCCCGCGCGAACCGGTCGCCGATCACCACGCGCGCCGCGCCCTCGCCGGTGCCCAGCGGCGGCATCGAATGGATGTCGATCAGCACCGCCACGCCGAACCGCGCCTGCGCCGCCGCCAGCGCCTGGGCGACCGCCGCGTGATAGGGGCGGTGGTCGGTCGCGATC
>JAFABD010000152.1 GCA_023426225.1 Pseudomonadota bacterium | reverse complement strand
CAGCGGGCGGGGGATTGCCCCGCCCGCATGCGCGCGCCGCGTCGCCTTGCCGGTCAGGCGCGGCGGACCAGCGCCGATACCGCGGCCGCGGGCAGCGGCTTCACCGGGTTGCGGAACGCTGCGGACGCGTCGCGCCCGCTGCTTGCCGTATCGGTGCGGAAGCTGCGCGTCATCGCGCACAGCGAATCGACTTCCTGCTGCAACGTCCGCGTCGCCGCCGACGTTTGCTCGACCATTGCCGCATTCTGCTGCGTCGACTGGTCCATCGCGCCGATCACGATCGCGATCTCGCTCACCGCGCTCGACTGCGCGCCATTGTCGGTCGCCATGCCCGAAAGCAGGCCGTGGACCTGGCCGACATCGCCCGAAATGTCGGACAGCGCGGTGTCGACGCGGCGTACCGCCTCGACCGCGGTGCCGATTTCGGCCTGGGTGGTCGAAAGCTGTTCGCGCGCGCGCTTCGCCTCTTCCTCGGCGCGCATCGCCAGCGCCGAAACCAGGTCGGCGACGACGGCAAAGCCCCGCCCGGCATCGCCCGCGCGGCCCGCTTCGACCGCGGCGTTCATCGCCAGCACGCGCGTCTGGAACGAGATCTTGTCGAGGCCCTCGATCACGCCGTCGATACCCTTGGCGCATTCGAGCACGCGATGCATCGACTGCACCGCCGAATCGGCGACCTCGCGCCCGCTGTCGACCGTGGCGATCGCCTGGTCGGCGCGTTCGACCGTTTCGGTCGCCGCATGCGCGGTCGCGCGCAGCCGCTGGTCCATCTGGCTCACCGCCGCGGCGGTCTGCTCCAGCGAGGCCGCGTTGCTCTGCGTGCGGTGCGCCAGGTCGTCGGCCGCCGCCGCGATCTCGGCGATGCCCTGGTTGATGCGGTGGGTGCCGTCGGTCACCGATCCGATCATGCCCCGGATCTTCGCGATCGTGTCGTTATAGCTGTGCTCGATATGCGCGAAGTCCTTCGGCATGTCCTTCAGCTGGTTGGTCAGGTCGCCCTCGGCGAGCTGTGCCAGCGCGGTCTCCAGCCGGTGCGCGGCCTTTTCGCGCGTCGCCTGCGCTTCCTCGAAATAGATCGACAGCGAAAGCTCCATGTCGAGCAGCGCGGCCTTGACCACGGCGATGCTCGCATCGGCCTGGCTCGGCCCGCGGAACAGGCGCAGCATCCGCCGCCACGGCGTATTCTGCCGGGCAACCGCGCGCAGCAGCTCCTCGACGATCAGCGCATAGCCGCCGACATACCAGCGCGGCTCCAGCCCGATGCGGGCATGCGTGGCCCCGATCCGGCGGACGCTGGCGTAATATCCCCCCTCGAAATCGCCGGCTGCCAGATGTGACCAGTGCTTGATCTGGGCGGCCTTGGCCTGGCCCATATGCGCATCGTCACGAAAAAATCGTGCCGTCTCCGGCGTTAACTTCGCTCTGCTATAGAAACGGTCGAGCGCTTTTCCTATATATTGCTTGATAACACCCTGCGTAGCCCGCAGTGTTTCGCGCTGTTCGTCTGACAGTTCCATGAACGTCAGACGTGTACGCATTTCTTGACTCACTGGTCGCTCCCATTGGCATGCGCCGCGTGGGAGGTGGCCCACGCGCACCCTTCCATTTTAGGACGAAGCGACGCCCCTGTTCCTTGGGACAGGTACGTAATCTTCCGGAGTGCCACAATGAGACAGTTCGGGGGGCCGGTCCGGCGCCCGGACGACGGGCGGTTCAGCCCGCCGCCTTGGCCAGCCCGCGCGAAAGTTGCAGCGCGCCGTGCAGCCGCGCGCGCGGCCCGGACCAGGCGCGGTTGATCACCAGCTTCATGTCGGGGCGCAGCCGGGCGGTCTCGCCCAGCCGCTCGACATAGGCGATCAGCGCGTCGACCCTGGGGAAACGGTCCTCGTGGAAGCTCACCAGCGCGCCCTTCGGCCCCACGTCGATCTTGGCGACGCACGCGCGCTTGGCGTTCATCTTGGTCTCGATCAGCTGCAACAGGTTCTCCGTCGGCTCGGGCAGCTTGCCGAAACGGTCGATCAGCTCGGCGGCAAAGGCTTCCAGCCCTGCCTTGTCCTCGACCTCGTTCAGGCGGCGATACAGCCCCATGCGCAGGTCCAGGTCGGGGACATAGTCCTCGGGGATCAGGATCGGCGCGTCGACGGTGATCTGCGGCGACAGGTCGCGCGGCCGGTCGTCGTCGCGCAGCCCGCCCGCCTTGGCGTCGAGGATCGCCTCCTCGAGCATCGACTGATAGAGTTCGTAGCCGACTTCCTTGATGTGCCCCGACTGTTCGTCGCCCAGCAGGTTGCCCGCGCCGCGGATGTCGAGGTCGTGGCTCGCGAGCTGGAATCCCGCCCCCAGCGATTCGAGGTCGGACAGCACCTTCAGCCGCTTTTCCGCCGCGTCGGTCATCATCCGCTCGGCGGGCGTGGTCAGATAGGCATAGGCGCGCGTCTTCGCCCGCCCGACGCGCCCGCGAAGCTGATAGAGCTGGGCCAGCCCGAACTTGTCGGCGCGGTTGACGATCAGCGTGTTGGCGCTCGGGATGTCGAGCCCGCTCTCGACGATCGTCGTCGACACCAGCACCTCGAACTTCTTGTCGTAAAAGGCCGACATGCGTTCCTCGACCTCGGTCGGGGTCATCTGGCCGTGCGCGACGACGTACCGCACCTCGGGCACCTGCTCGCGCAGGAATTCCTCGATCTCGGGCAGGTCGGAAATGCGCGGCGTGACGAAATAGGCCTGGCCGCCGCGATAATGCTCGCGCAGCAGCGCCTCGCGCACCACCACCGGGTCCCACGGCATCACATAGGTGCGCACCGCCAGCCGGTCGACCGGCGGCGTCTGGATCACCGACAGCTCGCGCAGCCCCGACATCGCCATCTGCAGCGTGCGCGGGATCGGCGTCGCGGTCAGCGTCAGCATGTGGACATCGGCCTTCAGGTTCTTCAGCCGCTCCTTGTGCGTCACGCCGAACCGCTGTTCCTCGTCGACGATGACGAGCCCCAGCCGCTTGAAGTCGATCGTCTTGGCGAGCACCGCGTGCGTGCCCACCACCACGTCGATCGTTCCCGCCGCAAGCCCTTCCTTGGTCGCCTTGGCCTCGGCGGCGGGGACCAGCCGCGACAGCCGCCCGACCTCGATCGGAAAGCCCTGGAAGCGTTCCGAAAAGTTGCGATGGTGCTGGCGGGCGAGCAGCGTCGTCGGGCACACCACCGCTACCTGCATCCCCGCCATCGCCGCGACGAATGCCGCGCGCAGCGCCACCTCGGTCTTGCCGAAACCGACATCGCCGACGATCAGCCGGTCCATCGGGCGTCCTGCGGCCAGGTCCTCCAGCACGTCGCCGATCGCGCGGTCCTGGTCGTCGGTCTCCTCATAGGGGAAACGGTCGACGAACGCCGGATAGCCGCCGGCATCGGGTTCGGCGATCTCGGCCGGGCGTGTCGCGCGCTTGGCCGCGGTGGCGATCAGCTCGCCCGCGATCTCGCGGATGCGCTCCTTCATCCGCGCCTTGCGCCGCTGCCACCCCTCGCCGCCCAGCTTGTCGAGCGTCGCGCCTTCCTCGCTCGACCCGTATCGGGTCAGCACTTCCAGATTCTCGACCGGGACGTACAGCTTGTCGCCGCCGGCATATTCCAGCGCGACGCAGTCGTGCGGCGCCTTCTGCACCGGGATCTGCGTCAGCCCCTCGTACCGCCCGATGCCGTGCTCGACATGCACCACCAGGTCGCCGGGGGAGAGCGTCGCCAGTTCCTGCAGGAACGCATCGGTATTCTTGCGCCGCTTCGACCGGCGCACCAGCCGGTCGCCCAGCATGTCCTGCTCGGTCAGCAGCGCGACGTCGGGCGTGGTAAAGCCATGGTCGAGCGGCAGCACGATCAGCGCGATCCCGCTGCCCGCGATTCCCAGCGCCTCCTGCCAGCTCTCGGCGGGCCGCGCGCCCTTCAGCCCATGGTCGGCGAGCAGCCCCGCCAGCCGCTCGCGCGCGCCCTTGGAATAGCTGGCGAGCACGGGCTTGCGCTTGTCGCGCCGCACCTTGGCGAGGTGCGCGACCACCGCCTCGTACACATTGCTGCCCGCCGCGCGCTCGGGAGCGAAGTCGCGCGGGCCGTCGACCTGGAAGTCGAGCACCGTCGCGCTTTCGGGTTCGTGGAACGGCGTCGCGATGTGCACCGGCGCGGCGGCCACGCGCGCCTGCCATTCGTCGGGCGTCAGATAGAGCGCGGCGGCGTCGAGTGGGCGATAGCTGCCCGGCGCGCTCGACTCGGCGCGCACGCGGTTCTGCTGGTAATCGGCGATCGCCTCGAACCGTTGCTGCCCCGCGCCCTGCGTCGCGGCGTCGCGCACGATCACGTGCCCCGCGGGCAGATGTTCGAACAGCGTCTCCAGCCGTTCCTCGAACAGCGGCAGCCAATGCTCCATCCCCGCCAGCCGCCGCCCGTCGCTGATCGCCTGGTACAGCGGGTCGCCGGTCGCGGTCGCGCCGAACTTCTCGCGATAGCGCGTGCGGAACCGCTTGATCGATTCCTCGTCGAGCAGCGCTTCCGACGCGGGGAGCAGCGTGAAGCCGTCGATCCGTCCCGTGGTGCGCTGGTCCTCGGGCGAAAAGGTCCGCACGCTCTCGATCTCGTCGCCGAAAAAGTCGAGCCGCAGCGCCTGCTCGGCACCGCTCGGGAACAGGTCGACCAGCCCGCCGCGCACCGCGAACTCGCCCGCGTCGTTCACCGTGTCGACGCGGACATAGCCGTTGGCCTGCAACAGGTGCGACAGCCGGTCGAGCGAGATGCGCTCGCCGGGGGCCAGCCGCGCGACGAGCTGGCGCACGCGGAACGGCGTCAGCGTGCGCTGCGTCGCGGCGTTCACCGTGGTCAGGATCAGCCGCGGCACGTCGCGCTTGGCCTGGAGCGCGTGGAGCGTCGCCAGCCGCTCGGCCATCACGCGCAGCGTCGGGCTCGCGCGGTCATAGGGAAGGCAGTCCCACGCCGGATAGGCCAGCACCTCGATCTCGGGGGCAAAGAACGGCGCCGTCGCCGCGATCGCCCGCATCGCCGCTTCGTCGGGCGCGATGAACACCGCAACCCCGCTCGCGCGCGTCAGGTCCGCCAGCATCCACGGCAGGAACCCCGTCGGCGTGCCCGCCAGCGTCAGCGGGGCAGCGGCGGATCGGATCTTCTGAAGGTCGGGCATCAAGGTCTCGCGTCGGGGATGCGGGCGGGCTGGCGGGGCGGGGCGGGGTGGCGCCGCGGCCGGTTCAGCGCGCGATCGGCACGTAGTTCAGCGTCTTCAGCGCCTCGGTCACGGTGCCGGCATAGCGTTCGGGGACGGGCTGCGTTCCCGTCGCCCATGCCATGATGTCGACATCCTGTTCCTCGAGCAGCGCCTCGAACAGCGCGATCTCGCCATCGTCCCATCCGGCGCCGTGCCGGTCGAAAAAACCGCCGATCAGCAGGTCGGCTTCCTTGGTCCCGCGGTGCCAGGCACGAAAGCGGAGGCGCTTGAGACGGTGTTCGCGGTCCATCGGTTTCCTCAACGGGCAATGGCCGACGGCGCTGGAAAGCGCGGCCGGCTGGTCTATAGGTGCCCGGCAAATAGTCATGCGACCCGACATTCTCAATCCACTGTTCGCGGAAGTGTCCGCGCTGAAGGGCATCGGTGCCGCGCTGTCGCGGCCGCTCGAGCGGCTGGGACTCGCGCGCGTCGTCGATGTCGCGTTCCACCTGCCGACGGGCTTTGTCGACCGGGTCGAACGCGATGCGCTCGATTCGGCCGATGTCGGCCGCGTGATCGCGATCGAGCTTACCCCGGTCGCCTATCGCTTCGGCGGCGGCGCGCGCTCGCCGGCGCGCGTCCAGGCGCAGGACCGGCACGGCAACGTCGTCAGCCTCGTCTTTTTCGGCGGCAGTTCGGGCTGGGCCAGGAAGCTGCTCCCGCTCGACGAGCCGCGCTGGGTCTCGGGCAAGCTCGAAGCCTATGGCGACCAGCTTCAGATCGTCCATCCCGACCATGTCGTCCCGCTCGACCAGGCGGCCGAGGTGGCGGGGCGCGAGGCGATCTATCCCTGTTCGGAAGGGATCACCTCGCGCCGGATCGCGGGGCTGGCGGCCCAGGCGATCGCGCGTGCGCCCGAATTGCCCGAATGGATCGAACCCAGCCTCAAGGCGCAGCATGGCTGGCCCGACTGGCGCGACGCGCTGGCGCGGATCCATGCCGATCCCGCCGATGCGCTCGCGCGAGAACGGCTCGCCTATGACGAGATTTTCGCGACGCAGCTCGCGCTGATGCTCGTGCGCGGCGAGGCGCGGGCCAAGCGCGGGCGGCCGCTCAGCGGCGACGGGCGGCTGCGCGCCGCGCTCCGGCTGCCCTATCGTCCCACCGGCGCCCAGGCGCGCACCATCCGCGAGATCGAAGGCGACATGGCGCAGGCCCAGCCGATGCTACGGCTGCTTCAGGGCGATGTCGGCGCGGGCAAGACGCTCGTCGCGACGATGGCGCTGCTGATCGCGGCCGAGGCGGGGGCACAAGGGGCGATGCTCGCGCCGACCGAAATCCTTGCGCGCCAGCATTTCGAAACGCTCAACCGGCTCCTGTCGGGGCTCGGCGTGCGCGTCGCGATCCTCACCGGCCGCGACAAGGGCCGCGCCCGCGAGGCGACGCTGATGGGGCTCGCCGCGGGCGAGATCGACATTCTCGTCGGCACGCACGCGATCTTTCAGCAGGGGGTGCAGTATCGCGACCTCGGCCTCGTCGTCGTCGACGAGCAGCATCGCTTCGGCGTCGCCGAACGGCTGATGCTCCAGGCCAAGGCGCAGGTGCCGCCGCACCTGCTCGTGATGACCGCGACGCCGATCCCGCGCACGCTTCAGCTCGCGACGCACGGCGAGATGGACGTCAGCCGCCTCGACGAGATGCCGCCGGGGCGCGAGCCGATCGAGACGAGCGTGATTTCCGAGGATCGTCTGGCCGAGGTGGTCGAGGGGCTCGGCCGCCACCTTGCCGCGGGCAAGCAGGCCTATTGGGTCTGTCCGCTCGTCGAGGAGAGCGAGAAGATCGACCTCGCCGCCGCCGAGGAACGTGCCGCGCAGCTTCAGGCGCGCTTCGGCGATCGCGTCGGCCTCATCCATGGGCGGATGAAGGGGCCGGAAAAGGACGCGGTGATGGCGCGCTTCGCGGGCGGCGCGCTGTCGGTGCTCGTCGCGACGACGGTGATCGAGGTCGGGGTCGACGTGCCCAACGCGACGCTGATCGTGATCGAACATGCCGACCGCTTCGGGCTGGCGCAGCTCCACCAGTTGCGCGGGCGCGTCGGGCGCGGCGGCGGGCGTTCGGTGTGCCTGTTGCTGCGCGGCGCCACGCTCAGCGAGACCGCGCGCGCGCGGCTGGCGCTGATGCGCGAGACCAATGACGGCTTCCGCATCGCCGAGGAGGATCTGCGGCTGCGCGGCGCGGGCGAGCTGCTCGGCACGCGCCAGTCGGGCGAGATGCAGTTCCGCCTCGCGACGCCGGAGATGCTGCCGCGGCTGATCGCCTCGGCCAATGACGATGCCCGGCTGCTCGTCGACCGCGACGGCGGCCTCCAGGCCCCGCGCGGCCAGGCCGCCCGCATCGCGCTCTACCTCTTCGAACGCGACGCCGCCGTCACGCTCCTTCGCTCCGGCTGACCAACCCAATCCTCCCCGGCCCCGCCGAGGAGGGGGACCGCCGGCCGCAAGGCCGGTGGTGGAG
>JAFABD010000124.1 GCA_023426225.1 Pseudomonadota bacterium | reverse complement strand
GGGAAGCATCGAGGCGATGGCGCCTGCGCTCGCGCCGCTGGCGGGCGCCTGGCTGCTCGCCCGGTTCGGCTGGCGCGCGGGGTTCCTGACGCTGGGCATGGTCGCGCTGATGCTGGCCGCAGCGATGCTGCGCTGGCCGCACCTGTTGCCGCGGCCGGCCGCGCGGCCGCGCACCGGAAGCTATGCCCGGCTGCTGCGCAACCGCGCGCTGATCGGCCATGCGCTGGGCTATGCCGGGACGCTGGGCGGCTTGCTGGTGTTCGTGTTCGGCGTGCCGGCGGTGTTCGAACGCACGCTGGGGCTGGGGATCGGCGCGTTCGTGACGCTCCAGATCTGCGGCATCCTGTGCTTTGCGGTGACGGCGAACCTGACCGGCCGCATCGTGCGCGCGATCGGCGCGGCGCGCGCGATCGTGACCGGATCGCTGATGAGTGCGGCGGGGGCGTTCGCGCTGTTCGCCTATGCGCTGGCGGGCGGTGCGCGGCCGGCGGTGATCGTCGCGCTGTTCGCGATCGTCAATGCCGGGCTGGGCGTGCGCGGGGCGCCCGGATTTCATGCCGCGATCGTCGCGGCGGGCGCCGATGACGCGCGTGCGGCGGCGCTGGTCGTGCTGGCGGTGCTGGCGACGGCGTCGGGCGGCACGGCGCTGACGGCACCATGGATCGACGGCGGCCTGCCGGTGATCGCGGGTGCGGCGCTGACGCTGATCCTGGGCGGGCTGGCCGCGCTGGCGCTGGTGCCGCGCGGGGAATGACGGCGGGGGTGATGAAGGCAGGGTGATGACGGTGGGGGCATTGCCGCCCCGGCGCGATGGCGGCCGGGGCGGCGAGTGCCTCACCAGATGCGCGCGCGCAGCGCGAGGCGCAGCGTGCGGCCCCAGGAGTCGTACTGGGGATAGGTGTTGAACCACGCGCCGGTGCCCGCATCGGCATAGCCGACGATCGGCGGATCCTTGTCGAACAGGTTCTGGACGTTGAAGCGCACGTCGACGCGCTTCGACAGCGGATAGCTGACCGACAGGTCGAACAGGCTGAGCGCGGGCATCCGCGGGATCAGCGGATAGCTGTCGGTATTGGTCGGCGACGGCCGCGACGCGAGCGGGGCGTTGGGCGCCAGTTTCGAGTTGGTCGTCGGCGAGGCATAGCGCCAGATCAGCGTGACGTTGCCCTTCCACGGCATGTCCCAGCCGAGCGTCGCGTAATGCCGGTATTTGGGCGAGGGCTCGGCGCAGAAGAAGCCGAAATAGCCGAGGCACGAATAGACCGGCGCATTGGGCGCGAACTGGCGGTTATAGGTGGTGTTGAGCGTGCCGTTGAAGCCGAAGTTGAGCCGGCCGATATCGGTGCCGACGAGCCTGCCCGGATTGGCCCAGGCATAGCTGAGCCCGAAATCGACGCCCTTGGTCTCGATGAAGCCCGAGTTCATGTAGCGCGCGTTGATTTCGGTGACGGCGCCGGTGGTCGGATCGCGCTTGATGAGCCCGCAATAGAAGGACACCTGCTGGTTGAAGCACTGGTCGGCGACCAGATCGGTGCGGATCCATTCGAACGCGCCGGTGATCTTGATCGCGAAATAGTCGACCGACGCGGTGAAGCCGGGGAGGAAGCGCGGCTGGGCGACGATGCCCGCGGTGACGCTGCGCGAGCGTTCGGGCTGAAGATCGGGGTTGCCGCCGGGGCGGTAGAGCACCTGGCACAGCCCGTTGACGTCGCACCCGGCATAGCTGCCCAGCGCGTCATATTGCGCGCGCGTGATGCCGCTCGCCGCGCATTTTTCGAACGAATAGCGCGTGAGCGTCGATCCCGTGGCCGGCGGCGCGCAGAAGTCGCGGAAGGTGCCGGTATAGGGATTGGCCGTCTGAAGCCGTTCGAGCACGCCCTGACGCAGCGCCTTGTTGAGGCTTCCGCGGAAACCCAGCCCGGCGAAGGGTCGATAGGTGAAATCGACCTTCCAGGTGTGGACGAGCTTTTCGAGCGAGCGATAGTCGGAGATGCGGTAGGCGCCGCTGACGGTCAGTTCCTCGACGAAGCGCTTGTTCTGGACGAGCGGGAGTTCGAGTTCGCCGCCGAGCTCGTCGACCACGTCGGACGAGGCATAGCGCGACCACCAGTCATAGGCGCCGCTGCCCGATTCCGACACGCGGTTCCAGCGATGTTCGGCGACGACCGCGAAGCCGAGCGCGCTGTCGGCGAGCGGGCTTTTGAGGCCGAGCGCGCCGAGCGTGCCCGAGACCGAGCCGTTGAGTACCATCTGGTCGATCTGGACCCGGCTGCCGCCGGTGCGGGTGATATAGTCCCAGACCTTGGCATCGGGCTGTTGCGTGCTGAAGGCGTCGAGCGGCACGCAGGCGGGATCGGTGCCGTCGATCACCGAGGTGCAGGTCGGCTTGCCGTTATAGTTGACGACCTTCATCGCGTTGGCGAAGCGGTCCTTCATCAGCCAGTAGTCGAAGATGTTGGTGCCCAGATATTTCTCGATCCGGCGCGATTTCTGGCCGCTGACGTCGAAGCGGATTTCGCGCGTGATGTCGCCGCTGAGATGCGCCGCGCCGCGCCAGTCGGTGATGTCGTTGCGATATTCGTTGGCATAGTCGGGCCGGAACACCGTCATCGAGAAGGGCGCCGTCGCGCCCGCCACCCCGGCATTGGCACCGCACACGATCGCCGCCTGCTGTGCGCTCATGAACGGGTTGTCGCACGGCATCTGGAACTCGGGCGAATAGAAGCCCACCGCCTGGGCGTTCTGTCCCTCCTGCTTGTAGCGGGTGTAGAGGAAGTTGG
The DNA here is from genome assembly GCA_023426225.1 of Pseudomonadota bacterium. GTDB lineage: Bacteria > Pseudomonadota > Alphaproteobacteria > Sphingomonadales > Sphingomonadaceae > Sphingomonas. The sequence goes on along the minus strand of JAFABD010000124.1, from coordinate 1,657 downwards.
TGTCGAATTTCAGCGAGGAGCTGAAGTCGAAGCTGAAGAAGCCGCCGGCATTGTAGGTGCGGCCGCTGCGCTGGAGATAATCGCGCTGCGGCACGCGGACGATGTCGTTATAGTCATAGGGGCGCCAGTCGCGCGAACCGTCCTTGGCATTGGTCCATTCCGAACCGCCTGCATAGAACCAGTTATAGGGGTTGTATTCGGTGAAGCCGCACGACCAGGTGTCGTTCTTTTGCAGCGGCGGAACCGGGTTCTGGGGATTCTGATAGACCGGGCAGGCGGTGTGATCGAACTTGCTGAACGCCATCGGCACGGTGCGGCGGAAGCTGCCGAACAGGCTGATATTGCCGCGATTGTCGGCGAAGTTGGTGCCGGCGGTGAGGCTGACGAAATATTGCTGGCCACCCCAGACGGTCTTGTCGGGGCGCGGATAGCCCGACTGGTCGAGCAGCTTGAGCATGAACTGGTTGTCGTTGGTGCTCTGTTGCGTGCTCGCCTCGGCATTGAGTTCGATGCCCTGGTAGCGGCGCTTGACGATGAAGCTGACGACGCCGGCGATGGCGTCCGAGCCATAGACGGCCGAGGCGCCGCCGGTGAGCACGTCGACGCGCTCGATCAGCGCCGAGGGGATGATGTTGACGTCGTTGGTCATCCGCTCGCCGTTGAGCAGATTGAGCGTGCGGCCGGTGCCGAGCTTGCGCAGGTTGATCCGCGCCGGCCCGAGCCGGGGATCGTTGCTGCCGCGCTCGCCGAGCATCGGTGCGATCTGGGGAATCGCGCTGAGCGTTTCGTCGAGCCGCCCGAGCCCGCGCTGCGAGATCATTTCCTTGTCGACGACGGTGATCGGCGTGGCGGTGGAGACATCGGTGCGGCGGATGCGGGTGCCGGTGACGAGAATCTCGCCATGGCCGGGCTTTTCCTCGGCGCGCGGCGCAGTATCGTCCTGTGCCTCGGCAGCGGTGGCGTCGGCGGCGGCGCTGTCCTGTGCGTGCGCAGGCTGGCACAAGGCGAGGCCGAGCGCGAGCGCGCTCGCACCCGTGGTGCGAAACTTCATGTTATCCTCCCCTTTGGGCTCCCTCACGTTGGAGGAAGCAGGGAAAGAATATCGTATACTCTGATTCGTTCAAGACACTTTGGTGACGTGGAGCGCTTATTTGTCGTACATATCATGCGCGGAGGAGCGCGGGCCGGCAGGGCGCACAGCGATCCGCGCGAAAGGCGCGCGACGTGAACCGCGCCCGCGCGAGAGGGTGGCCGCATGGCGGGATGGCGGGATGGCGGGGCGGCGCAGGCGTGCCCCGCGGATGCCCCATCTTGATCGCCGGCCCTTTAAGAACATAAAGTGAACAAATGCGACTCGGCCTTCCTTCCTTGCGCCCCGGTCTTCCGGCGCGCCGCGCCATCGGCGTCGGTGCGCTCGACGCCGCACTGGGCGGCGGGCTGGTCATGGGCGCCGTGCACGAATTCCACGCGGCGGCGCCCGAGGATGCCCCGGCGGCCGCAGGCCTTGCCCTGGGGATGGCGGCGGGAACGGCGGCGGGGCGGACGATGCTGTGGCTGCGATCGCGTCGCGCCGTGCGGGCAGGCGGCGTGCTCCAGGCCCCGGGCTGGGCCGAACTGGGCGTCCCGCCCGGCGCATGGCTGCTGGGCCAGGTCGACG
>JAFABD010000060.1 GCA_023426225.1 Pseudomonadota bacterium | reverse complement strand
TCGCCACGCATCGCGACGCGGCGGGGCTCGTCCGCGGCAGCGTCGCCGTCAACGGCGTCGCAAGCGATGCGGTGCTCGACACCGGCGCCAATCTCTCGGTCGTCTCGGCAAGCGAGGCGGTGCGGCTGAACATCCGGCTGCTCGACGGCAAGGTCAGCGTCGGAACGCCCACCGCCGCCCGGGTGCCCACCCGCCTCGGCATCGCCGACCGGCTGACGATCGCAGGGGTGACGCTCGCCAATGTCGTGTTTCTGGTGATGGACGACGACCAGCTCCGCTTCCCGCTTCCCGGCGGCTATCGCATCGACGCGATCATCGGCTTTCCCGTGCTGCGCGCGCTCGGCCGGATCCGCTTCGATCGCGACGGCGGTTTCGCCGCGGGCAACGCCGCCGCCGAACCCGCCGACGACGTCGAAACGCGCCGCGCCGCCCGCCTCACCGGCGCGGGCAGCGACCTGTATGTCGAGGCGCGGTTCGGCACCGCTTCCGCCGTCCTCCATCTCGATACCGGCGCGACGCACACCAGCCTGTCGAGCCGCTTCGCCGCGGCGCATCGCCCGCTGCTCGCGGGGCTCGGCGCCACGACGCAGCGCAGCAGCGCTGCGGGCGGCACGGTGCGCGTCCGCGACGCGCTCGAATGGAAGTCGGTTCCGCTCGGCATCGCCGGCCGCGCGCTCACGCTCGATCGCATCGCGGTCGCCACCCCCGCTCCCGGCGCATCGCTCGACGACAAGATGGGCGTGCTCGGCCAGGACGTGCTGCGCGCCTTCGATCATTTCACGCTCGATTTCGACACGATGCGCTTCGCCCTCGGACGCCCCGTCGCGCGCTGATCCACGCGCCGCCGCGCGCCGCAGGCGGCGCGCTTGCACACGCCGGCGCGCGCCTTGCGAAAGCAGGGACTTTCGGCTATGGCCCGCCGGTCCAACGAGCGGGTGCTCGTGGCGGCGGCGCGAAGGCATTCGAGTCTTTCGTGCCCTTTTCGCGTTTCTGCGGATCGCCGCTCACGTTCGCCCGGTTGCGGATGCCGCGTCCGGCATGGGGCCGCCGCGGCGTTTTCGGCCCTCAAGACCGCCGGAGCCAACCGGCTGGCCGGAAAAACGAACGTTTAGGAACCAACCACTTATGGCCACTTCGGCAAATCCCTCCCGCGACGATTTCGCGGCAATGCTCGATCAGACGCTGGGTCAGGCGGACGGCTTCGAAGGCCGCGTCGTGATCGGCACCGTCACCGGCATCGAAAATGACCTGGCCGTCATCGACGTCGGCCTCAAGTCGGAAGGCCGCGTGCCGCTGCGCGAATTCGCGGCGCCGGGCCAGAAGGCCGACCTCAAGGTCGGTGACGAAGTCGAAGTCTATGTCGACCGCGTCGAGAACGCGAACGGCGAAGCGATGCTCAGCCGCGACCGCGCCCGCCGCGAAGCCGCATGGGACAAGCTGGAGGCCGAATTCGCCAAGTCGGCCCGCGTCGAAGGCGTGATCTTCGGCCGCGTCAAGGGCGGCTTCACCGTCGACCTGTCGGGCGCCGTGGCCTTCCTGCCGGGCAGCCAGGTCGATATCCGTCCGGTGCGCGACGTCACCCCGCTGATGGACATCCCGCAGCCCTTCCAGATCCTCAAGATGGACCGCAAGCGCGGCAACATCGTCGTGTCGCGTCGCGCGGTGCTCGAGGAAACCCGCGCCGAGCAGCGTTCGGGCCTGATCCAGTCGCTGCACGAGGGCCAGGTGATCGACGGCGTCGTCAAGAACATCACCGATTACGGTGCGTTCGTCGACCTGGGCGGCATCGACGGCCTGCTGCACGTCACCGACCTCAGCTACAAGCGCGTCAATCACCCGAGCGAAGTGCTCAACATCGGTGACACCGTCCGCGTCCAGATCATCCGCATCAACCGCGAGACGCAGCGCATCAGCCTCGGCATGAAGCAGCTCGAGAGCGATCCGTGGGATGGCGCGAGCGTCAAGTACCCGGTCGGCGCCAAGCTCACCGGCCGCGTGACCAACATCACCGAATACGGCGCGTTCGTCGAGCTCGAGCCGGGCATCGAAGGCCTGGTCCACGTCTCGGAGATGAGCTGGACCAAGAAGAACGTCCATCCGGGCAAGATCGTGTCGACCTCGCAGGAAGTCGAAGTCGTTGTGCTCGAGGTCGATCAGGAAAAGCGCCGCATCTCGCTCGGCCTCAAGCAGGCGCAGGCGAATCCGTGGGAGAAGTTCGCGGAAGAGCATCCCGTCGGTTCGACCGTCGAGGGCGAAGTCAAGAACGCGACCGAGTTCGGCCTGTTCATCGGCCTGGACAACGACGTCGACGGCATGGTCCACATGTCGGACATCGCCTGGGGCATCTCGGGCGAGGACGCGCTCAACCTGCATCGCAAGGGCGAGCATGTGAAGGCGATCGTGCTTGCGGTTGAGCCCGACAAGGAGCGCATCAGCCTGGGCATGAAGCAGCTCGAGCGCGGCGGCGTTGCGGCTGCCGGCACCACGGGCGGCGCGGATCGCCTCAACAAGAACGCGATCGTCACCGTCACCGTTCTCGAAGTCCGCGACGCGGGCCTCGAGGTTCAGGTCGGCGACGACGGCGCGACCGGCTTCATCAAGCGCACCGACCTCGGCCGCGACCGCGACGAGCAGCGTCCGGAGCGTTTCCAGGTCGGCCAGAAGTTCGACGCGATGGTGACCGGCTTCGATCGTTCGAAGAAGCCGACCTTCTCGATCAAGGCGATGCAGATCGCCGAAGAGAAGCAGGCCGTTGCGCAGTACGGCTCGTCGGACTCGGGTGCGTCGCTCGGCGACATCCTGGGCGAGGCGCTCAAGGCGCGCAGCCAGGGCAACTGAGCCTGAAACGGAATCGCGACCGGCCCCGGCCGGTCCGGTTTTCCCGCGGGGGGTGGCCACTGGCCGCCCCCCGTTTCGTATCTGAACAGCTTTTTCCCCAGATATTTG
>JAFABD010000029.1 GCA_023426225.1 Pseudomonadota bacterium | reverse complement strand
TCGTCCACCAGCGCGCGAACCACCTGCGCCGTCGCCGCCAGATCCACCGACCCGTCCGCGGCAAACTGCGTCGTCGCCGCCGGATAAACTCCCGTCCACAAGGCCCTGCTCAACGTCACTTGTTCCTCCATTGAACCTGGTTTCGTATACGGTATAAGCAAGTCCATGCCAATCGCCAATTCGCCCGCATCCGCACTGGTCATCGGCAGCGGGATCGTCGGTCTCTCGTCCGCGATCGCGTTGCAACGGCGCGGGATCGCCACCACGCTCGTCGCCCCCGATGCGATGCACGGCACCGCCAGTTGGGGCAATGCCGGTCATGTCGCGGTCGAACAGGTCGAACCGCTCGCCTCGTTCGCGACGGTGCGCGGGTTGCCGCACCGGCTGTTCGCGCGCGGCGGGGCGCTGTCGCTCGAACCGCGGCACCTGCCGACCTGGCTGCCCTTCTCGCTCCGGCTGCTCTGGGCGGCGCGGCCGCGCCAGTTCGAACGCGGGCGCGCGGCGCTTACCGGGCTGCTCGCGGCGGCGATGCCCGCGTGGCGGCGGCTCGCCGATGCGGTCGGGCGGCCCGACCTGCTCGTCGAACACGGCCATTATGTCGTGTGGGAAAGCGCGGCGAGCGCGGCGGCGGGGCGTGCGCGCTGGATGGCGGCGCCCAAGGGTACGACCCAGTGTTTCGATCTGCCCGCCGCCACGCTCGCGCGGATCCAGTCGCTCGTCCGCGTGCCGTTGGCGGGCGGCATCGGTTTCGGGGGCAGCGGCCAGATCGCCGATCTCGATGCGCTCGGCGATGCGCTCGACGCGGCCTTCCGCGCGCTCGGCGGCGTGCGCCATGCGGGCACCGTGACCGCGATCGACCCGCGCCCGCTGGCGGTGCGGCTCGCCGACGGCGACGTGCTCGGCGCCGACATCGTCCTCGTCGCGGCGGGGGCGCGTTCGGCGCCGCTGCTCACCCCGCTCGGGCTGCGCGTGCCGCTCGTCGGCGAACGCGGCTATCATCTCCAGGCGCCTGCCCCCGCCTGGCCGCTCGACCTCGCGCCCGTGGTGTTCGAGGATCGCTCGATGATCGCGACGCGCTTCCGCACCGGGTTGCGCGCGGCGAGCTTCGTCGAATTCGGTCCGCCCGACGCCGCGCCCGATCCGCGCAAATGGGAACGGCTGCGCGCGCATGCCGATGCGCTTGGCCTGCCGATGGAAGGTGCCCAGCCCTGGATGGGCGCACGCCCGACCTTGCCCGACTATCTGCCCGCGATCGGGGCCGCCGCGCGGCATCCGGGGCTGTTCTATGCCTTCGGGCACCAGCATCTCGGGCTGACGCTCGGGCCGCTGACGGGCGAGATCGTTGCCGCGGCGGTGACGGGCGGCGGGGTGCCGGGGGTCGATCTGGCGCCGTTCGACCTCGCGCGTTTCGGCTGATCGCGCAGGAAAAGGCGGTGTGCCACGGCGTGCCTGCGAACGGCACGACGGGGGCGCCGGATTGCGCCTTTTCGACGCCGATCGTCGTCCGAACGCGCGATTCAGTGCAGCAATGCGCGGATTTCGCCCAGCATTGAGGCCGAAACCAGCACGCCTTCGGCGTCGCTCACCGCGCGCGCGGCATAGCGCCGGGCCGACGGGAGCCGCGCGCCCTGCCCCTCGATTCCGGCGAACAGCGCCTCGGCCCGGTCGAGCTCGTCGGGCAGCCGCGAACCCAGGAATCCTGCGGGATCCACGGCGATAATCAGCTCGCCGCCCAGCGGCGAAGCCCCCGCCCCGCCGTCCGCGGCCATCGATTCGCGGCTCGTCAGATCGCCGATCAGCGGCCCCGCGATCAGCTCGACCATCGTCGACAGCGCCGATCCCTTGTGCCCGCCAAAGGTCCGCATCGCCCCCGCCAGCGCCGCCCGCGCATCGCGCGTCGGCCGCCCCTCGGCGTCGATCGCCCAGTCCTCGGGGATCTCGCGCCCCTCGCGCGCGTGCAGCTCGATCTCGCCGCGCGCGACGGCGCTGGTCGCGAAATCAAAGACATAGGGGCGACCGTTCTTGCGCGGCCAGCCGAACGCGATCGGGTTGGTGCCCAGAATGGGCGCGTTGCCGCCCGCCGGCGCGACCCAGGCGTGGCTCGGCGTGCACGCGAACGCGACCAGTCCCGCCTCGGCCAGCGCCTCGACTTCGGGCCACAGCGCGGCGAAGTGGACGCAGTTGGTGATCGCCATCGCCGCGATCCCGTGCCGATGCGCGCGCGCCTCGAGCAGCGGCCGCCCGATCGCAAAGGCAAGCTGCGCATAGCCGCCGCGCGCATCGACGCGCACCAGCGCGGCGGGCGAATCGAGCACCGCCGGCTCGGCGTCGACCGCCACCTTGCCCGCGCGGATCGTCCGCGCGCACACCAGCAGCCGGTACAGCCCATGCGACGTACAGCCGTCGCGCTCGCCCGCCACGATCGTCTCGGCCACGGCCGCGACATGCGCCGGCGCAAGCCCGCAATGCTCCAGCACCGAATGCGCGAGCGCACGCACCTCGTCGATCGTCATGCGGACCTTGGCGTTGGACATGGCGCTAAACTCTTGGGCTAAATGGCAAATCGGTACGCACCGGACGCGCGAAGCCCATGGAAAACCGCCGTCGCCCGGCACTCTGCGCCGAACCGGATGGCATCATCCCCCGAACCCACACGCCGAACGCGTATTTCGTATACCAAACTTGCGGGAAGCCGGCCGCGTGTCAAGCAGGTCGGCGCGCACGACGTGGCGCGACCTGAAAGGACCATTGCCGAAACTGGGCTGATATTCCGGCGCCTACTGGGCTGCTTACGGAACCAAAACGCTGCAAAGCCAAAGGCTTAGGGGTGGTAGCGGAGGAGGGACTTGAACCCCCGACACGCGGATTATGATCCCGAGGTTTTTGGCGTGCTTCCAAACGCTTCCCCTCAAACACTGGGGGAAATATGGTCGTGCAAAATCAATACCTTAAGGTATATTCTCAAACCCGCAAATCTCGGAGCGAATCAGCGCTCTTGGGAGCGCTCGCATGACGGCGCAGGCGATCGGTAATCTTGTCGCCGAGCTACGCGGCAAGGCTGATTTTGGATCGGTCAAGATCCGTCGAACAGGGGCGCCGGTGCGGCGCTGCAGCTATCATGAGGGGGAGAGGGAGCGGCAAGTCTGGCGCCCGATCGCTGATGGATCGCGGCGGGCCGCACGGCGCTGGATCAGCGCCTTCATGCAGGCGGCGGAGCAGTATGACCGCTCCAAAAAGGCCGCCGGCCGGCGCAACGGGGCGCTCGGCCATATCGCGCTCGAGGTGCTGCGCGAGTTGTTCCGCTTGGTCGATTACAAGACCGGGCGGTTGGAGCCGGCAATCGAGACCCTGCAGCGGGCGACCCGCCGGAGCCGTGCGGCCGTCGTCGCCGCCCTGCGGCGGCTCAAGGACCATGGGTTCCTGACGTGGATCCGACGGACTGAGCCGACGGACAATGAAGGCGCCGGGCCGCAGGTGCGGCAGATCACCAACGCCTATGGATTCGACCTGACTGCGCTCCCGAAGCGCGCGGCGATCATCATACGCACGCTCCTCGGCCGCGCTCCCCAGCCCGACGACGATGCCGCTCGCCGCGCCGAGGACGCCGCCGAGCTCGAACGCATGATCACCAGCCTGCCGCCCTCGGAACAGGGCTCGGCGCGCGCCGCCGACCCCGCCCTGGCCGAGGCCCTGAACAGCCTCGGTCGCAGTATGCAGGAGCGCGAGTTCACTGAGCGGTCAGAATCCGGGCTCTGAAGAGATCAAAGGGGAAAGGTCTCGCTTCGCGAGGCGCCAGTACGTTGGAAAATCCGAGATCTAGCTGACGCATTCAGCCCATCGTCGCCGAAGGCGAGTTGGGGACGGGGCGGCGTGGCCGCCCCGGGGGCTCCCCGTGCGGGGAACCCGGCAAGGTTCGTGCCGACCAAACGGGCGGCATCGCCCGCTGAAATCGACGGTTCGCCGCAGGGGGTGCGGTAACGATAGGGATCAATCGATCGACGCGATGACCAGGGCGGGCCGCGCCGGGTCGGTGCCATCGCTGAGGATCAGATCTGCCCAGGCCTGGAATAGCGCGCGCCGCCGGTCGAGCTGCTCGGCCCGATTATAGGCCGCCTCGACCTTGTCCTTGGCCACGTGCCCCAATGCCTGATCGATCGCGGCGCGCTCAGCCGGGAAATGCTCATTCAGCAACGTCGAAAATGACGCCCGCCAGCCATGGGGGACGTGGCGGCCGCGATAGCCCGCCCGATCGTAGAGCATCCCGATTGCCGCCGCGCCGATCGGCGCGCCCCGCAACCGGCCGGGGAACACCAACGGCCCCTCGCCCAGCGCGCGCGCGGTGCGCAGGACCGCTACCGCCTGGCGCGACAATGGCACGAGGTGATCGTTCGCAGCATCCATTTTCCGTGCGGCCGATAGTTTCATTCGCGCCGCCGGGATGCGCCACAGCGCGCGCGCCGGATCGTCCAGCTGCTCGAATTCGTCCCACCGCGCGCCGCGCAGCGAGGCGAGGCGCACCGCGGTGAGCGCCAGCAGCCGCGACGCCAGCCGTACTGCCGGCGCCGCCGGAACGCGCTCCTGGTCGGCGAGCAGCCGGCGCACCTGGTCGAGCTCGACGAGCGCGAGCTGGTGGCGGCGATCGATGCGCCGGCGCATCGCGCGGCCGATGATCGATGCCGGGTCGACCGAGGCGACACCCGTCGAAACCGCATAGGTAAAGACGCCCGAGATCCGCTGCCGCACGCGTCGCGCGGTCTCGCGGCAACCGCGCGCCTCGATTGCGCGAACCAGGCGAAGCACCGTCGGCGAATCGATCGCGGCGACCGGCTCGTCGCCGATCGCCGGCAGCACGTCGCGCTCGAGGCTGGCCCAGACATCGGCCGCATGGCGCGGCGACCAGCCGTCGAGCTGGAGCGCGTGCCAGGCGCGCGC
>JAFABD010000205.1 GCA_023426225.1 Pseudomonadota bacterium | reverse complement strand
CGCCCGGTCCATTCGCGGCGCGAGGCGGTGGCGGCGATCCGCGCCGGTGCCGACCTGGTGTTCGCGTCGCCGGTCTTTGCCACGCGCTCGCACCCAGGTGCGGCGGGACTGGGGCCGCTGAGGCTGGCGCGGATGATCGCGGGGCTGAGGGTGCCGGTCATCGCGCTGGGCGGGATGGATGCCCGGCGGATGCAACGGCTGAAAGGATTGCCGCTGCACGGCTGGGCGGCGATCGACGGCTGGATCGGGTAATCGGAAGCTGGAAAAGAAGTCGCGTACTCAGCCGCGGCAGCGCCGATCAGAAGCGGAAGGCAGTGCCCACATAGACGCCCTGGCTGTCGCGGCGATCCTCGTTCATGCGCACCAGCCGCTCACGATCCGACTTGGCGCGGACGCCCGCGGTCAGATCGATGTTGCGCGTGAGCGCGTAGGAGCCGCCGACGTCGATCGAATAGCTGGGCTTGTCACCGCCCAGCAGCACCGGCGTGTTGGCGAGCGGCCGATCCTCGACCGACTGGAGGCGCGCCGTGACGCGCGCGGGCGAATAGCTGACGCCCAGATTGGCGCGATCCCGATTGCCAGACGCAACGGGAAGTTCGGCGCGGGCCGCATCGCCCGTCACCGCCAGCTTCTTCCAGCCGACCGAGACGCCGAGATTATAGGCGATCGGTGCGATTCCGACCGACGGCATCGCCACCGCTTCGTTGTTCGCGTTGAGGCGCGGAACAGCGCCGACGCGACCACGCGCCGCGACGCTGACGTCGCGGCTGATCGCCTGCGATGCCTGCGACGGCGTGAAACGGAAGCCGTTGCCCGCGATGCCCGAGCGCGCAAGCATCGCCGCAAGCTTGGGATCGGCGGCGGCGGGCGTGAAGGCGGCCACCCCTTCGGCGACCGAGACCACCGGACGGACCAGCGGACGCAGGATGCGGCCATTCTCGCGAGCCTGAAGCGCAGGGGCGAGCAGCGCCGCGGCGGCGCAAAGCGCCCCCAGCCCTGTTCCCGTCATCCAGCGCGACACTCGCATGACTCGATCCCTTCCTGTTGCTAGCGCCTACCACGGAAGCGGGCCGCGGTTCCACTGCCGCCGACATTTTTCATGCAACTGTTGCAACATGCACACAGAGTCGGTGCGGGTTTTCGCATCGGCGACGTCGTCACGCGCCGGCGGCGCGGCGCGCGGTGCCGCCGGCGAGTCGCGACGACACACCTGCCGCCTTGCTCCCGCCATATCAGCGCCTATAGATGCTGCACCTGTTTCACCGCCTTTTAGGAATGTCGATGAACCGCCTGTTGCGCACCGCGATCCTCGGGTCGCTTGCTCTCTCCGTCGCCGCGTGCGGCCATCGCCACCGTCCCGATGCCGATCTGGCGGCGTCGAAGGTGACGACGATCGGCGTCAACGCCTATCTGTGGCGCGCCAGCCTCGACACGCTGAGCTTCATGCCGCTGCTCCAGACGGACTCGGCAGGCGGCGTGATCGTGACCGACTGGTACATCAACCCCAACACGCCGACCGAGCGCATGAAGGTGACGGTGACGATCCTCGACCAGGATCTGCGCGCCGATGCGCTGCGCGTCGCGGCGCTCCGCCAGGTGCAGACGGCAGGCCAGTGGGTGAATGCCCCCGTGCAGGCCGCGACCGTCCAGAAGCTTGAAGACATCATCCTGACCCGCGCGCGCGACCTGCGCCGCGCCGCCGTCAGCAACTGATCCCCTGTTCGGCGGGGCGCCGTGCCGCCCCGCCCCGTTTTCCAATCATCACGAAGGAAGTACCCGCGTGTCGCGCTTCAATCCGCTCAAGGCGGACGCCGCCTGGCAGAAGGTGTGGGACGATCGCCGCACCTTTGCCGCTCGCGACGACAGCCCCAAGCCCAAGTCCTATGTGCTCGAGATGTTCCCCTATCCGTCGGGGCGCATCCATATGGGCCATGTGCGCAACTACACGATGGGCGACGTGCTGGCGCGCTTCCGCCGGATGAAGGGCATGGAAGTGCTCCATCCGATGGGCTGGGACGCCTTCGGCATGCCCGCCGAAAATGCCGCGATGGAAAAGAAGGTCCATCCGGGCGCCTGGACCCGCCAGAACATCGCGACGATGAAGGCGCAGCTCAAGCGCCTCGGCTTCGCGCTGGACTGGACGCGCGAAATCGCCACCTGCGAGCCTGACTATTACGGCCAGGAACAGGCGCTGTTCCTCGACCTGTATGAAGCCGGCCTGGTCTACCGCAAGGAAAGCGCGGTCAACTGGGATCCCGTCGACATGACCGTGCTCGCCAACGAGCAGGTGATCGACGGGCGCGGCTGGCGCTCGGGCGCGCTGGTCGAGCGGCGCAAGCTCAACCAGTGGTTCCTCAAGATCACCGATTTCGCCGACGACCTGCTCGAAGGGCTGAAGGGCCTCGAGCATTGGCCGGACAAGGTGAAGCTGATGCAGGAAAACTGGATCGGCAAATCCGAAGGCCTGCAGTTCACCTGGTCGCTGTCGAACGGCGAAGGGCTGACCGTCTATACCACGCGGCCGGACACGATTTTCGGCGCGAGCTTCGTCGCGATCGCGGCGGACCATCCGATCGCGCAAGCGCTTGCCGCCGGCAATCCGGAAGTCCAGGCGTTCATCGAGCGCTGCAAGCAGGGCGGCACCACCGCCGCCGAGCTGGAGACGCAGGAAAAGCTCGGCTGGAACACCGGGCTCACCGCGCAGCATCCGTTCGACGCGAACTGGCAGGTGCCGGTCTACATCGCGAACTTCGTGCTGATGGACTATGGCACCGGCGCCGTGTTTGGCGTGCCGGCGCATGACCAGCGCGACTTCGAATTCGCGACCAAGTATCAGCTGCCGATCCGCCGCGTCGTCTCCGAAGGCGACAAGACCGACGCCACGTTCGACGGCACCGAGGCCTATACCGGCCCCGGCACGCTGGTGAACTCGCACTTCCTCGACGGCATGGACGTCGTCGATGCCAAGCGCGAAGTCATCCGCCGCGCCGAAGAGGGTGGCTGGGGCAAAGGCAGCACCGTCTGGCGCCTGCGCGACTGGGGCGTCAGCCGCCAGCGTTACTGGGGCACCCCGATCCCGATCATCCATTGCGAGGATTGCGGCCCCGTCGGCGTGCCGAAGGACCAGTTGCCGGTCACGCTGCCCGAGGACGTCTCGTTCGACATCCCCGGCAACCCGCTGGACCGCCACCCGACCTGGAAGCATGTCGATTGCCCCAAGTGCGGCAAGCCCGCCCGGCGCGAGACCGACACGCTCGACACCTTCGTCGATTCGAGCTGGTATTTCCTGCGCTTCGCCAGCCAGCCCTCGGACAAGCCGTTCGACAAGGCGGTGGCCGAGCAGTGGCTGCCGGTCGGCCAGTATATCGGCGGCGTCGAGCATGCGATTCTGCACCTGCTCTATGCGCGCTTCTTCACCCGCGCGCTGCGCCATATCGGCCGCATCGACTTGGCCGAGCCGTTCGCGGGGCTGTTCACGCAAGGCATGGTCACCCACGCCAGCTACTACCAGCTCGAAGAGCATGAGGGGCTGGAGCGGAAGGTCTATTTCGAGCCGCGCCAGGTCTCGTTCCGCGCCGACGGATCGGCCTATCTGACCGACAGCGGCGCCGAGGTGATCGTCGGCCGCGTCGAGAAGATGTCGAAGTCGAAGAAGAACACCGTGGACCCGACCGAGATCGTCGACCAGTACGGCGCGGACGCGACCCGCTGGTTCGTGCTCTCCGACAGCCCGCCCGAGCGCGACCTCGAATGGAGCGAAAGCGGCATCGAAGGCGCCTGGCGCTTCGTCAACCGGCTGTGGCGCCTGTTCGACGGGCTGGAGGCTGCTGAAGGCGAGGACAAGGATCTCGACCGCAAGCTCCACCGCACCATCGCCGGCGTCGCCGAGGACATCGAGGCGCTGACCTTCAACAAGGCCGTCGCCAAGCTCTATGAGCTGACCGCGGCGATCGAGAAGGCCAAGCCCTCCGCGTCGCGTACCGCGGCGATCCGCACGCTGGTCCGCGTCGTCGCGCCGATGGTGCCGCATATCGCGGAAGAGGCCTGGGCGGCGATGGGCGAGACGGGGCTGATCGCCGATGCCGAATGGCCCGCGGTCGACCCGGCGCTGCTGATCGACGACGAAGTGACGATCGCAATCCAGGTGAATGGCAAGTTGCGCGACACGCTGGTAATGCCCAAGGGCGCCGCACGCAAGACGGTGGAGGCCGCGGCGCTGGCGGCGGACAAGATCGTCCGGCTGCTCGAAGGCAAGGCTCCACGCAAGGTGATCGTCGTGCCCGACCGACTGGTGAACATCGTCGCATGAAGCGGCTCGTCCCCCTCGCCGCCGTCGCGCTTGCGCTGACCGGCTGTGGCTTTCATCCGCTGTATGAGGGCGGCGAAGGCGGGCGCGTGCAGTCGCTGTTATCGGGCGTCGAGGTGGCGCCGATCGAGGGCCAGTCGGGCTGGCTCGTCGCCAACGCGCTGCGTGATCGCATCCATCTGGGCAATGCGCAGACGCCGCGTTACCGGCTCCAGGTGCGGCTCGACGACCAGATCGGCGGCCTGGGCGTGCGATCGGACGACAGCGTCGCGCGCGAGCGACGGACGCTGCGCGCGCGCTATCAGCTGATCGACCTGGCGAACGGCGCGGTGGTGCTCGACGCGACGGCGGGATCGGACGCGGGCATCGACGTCGTCGGATCGGAATATGCGACGATCGCGGCCGAGCGCACCGCGCTTGAACGGCTGTCGGGCATCGTCGCCGACCAGATCGTCGGGCGGATCGCGCGCTATGCCCGTTCGGGGGCTGCCCCCGCGACGCCGGCGGGAACGGCCCCCGCGCGATGAAGCTCAACGCGTCGCAGATCCGCGCCGCCGTCGACAAACCCGATCCTCGCACTCGCCTCTATCTGCTCCACGGCCCCGACGAGGCCGGCGCAGCCGACCTGGCCGACCGGCTGGCGCGCGCGCTTGGCCCCGACGTCGAACGCGTCGACATCGAGCCGCGTGCGCTGCGCGACCAGCCGGGAAAGCTGGCGGATGAGGCCGCGGCCTTTTCGCTGTTCGGCGGTGCACGGCTGATCCGCATCCAGCCGGTGGATGACGGCGCGAGCGAGGCGATCGCGCTGCTGCTTGCCGCCGAACAGGCAGGCAATCCGGTGGTCGCGATTGGCCCCGGGCTCAAGACGACGAGCAAGCTCGTCAAGACGGCGATCGGATCGCCGGTGGCGGCGGCCTTTGCCTGCTATGTTCCCGAAGGCCCCGAAGCCGCCCGGATGGCGACGACGATCGCGCGCGACCACGGGCTGCGGCTGCTGGGCGACGTGCCGCATCGGCTGATCGCGGCGACCGGCGGCGATCGCGCGGTGCTGACGCGTGAGATCGAGAAGCTGGCGCTCTATCTGGATGCCAGCCCAGAGGCGCCGCGCGACGCCGACAACGACGCGCTCGACGCGATCGGCGCGGCGCTGGGCGAGCCCGAACTGTTCGCGACGATCGCGACGATCCTCGACGGGCGGCTCGATGCGCTGGGCAAGGAGCTCGCGGCGCTGCGTGAGGGCGGCGGCTCGCTGATCCCGTTGCTGCGCCAGCTGGTGCGGCGACTGATGACGCTGGCCGAGATGCGCGCCGACCTGGACCAGGGCGGCACGATCGAATCGGTGCTGGAGAAGCACCGGGTCTTCTTCAAGGAAAAGGCCGCGACGGGCCGCGCGCTGCGCCGCTGGAGCGCGCCACAGATCGCGCGCGCCATCGACCGGCTCCGCGAGACCGAGCGCAACCTGATGCATTCGGGCAGCGCCGGCGAAGTGCTCGCCGAAGCCGAATGTACGACGATCGCGCGCGCCGCAGCACGGGCACGCGGCTGACCGTCCTGCCCCCCTCGCCCCGCACCCGGCGCGGATGCGACGATTCGCGGGACGGGGTGATTCCAAGCGGGCGCAAAGCAGGCTAGCCCGGACATTCTGTTCTGCCGCCAGCTTCGGAGACCCCGTTTGCGCCCTTTCCTGATCGCCGGACTGCTGCTCGCCGCCGCAGCGCCCGCGCTTGCCAACGACACGACCGCGCAGCTCGCCGCCGGCGGGCTTGAACTGACCCGTACCGATGCGATCGAGATGCGCAGCGAGGATCTGTTCATTTCGCGCAAGGCGGTGCGGGTACGCTATGTGTTCGCCAATACGAGCGGGCGTGACGTGACCGTCCGCGTCGCCTTTCCGATGCCGGTGCTGGAAGGCGAGGTGCTCAACTATCAGGACGTATCGGTACCGCAGCCCGATTCGGACAATTTCCTGGGCTTTGCGACCGAGGTCGACGGCAAGCGCGTGCAGGCTGAACTGGAACAGCGCGCCTTTGCCGGCGGTCGCGAGCAGACCGCGTGGCTGCGCGCGCACCATGTGCCGATCGCCCCGCACCTGGCCGCGACCGAAGCGGCAATCGCACGGCTGACCCCCGCCGAGCGGGCCGAAGGACAGCGGCTGAAGCTGCTGAGCGAGGACGACGCGGCGATCTGGTCGATGCGGGCCACCTATCACTGGATGCAGACCTTTCCTGCCGGGCGTCCGATCACGGTCGAGCATCGCTATACCCCGTCGGTCGGCGGTACCGTCGCGACGGGGCTGGGCACGCCCTATGGCGCGGAAACGGTGCAGCGTTATTGCGCCGATGCCAGCCTGATCGCGGCGGTGCGCCGCGCGCGCCAGACGCGCGAGGAGCCGTTTACCGAGCAGTGGGTCCATTATGTGCTGACCACCGGCGCCAACTGGAAGAAACCTATCGGCAGCTTTCGCCTTGTGATCGACAAGGAAAATCCACGGGACCTGGTGAGTTTCTGCGGCGACGGCGTCCGCAAGCTCGATGCGACGCGGTTCGAGATGCGCAAGGCAAACTGGCGCCCGACGCGGGACCTGGCGATCCTGTTCCTCGTACCGACCGACGCGCAGTGAACGGGATGCTGTCGGCGGCGGTCGCCGCCTTGCTGCTCGCGGGGAGCGGCGCCGCGGACGAGGAAGGCTTCGATCCCTCTGCCTTGCCGCTCACCGACCTGATCGCGTGCAAGAGCGACCTGCCAAGCTGGAACGGCTTTGGTCTGTGGTTCCACGACAATCCCGAGGCGTGGCGTCGCTATGGCGTTCACAAGATCGAATCGCGCAATCCCTTTCTGGCCGAATACCGCACCGACCGGCCGATCGAGGTGTTCGGGCGCACGACCAATCGGATCGCGCTCACCAGTTCGGGCATGCTCGCGATCTTCGCGGACGGCGACCCTGCGGCATTGGCCCGCACGCTGGGCATCAAGCCGGTGGTTGCCGGACCGACCAAGTTCATGGGCGAGCGGATTGTCACCGATTCGCCGTTCGACGGCGGCAGCCCCGCGTTCCAGGGGCGGATTCAGATCAGCCTCAACGTCTCGACCGTCAGTTCGCACCCGGGCGCCGTGCTCGCGGGATGCAGCTATCGCCTGCTCTTCAACGACGACTGAGCCCGTCGAACAGCGGCAGGCCTTCGGTCTGTCCGGCAGCGCCCGGTTCGAGGTTCGAGATGGTGACGCCGACGAGGCGAATCCCCTTCGCGGCGGGCAGCACGCTGTGCAGCAATGCGCATGCCGCCCGGTGGAGCCCTTCACGCGAATCCACCGGTAGCGCGAAGCTGCGGCTGCGCGTGATCTGCTGAAAGTCGGCATATTTGATCTTCACCGTCACGGTGCGGCCGAAGATCTGGGCCTTTTCGCACCAAGCCCAGACCGAATCGGCCTCGGCGACGACCGCGGACTCGATTGCTTGCGAGTCACGCGTGTCGGCGGGCAGCGTCACCTCGGAACCGCTCGACTTGCGCTGGCGATGCGCCTCGACGGGACGATCATCCTCGGCGCGGGCAATGGCATGGTACCAGGCGGCCGAACTGCCGAAATGTTCGGCGAGGAACGCCAGCGAGCAGGCGCGCAGATCGGCACCCGTCTCGATCCCCAGCGCGTGCATCCGCCGCGCGGTCACCGGCCCGACGCCATGAAAGCGGGCGACCGGCAGCGTTTCGACCCAGGCGGGCCCCATTTCTGGAGTCACCGCGAACTGGCCATTGGGCTTGCGGTGATCCGACGCGAGCTTGGCCAGAAACTTGTTGTATGAGATCCCCGCCGACGCGGTCAGCCCGGTCTCGTCGAGAATGCGCGCCCGGATCTCCTTCGCGGTAGCCCAGGCGGTCGCGATGCCGCGCCGGTTGGCCGTGACGTCGAGATAGGCCTCGTCGAGCGAGAGCGGCTGGATCAGATCGGTATAGTCGGCGAAGATCGCGTGGATCTGACGCGACACGGCGCGATAGACGTCGAACCGCGGCGGAACGAACAGCAGGTCGGGACATCGCCGCAACGCCGTGACCGAAGGCAGTGCCGAGCGAACGCCGAAGCGACGCGCCTCATAGCTTGCCGCCGCGACGACGCCGCGCGCACCGGCATGGCCCACCGCAACCGGGCGGCCGCGCAGTTCGGGACAATCGCGCTGTTCGACCGACGCGAAAAAGGCGTCCATGTCGACATGGATGATCTTGCGGATCGGCGGCGCGGCCATCGCCTGCCTTTAGCGCCATTCGAACAGAGAGGGAACGGCGCC
Organism: Pseudomonadota bacterium; assembly: GCA_023426225.1. Taxonomy (GTDB): domain Bacteria; phylum Pseudomonadota; class Alphaproteobacteria; order Sphingomonadales; family Sphingomonadaceae; genus Sphingomonas. The sequence goes on along the minus strand of JAFABD010000205.1, from coordinate 33,791 downwards.
TGGCCCGCCCGTTGGCGATGTTTCACATGAAACATCGCACGGCGACGTGGGCCGGCGTCAGATCCCCTCGCCGGTCAACCGCTGGCAAACCATGTCGAGCTGATCGAGCGTCGAATAGCTGATGACCAGCGTGCCGCCCTTGGCCGAATGGTTCACCTGAACCTTGAGGCCGAGGACGTCGCCGAGCTGCGCCTCGAGCGCGGCAAGATCGGCATCGCGCGGCGCCGCCGCTTCGGCTCCCGCCTTGCGCTTGGAGGGCTTGGCCTCGCGCGCAAGCTTTTCGGCCTCGCGTACCGAAAGCCCCTTGTCGGCGACCATCCGCGCCAGCTTTTCGGCATTGGGCGCGCCGATCAGCGCGCGGGCGTGCCCCATCTCGATCTCGCCGTCGATCACGAGCTGGCGCACCGGCTGCGGCAGATCGAGCAGACGCATCAGATTGGCTACGTGACTGCGCGATTTGTGAACGAGCCGCGCGAGCGCCTCTTGCGTATGGCCGAATTCGCGGATCAGCCGGGCATAGGCCTCGGCCTCTTCGATCGCGTTGAGATCCTGGCGCTGGATGTTCTCGACCAGCGCGATTTCCATCGTGTCGGCGTCGCTGAGGTCGTGGACGAGCACAGGGATTTCGTGCAGCCGCGCCTTTTGCGCCGCCCGCCAGCGGCGCTCGCCGGCAACGATCTGATAGCTGTGGCCGTGCGGGCGAACGACGATCGGCTGGATCACGCCCCGCTTGGCGATCGACTGGGCGAGTTCCTCGAGCGCGGCCTCATCGAAATGACGTCGCGGCTGATCGGGATGCGGCGCGAGCGCGCTGACCGGCAGCATCCGCACGCCGGCGGGCGTCTCCGCCTCACCGCCGCGGCTGATCGGCGCTTCGGGAACCGATTCGCCGAGCAGTGCCGAAAGCCCGCGGCCAAGGCCGGGACGCGGTTTGCGAGGGGCGGCTGCGGAATCGGTCATGCGGCTTTCTTCAGCTTGGGCAGGCGTTCGATGACTTCGCGGGCGAGCGCGATATAGGCTTCGGAGCCGGCGCACTTGTGGTCATAGATCAGCGCGGGAACGCCGTGGCTCGGCGCTTCGGAGAGACGCACGTTGCGCGGAATCACCGTGTCGAACACCACTCGCCCCAATACGGCCCGAACATCGTCCGAGACCTGATCGGTCAGGCGATTGCGACGATCGTACATCGTCAGCGCAACCCCCAGGATCGACAGGCCCGGATTGAAACGGCTGCGAATCCGCTCAACGGTGGTGAGCAACTGGCTCAACCCTTCGAGCGCGAAGAACTCGCACTGGAGCGGCACGAGCAGCGCGTGTGCGGCGACCATCGCGTTGATCGTCAGCAGCCCCAGCGACGGCGGACAATCGACCAGCACCACGTCCCAGCGTCCGCCTTGATGGCGGGCGACCGCGGCATCGAGCCGGTGCGTGCGGGCATCGAACTCGATCAGTTCGATTTCGGCACCCGACAGATCCTGGGTCGCCGGAACGATATCGAGGCCGGGCACCTTGGTCGGTACGGCAACGTCCTCAAGATTGGCGTCGCTGACGAGCAGGTCATAGGTCGAATGCTCGCGCTCGGCCCGGCCGATGCCCAGCCCGGTCGAGGCATTGCCCTGAGGATCAAGGTCGATCAGCAGCACGCGCTTGCCGGTCGCGGCCAGCGCGGTGCCGACATTGATGGCAGTCGTCGTCTTGCCGACGCCGCCCTTCTGATTGGCGATCGCAATGCAGATCATCTTGGCTGAACCCCCCGGGCCACCACGATTCCGGATTCCATTTCCGTGAGGCTTGGCTCCACGTGGAACCGACCTTGCCACTTCGCGCGCGCGGCTTCCACCTCTGATTGTGCATTGCGGCCTTTCGGCAGCAACCAGACGGTATCTTTGCTCGCACAATGTCGCGCTGCAGCAAGCAGCGCCGGCAATGCTGCGACCGCACGTGCAGAGATCACCGCCGCCGGCGCCGGCGCCGACCAGCCTTCGATCTTGCCCTGCACGAGCGTTACACGCGCGGTAAGACCCAGAGCCTCGCTCGCGCGCCGAAGGAAGTCGACGCGCTTCGCACGCGGTTCTACCAGCACGATCGGGCGATCGGTGAGCAGCGCGACGACAAGCCCGGGCAGACCGGGGCCGCTGCCGATATCAAGCCACGCGCCCGCGCCTGCGCCCTCCGCCAGCGGGACGAGCTGCGCCGAGTCGAGCAGGTGTCGGGTCCATAGCGTCTCGAAGGTCGAGGCGGCGATCAGGTTCTGATGACGCGCCTCTTCGAGCAGCAATTCACCGAAGGCAACGACCGCCGTTTCACGTGAAACGCCGAACCGGTCCGCGATCCAGCGACGGGCTTCAGCCTCGCTCATGGCCGCGGCCGCCGCGCATGAAGCAGGATCGCCGAGAGCGCCGCGGGGGTGATCCCGCGAACGCGTGCGGCGGCCCCGAGCGTTGCGGGACGGGCCGCACCGAGGCGCTCGACCATCTCGTTCGATAGGCCGGGGATGGCGGCATAGTCCAGCGCCTCCGGAAGCACGATGGCGTCATTCGCGCGAAGCTGAGCAACGTCGGCAGCCTGGCGTTCGAGATAGGGCGCATAGCGCGCGTCTTCGACAAACTCGGCGAGCAGATCCGGATCGACATCGGGCTGCGGCCCAAGATGCGCGAGCGTGACCGCCGGAAAGCGTAGCCAGTCGCGCGCCGATCGCCGTCCGCCGTCGAGCGCGACGTCGGCGCCGCGCGCGCGCAACGCCGAGGCGGTGACGGGTGCGGCATAATGACGATCGAGCAGCGCGCGCGTCGCCGTGCGCGCTTCAAGCCGCGCCCGCCGTTCAGCACCCAGCACACCCGCTTCGTCCGCAATGGGGCCAAGCCGGGTTTCGGCATTATCGGCGCGAAGTCGGAGCCGGAACTCGGCGCGGGCGGTGAGCATCCGGTAGGGCTCGGTAACGCCGTGGAGGACGAGGTCGTCAATCATCACGCCCAGATAGCTGGTGGCACGATCAAGCACCAACGGCGCGAGCCCGAGCGCGTGGCCCGCCGCGTTGATGCCGGCAACCAGCCCTTGCCCCGCCGCTTCCTCGTAACCAGTCGTGCCGTTGATCTGGCCGGCGAAGAACAGGCCGGGCATGGCGGCCAGACCGAGCGTCGCGTCGAGCGCGCGCGGGTCGATATAGTCATATTCGACCGCATAGCCTGGCGTGACGATGCTCGTCTGCTTGAGCCCCGGAATCGAGGCAATCATCGCCCCCTGCACGTCGACAGGCAGCGAGGTCGAAAGCCCGTTCGGATAGACGAGCGGCGTGTCGAGCCCTTCGGGTTCGAGGAAGATCTGATGACCGTCACGATCGCCGAAGCGGTGAATCTTGTCCTCGATCGAAGGGCAATAGCGCGGCCCCTGCCCCTCGATCGCACCGCTGAACAACGGCGACCGATCGAGTCCCGCGCGGATCGCGTCGTGCGTCGCGAGCGTCGTCCGCGTCACGCCGCAATGAAGTTGCGGCAGCAGTCGCCGCGACGTCATCGGCGACATCGTCCAGGGCTCGACATCCGAAGGCTGTTCGGCAAGGCGCGCCCAGTCGATCGTCCGCCCGTCCAGCCGTGGCGGCGTGCCGGTCTTCAGCCGCGCCATCGGCAGGGCGAGTTCGCGCAACTGCGCCGCGAGTTCGGTCGCCGCCGCTTCGTCGATCCGCCCTCCCTCGAGCTGCTCTTCGCCGCGAAAAATGCGACCGCCCAGAAAGGTGCCGGTAGCGAGCACAACTGCGCGCGACGCCAACGCTGTTCCGTCGCGCAGCCGCACCCCGACGACGCACCCGCCGTTGACGATCAGCGCCGCAGCCTCACCCGCAACAAGCGTCAGCTCCGGCTGCGCCGCAAGCATTGCCTGGATGGCGCCCGCATAGCGCCGACGATCGGCCTGGACACGCGGGCCCTGAACGGCGGTGCCCTTGGACCGATTGAGCATCCGGTAATGGATTGCCGCAGCATCGGCGGCGCGTCCGATCAGACCGTCAAAGGCGTCGACCTCGCGGACCAGATGCCCCTTGCCGAGACCGCCGATCGCGGGGTTGCACGACATCGCGCCCAGCTTCGCAAGGTCGAAGCTGAGCAACGCAGTGCGCGCCCCACGGCGCGCGGCGGCGGCCGCTGCCTCGGTACCGGCATGGCCGCCACCGATCACGATGACATCGAATTGCATGTGTTCCGGCGCTTAGCGGGTGACGAGGCGAACGTCAAAAGCGTTCGCCCGCGCCACGCTGTTCCACGTGAAACTCGGGGGCCTATTTGCCGATGCAAAAGCGGCTGAACAGCGCATCGAGCATTGCCTCTACCCCGGCCCGCCCGGTGATCGCGTCAAAGCTGCGCAGGGCCGCGCGCACCTCCTCGGCAAACAGCAGCGGGTCGGTCAGAGCGGCGGCGCGGCTCAGTGCGTCGGCCGCCTGGCTTGCGAGCGCACGCTGGCGCTGGTTGAGCGCGGGCAGATCCGGCGGCGGCGCGAGCGGTGCAACCCGTCGCTCGATTTCGGCCCAGAGCGTGTCGACCCCCGCCCCCGTTGCCGCCGAGACGCGCACCGCATCGCCGCTTCCGCCGCCTTTCCGCTCGGGCAGATCGGCGCGCGGATACACGCGCACCAACCCCGGATGCTGCGGCGGCGGCCCGTCGCCCAGCCAGAGCACCAGATCGGCGGCAGCGATCGCGTCCTGCGCGCGATCGATCCCGATCGCCTCGACGACATCGGTGGGTGCATCGTGCAGGCCCGCGGTGTCGATAAAGACGAAGGCGAACGTTCCACGTGAAACCGGCACCTCGATCCGGTCGCGCGTCGTGCCCGCGAGCGGCGAAACAATGGCCGCCTCACGTCCGGCGAGCGCGTTGAGCAGCGTCGACTTGCCCGCGTTGGGCGGCCCCGCCAGCACGACGCGAAACCCGTCGCGCAGTCGTTCGACTGGTGGCCGCGCCACGACGGCAGCGATCGCGCCCGCCAATTCCGCAGCACGCGCGCGCAAGGCCGGAAGCGGATCGTCCCCGCCGGTATCGACGACGTCAGCCTCATCGCCGTGATCGAGCACGGCTTCGACCGCCGCCGATATCCCGAGTGCCACAGCGGTCCATTGCTCGACCTCACGTCGGATGCCGCCTTCGGCCGCCCGCAATGCGACCCGCCGCTGCGCCTCCGTCTCTGCGGTCAGCAGGTCGCCCAGCCCTTCAGCCTCGCTGAGATCGATGCGCCCGTTCATCAGCGCGCGGCGCGTAAACTCACCCGGCTCGGCCTGACGCAACCCCGGCCGGCGCGCCAACGCCGCCTCGACCGCGCGGACCACCGCGCGTCCACCATGCAGATGCAGTTCGCACAGATCCTCGCCCGTCGCGGTTGCCGGCCCGGGGAAGCACAGCACCAGACCGCGGTCGAGCAGCGTGCCATCAGCGTCGCGCAGCGCCCGGACGGCGGCGCGGCGCGGCTCGGGCAGACTTCCTGCCAGCGCCTGCGCCGCGGCAAAGGCGTCGGGGCCGCTGATGCGCACCACTGCAATCCCGGCGGGGAGCGTCCCGCTCGACAACGCGAAAATCGTATCCATCGCTCAGCCGCCCGACTTGGTGCCCCCGCCAGTGCTCGCCTCGAACAGCCCGCGCCACAGCTTCATCCCCGCCTCGCCCATCGGCGCCCAGTTGCGAAGCAGCACCTCGAACGCTTCGGGACTACCCTGCTTGTCGATCGCCTCGACCATCATCGCGATATAGCGTTCATGAACCGGCGAGAGGTCGGGCAACCCCATGGCACGACGCGCTTCCTCGGGCGTGCATTCGACCTCGACATTGATCTTCATCGCCGCTTCTCCGCTTGAGGGGGCCCCATGCGCACTGCTAGGGCCATCGCCATGTATGCGCGCGACCACGCCCTGATCGCAACGCCCATCGGCGCCATCCGCATCGAGGGCGACGACGCGCAACTCCATCGGATCATGATTCTCGCCGATGGCGACACCGAGCGATGCGGCGGCGCGGGTGCCGTGCGGCGGGGCGCCGAACAGATCGCGCAGTGGCTGGCGGGCGAACGAACCGACTTCGACGTGCCGCTTGCCCCTGCAACGACCCCGCGCGGAGCGGCGATGCGCGCCGGCCTCGTCTCAATCGAATACGGCATGACCATCAGCTACGGGATGCTCGCCCACCAGATCGGATCGAGCGCACGAGCGATCGGCCAGGCCTGCGCGCGCAACCCCTTCCCCATCGTCGTGCCGTGCCATCGCGTGCTCGGCGCAGGCGGCGCACTGGGACATTATTCGGCGGGCGACGGGCCCGCGACCAAGCTCTGGCTGCTCGATCACGAGCGGCATCATGCGAGAGGAACGTTGCTATGACGGGTATGATCCGTGTGGAGACGCGCGACGGCAAGGATGCGTTCGACGCCTATCTTGCCGAGCCGGCAGGAACGCCGCGTGCTGCGGTGATCGTCATCCAGGAGATTTTCGGTGTGAACCCGGGAATCCGCAAGAAGTGCGACGACTGGGCCGCGGAGGGATATCTGGCGGTCGCGCCCGACCTGTTCTGGCGGATCGAGCGGAACGTCGAACTCGATCCCGATGTCCCTGATCAGTTCCAGCGTGCGCTCGCCCTGATGGGGAAGTTCGACCAGGATCTGGGCATCGCGGATATCGAGGCGAGCATCCATGCGGCGCGCGCGCGTATCGGTGCCGACGGCAAGGTCGGCGTCGTCGGCTACTGCCTTGGCGGGCGGCTGGCCTATATGACGGCGGCACGGACCGATATTGACGCATCGGTCGGTTATTACGGTGTGGGCATCGACAATCTGCTCGACGAGAAACACGCCATCGCCAAGCCGCTGCTCCTCCATATCGCGGGCGCCGATCACTTCGTCACGCCCGACGTGCAGGCCAAGATGCATGCCGGGCTTGACGATCACCCGCGGGTGACGCTGATCGACTATCCGGGCGAGGACCACGGCTTTGCCGCCGAGATGGGCAAGCGCCGTTCGGAGGCTGCGGCACAACAGGCCGATCAGCGCACGCGCGACTTCTTCGCCGAGCATCTTGGCTGAGCGGAAGCTGCGACACGCATGAAAAAGGGCCGGCGAGCGATGCTCCCGGCCCTTTTCTCATCGCATCAGGCGAAAAGCTGAAGCAGCCCGATCTTGTGGTCGGTAAGCCCCTCATAGATCATCTTGCCCGCCACATAAACGATGACGGTCAGCCCGACATAGGCGATCCATTTGTAGCGATCGATATATTTGGCGATGACGTTGGCGGCGACCCCCATCAGCGCGACGGCGAGCAGCAGCCCGATGATCAGGATACCCGGATGCTCGCGCGCGGCACCCGCGACCGCCAGGACATTGTCCAGGCTCATGCTGACATCGGCAAGCGCCACCGCCCAGGCCGCGCCGACAAAGCTCTTCGCCGGACGGATACCCGAGACATCATCATCGCTGGGATCGTCGGGCGTCTCAGCCCCCCGCGGCGGATGAAGTTCGCGATACATCTTCCACGCGACCCACAACAGCAGCACCCCGCCGGCAAAGACGAGGCCGATGATTCCGAGCAAAAAGCTGGTGACCAGCGCAAAGACGATGCGCAGCACGAGCGCCGCGGCGATGCCGATCAGGATGACCTTGCGGCGCTGATCCGCGGGCAAACCGGCGGCGAGCGCACCGACGACAATCGCATTGTCGCCGGCGAGCGTGATGTCGATGAGAACGACCTGAAGAAAGGCCGACAGCGCCTTGGGACTGTCCAGATTGGCGAAATCGGCGACGATGTGGCCCCAGATATCGGCAGGCGAGCCGATCCCGGTGCTGGCGGCAGCGGCGGTGAGGAACAGGTCGATCATGCCCCTCCCCTAAACCGAAGCGCACGAGGCGCATAGCCCGTGCGGGCGTAACGACGCTCGGCCGCCGTGGGGTGCGGACGTCGCCGTCCGCACCGCCGGCTTACTGGTTCATCGAGTCGAAGAAGTCGTCGTTGGTCTTCGAATCCTTCATCTTGTCGAGAAGGAATTCCATCGCATCGACGGTGCCCATCTGCATAAGAATGCGGCGCAGCACCCACATCTTGGTGAGCTTGGACTTTTCGACGAGCAGCTCTTCCTTGCGGGTACCCGACTTGCCGACGTCGAGCGCCGGGAAGATGCGCTTGTCCGCCACCTTGCGGTCGAGCACGATTTCCGAGTTACCGGTACCCTTGAACTCTTCGAAGATCACTTCGTCCATGCGGCTGCCGGTGTCGATCAGTGCGGTGGCGATGATCGAGAGCGAACCGCCTTCCTCGATGTTGCGTGCGGCACCGAAGAAGCGCTTCGGGCGCTGGAGGGCATTCGCGTCGACACCGCCGGTCAGCACCTTGCCCGAGCTGGGCACGACGGTGTTGTAGGCACGGCCGAGACGGGTGATCGAGTCGAGCAGGATCACCACGTCCTTCTTGTGTTCGACGAGGCGCTTGGCCTTTTCGATCACCATTTCGGCGACCTGGACGTGGCGCGAGGCCGGCTCGTCGAAGGTCGAGCTGATGACTTCACCCTTCACCGAGCGCTGCATGTCGGTGACTTCCTCGGGCCGCTCGTCGATGAGCAGCACGATCAGGAAGACTTCGGGATGATTGTCGGTGATCGCCTTGGCGACATTCTGGAGCAGCACGGTCTTGCCGACGCGAGGCGGCGCGACGATGAGCGCGCGCTGGCCCTTGCCCTGGGGCGCGACGATGTCGATCACACGCGCCGACTTGTCCTTGACCGTCGGGTCGAGCGTGTCGAGCCGGAGCTTTTCCTCGGGGTAGAGCGGGGTCAAGTTGTCGAAGTTTACGCGGTGACGTACTGCGTCGGGATCATCGAAATTGACCGACACGAGGCGGGTCAGCGCGAAATAGCGCTCGCCATCCTTGGGTGCGCGGATTTCACCCTCGACCGTATCGCCGGTGCGAAGTCCGTATTTGCGGACCTGATTGGGCGAGACATAGATGTCGTCGGGGCCGGCCAGGTAATTCGCCTCGGGCGAGCGCAGGAAGCCGAACCCGTCGGGCAGCACCTCGATCGTGCCGACACCCATGATCTGATCGCCGTTTTCGGCCTGAGCCTTGAGGATCGCGAAGAGCAGATCCTGCTTGCGCAATGTCGACGCACTCTCGACGCCAAGCTCCTCAGCCATGGTGACGAGTTCGGCGGGCGCTTTTTTCTTGAGGTCCTTGAGGTGCATGGAGAGTCCGGCTGCTGCTGTACGGCGGTGGGAGAAGCGTCGATCGGCGGGAAACGCGCGAAATGCGAGGCTGAAAAGGAAAGACGCGCCGGAGGACCGGCGCCTTTGCCACGAATTAGGTCTGCGCCCGCGTCAAGTCAACCGCCAAGCGGCTGCCGATTCGCGGGCGCTGCGCTTGAACGCTGTGATTCGATCAGAACGGTTTGACCACCGCCAGGATGACGATCCCGATCGCCGCGAGCGCCGGCAGTTCGTTGACGATGCGCAGCGTGCGCGAAGAGAGGCGTCCTTCGCCGCGGGCCAGCCGGCGCGCATAGGCCACCGCCCAGCCATGATAACCGCTGAGCAGGACGACCAGCGTCAGCTTGGCGTGCAGCCAGCCCAGCCCCGGCTGTCCGTCGAAGAGCCCCAGATGCGCCGCGAGCAGCAGCCCCAGCGCCCATACGACGACCAGGGAGGGGGTAAGGATCATCCGGCGCAGCAACGCCTCCCGCCGCACCCAATCGACCGCCTGCGGGCTTCCCAGCGCCTCCTGATGGTGCACGAGGTAGCGCGGCAGGATGAACAGCCCCGCCATCCAGAAGATGACGAAGATGATGTGGAACGCCTTCACCCACAGATAGGCGCCGCCGAGCAGACCGCTCATGCCGGTTCCCCGCGCAGGCGGAGGAGCAGTTGCTCGACATGCGCAATCGGCGTGTCGGGCAGGATGCCATGGCCGAGATTGAACACGTGCGGCCGGTTTTCGAACGCGCCGAGGATCGCGGTGATTGCCGTGTCGAGCGCCGAACCGCCGGCGATGAGCGCGAGCGGATCGAGGTTGCCCTGAACCGGCAACCCCTCCGGCAGCGCCGAATCGGCCCAGTACGGGTCCACCGTCTCGTCGAGGCCGACCGCATCGACGCCGGTTTCGCGCGCATAGGCCGGCAGCTTGCCGCCCGCCCCCTTCGGAAAGCCGATCACGGGAACGTGCGGCGTCCGGGCATGGAGCGCCGCGGCAATGCGCGCCGTCGGGGCGATCACCCATTGCTCGAACTGCGCGGGCGAAAGGCTGCCCGACCAGCTGTCGAACAGTTGCACCGCCTCGACACCCGCCGCGATCTGGCCCGCGAGATAGTCGATCGTCGTCTCGGTGATCCGGTCGATCAGCGCCTGCATCATCGCAGGATCGCGATAGGCGAGCCGCCGCGCCTCGGCCTGTTCACGGCTGCCCTGCCCCGCGATCATGTAGGTCGCGACCGTCCAGGGGCTGCCTGCAAAGCCCAGAAAGGTGGTGTGCGCGGGAAGCTGCGCGCGGACCCGACGCACCGTTTCGTAGATCGGATCGAGCAGCGCCGGATCGGATTCGAGCTGGTCGAGCGCCGACTGGCCCTGAATCACGGGCGCCAGCCGGGGGCCTTCGCCCGTTTCGAACCACAGCCGCTGTCCCAGCGCCATCGGCACGACCAGAATGTCGGAAAACAGAATCGCGCCGTCCATCCCGAACCGCCGGATCGGCTGAAGCGTGATTTCTGCGGCGGCGGCGCTGTCCATGGCCATCGCGAGGAATCCGCCCTTTTCGGCCCGGAGCGCCCGGTATTCGGGAAGGTAACGACCGGCTTGGCGCATGAGCCAGACGGGCGGAATCGACAGTTTTTCGCCGCGCAGGGTCGCGAGCAGGGGCTTGGTGGTCACGATGCTCAGGGGATCCGCCTTCCTAAATCAAAAGAGAATCTGATTCTCAGAGTCTGTTGGAGTCTGTTGGCGCGTGAAAGCTGTGGCTAATCGCATTGCCCCCGCATTGCCAACAGATTGACTCCTCGCGCCACCCGGAACTCCACGGATTCGGGGAATTGATTCACGCTATCCACAGGCTGTGGATCGGAACCAGCCGCTGGGGATGCGGTTGTGGACGAATCACCCACGACGGACTCGATTCCGCGGTGCTTGGCCGCAGGCACCGGTTGCGCTAGCGAGCGTGCACCATGTTATCCACAGACTCGTCCCCGCGCTGATGCGGCTGCATCTCCACCTGCTCTCGGATTCGACGGGCGAGACGCTCGAGAACATCGCCAAGGCGGCGCTTGCGCAGTTCGACGATGTGGAACCGCTCCGGCATTTCTGGCCGATGGTGCGCAGCGAGGCGCATCTCGAGCGGATCCTCCAGGAAATCGCGCAAAATCCGGGGCTGGTGATCTTTACCCTGGTCAACAGCGACATTCGCCGGATGCTCGAGACCCGCTGCCGCGCACTCGGGCTGCCGGCGATCGCCCCGCTCGATCCGGTCAGCCACGCGCTGTCCAACCTGCTGGGCCAGGAAGCCAAGGCGCGGCCTGGGCGCCAGCACACGCTCGACGCCGCCTATTTCGCGCGCGTCGACGCGATCCAGTTCACGATTGCGCACGATGACGGGATCGGCGCCGAGGACTGGGAAGAGGCCGACATCGTCCTGGCGGGCGTCTCGCGTTCGTCGAAGACGCCGACCGCGATCTATCTGGCCAATCGTGGGTACAAGACCGCCAATATCCCGATCGTCGTCGAATCGCCGCCGCCGGCCGAACTCTATTCGCTGCGCAACCCGCTGATCGTCGGGCTGACGACCAGCGCCGACCGGCTGGTGCAGATCCGGCGCAACCGCCTGTTGCTGCTCAACCAGAGCCAGGAGACCGCCTATGTCGACCAGCATTCGGTTCAGCACGAGATCGCATTCGCGCGCCGGATGTTCGCCGATCGCGGCTGGCCGGTGATCGACGTCACCCGGCGTTCGATCGAGGAGACGGCGGCGGCGATCATCCAGCTGTGCAACGAACGCAACCTGCGGAGGAAGAACGCATGAGGCTGGTGCTCGCTTCGCAAAGCGCGTCGCGTCGCGCGATGCTCGACGCGGCCGGGGTGCCGCATGAGGCGGCGGCGGCCCAGGTCGACGAGGAGGCTGCCAAGGCGTCGCTGCTGGCGCAGGGCATCGATGCGCGCGGACTTGCCGATGCGCTTGCCGAACTCAAGGCGCTCAAATTGTCGCGGCTCGATCCTGCGGCGCTGATCCTCGGTTGCGACTCGGTGGTGGCGATCGAGGACGGCACGCTGCTCGACAAGCCGACGTCTCGCGACGAGGCGGCCGAGCATCTGCGCCGGCTTTCGGGCCGGCGGCACGACCTGTTCAGCGCTGCCGTGATCGCAGAGGGCAATGGCGCGGTGTGGCGGCACGTCGATCGCGCCCGGATGCATGTCCGTCCGCTCAGCGACGCCTTTATCGAGGCCTATCTGGACCGCGAATGGCCCGCCATTGCCGGGTGCGTCGGCTGTTATCGCATGGAAGGCCCGGGCGTGCAGCTGTTCGCACGGATCGAGGGCAGCCATTTCACCATCCTCGGCATGCCGATGCTGCCGATCCTTGATTATCTGCGGGTCCGTGGAGTGCTTGACCGATGAAACCCTATGCCGAAGTCATCGGTGATCCGATCGCGCACAGCAAGTCGCCGCGCATCCACGGCTTCTGGCTCGACGCGCTGGGGATCGACGCCGATTATCGCGCGCTCGCGGTGACGCCCGACCGACTCGCCGATTATTTTGCCGAGCGCCGCGCCGACCCCGACTGGCGCGGGTGCAACATCACCATCCCGCACAAGGAAGCGGCGCTCGACCATGTCGAGGATCGCGGCGATATCCGCGGCTCGATCGGGGCGATCAACACTGCCTTTCGTGCCGAGGACGGCGCGGTGGTGGGGACCAACACCGACGCGGCGGGCTTTTATGCGCCGCTCGCCGAGGTGCCGCTTGCGGGCGGGCACGCCGTCGTGATCGGTGCGGGCGGCGCGGCGCGCGCGGTGCTGTTCGCGCTTGCCCGGATCGGCGTGGGGCAGGTGACGATCCTCAACCGGAACGTGCTGAAGGCGGCCGCGCTGCTTTCGCATTTCGGACTGAAGGGCGATGCGCAGCCGCTTGCCGCGCCGCTGCCGCGCGCTGACCTGCTCGTCAATGCCAGCCCGCTGGGCATGGCGGGGCAACCGCCGCTGACGCTCGACCTCGATCCGCTGCCCGAGCATGCGATCGTCTATGACATTGTCTATGCGCCGCTCGAGACGCCGTTGCTGGCGGCGGCGCGCGCGCGCGCTCTGGATACCGTCGACGGGCTCGAAATGCTGATCGGCCAGGCGGCCTATGCGTTCGAGCTGTTCTTCGGTGCGGAACCGCCGCGCGATCGCGACGACGAATTGCGGGCCTTGCTGACGGCATGATCGTCCTAGGCCTCACCGGGTCGATCGGCATGGGCAAGTCGACCGTGGCGCGCATGTTCGAGGAAGCGGGCGTGCCGGTGTTCGATGCCGATGCGATCGTGCATCACCTGCAGGGGCCGGGCGGTGCGCTGGTGGCCGAGATCGAGGCCGCGTTTCCCGACACGACGAGCGAATTGGGCGTGAACCGCACGCTGCTCGGCGAGGCGGTGTTCGGCAATCCGGAGGCATTCGCCCGCCTGGAGGCGATCGTGCATCCGGCGGTCGCGGCGGCGCGTGCCGCGTTTCTTGCGCGGCATGCCGATGCGCCAGTCGTCGTGCTCGACGTGCCGTTGCTGTTCGAGGCGGGCGGATGGCAGCAGGTCGACCGGATCGCGGTCGTTTCGGCCGAAGCCGCGGTGCAGCGCGCGCGCGTGCTGGCGCGGCCGGGAATGACCGCAGAACGCCTCGATGCGATCCTTGCACGCCAGCTGCCCGACGCGGAAAAGCGCGCGCGCGCCGATTTCGTCATTCCGACCGGCGGTTCGATCGACGCTACGCGCGAACACGTACGGGCGCTGATCGCTTGCCTAAGGGCCGCGCCCGCCCAATAAAGGGGGCATGCGTGAAATCGTGTTTGACACCGAAACAACCGGCCTCAGCTTTTCAGGGGGGGACCGGCTGGTCGAAATCGGCTGTGTCGAACTGCACAACCGGGTGATGACCGGCCGCACCTTCCATGCCTATATCAATCCCGGGCGGCCGATGCCGGTGGAGGCGTTCAACGTCCACGGACTGTCCGACGCCTTCCTTGCCGACAAGCCGTCGTTCGAGGCGGTGGTCGAGGATCTGCTCGACTTCATCGGCGACGATGTGCCGCTCGTCGCGCACAATGCCGGGTTCGACTTCAGCTTCCTGAACGGCGAACTGGGCCGGTGCGGCCGGCCGATCGTGTCGCTGGACCGGATGGTCGATACGCTGGCGCTCGCGCGGGTTCGCCATCCGGGGTCGAAGCACACGCTCGACGCGCTGTGTTCGCGCTACGGGATCGACCTGAGCGCCCGCACGCTGCACGGCGCGCTGCTCGACGCCCAGCTGCTTGCTCAGGTCTATGTCGAACTCACCGGGGGGCGCCAGATCACGCTGGGCCTCGCCGTCGACAAGCCGGTGGTCGTCGAAACGCGCATCGAGGCCCCCGTTCGCGCGCAAGTGCGCCCGCCGCGGCACTTCGCGCCGTCGGCCGAGGAACTCGAACGGCATGCGGCCTTTGTCAAAGTATTGGAGAACCCGCTCTGGGAAGGTGCACAAACCGGCTGATTCGCCGGGGCGACCCCATCCCAAGTACGGGGCGCGATCAACGATAGGAGGAAAAGTCCATGGATATCCGAATCTCGGGCCACCAGGTCGAAACCGGCGGCGCGCTGCAGACACAGGTCACGCAGCGGATCCAGGGTATCGCGGACAAGTATTTCGCGCGCTCGCTTTCGGCCACCGTCACGTTCGGCCGCGGCCCGCGCGATTCCGGCTTCACCTGCGACATTGTGATGCACGTCATGCAGGGGCTGGTGCTCAAGGCGACCAACCAGGGCATGGAGGCGCACGGCGCCTTTGACGGCGCGGCCGAGCGCATCGACAAGCAGCTTCGCCGCTATATGCGCCGGATCAAGGATCGCCAGCCGGGCGTCGTCAACGCGCTTGCCGAAACCGGCGCGTATGACAATGCCGGCTATACCCTGTTCGAGGAGCCGCGCGAGGACGAGGAGCCCGGCGAGGCCCCGCTGGTGATCGCCGAAACGCGCGTCGACGTGCCCGAAACCACCGTTTCGGACGCCGTGATGATGCTCGATTTGCGCAACACCAATGCGTTGCTGTTCCGTAACGCGGGTACGGGCACGTACAACATGGTCTATCGCCGCGGCGACGGCACGATCGGCTGGGTTGAGCCCAACCGCGCGTCCGCCTAGGGGAAAGATCGCGGCGGCGCGGCGACGCGCCGCCCTTTCCAACGGCTTGGACGATTGATGACCGAACTCAGCACCCTGCTTTCTCCCGAATCGGTGCTCGCCGATCTGGGTGCGACCAGCAAGAAGGCCCTGTTCCAGCAACTCGGCGCCGCGGCCGAACGCGCCTGGGGGCTCGACGCACGTGCGGTGTGCGAGACGCTGACCGAGCGTGAAAAGCTGGGATCGACCGGATTCGGCGCAGGAATCGCGATTCCGCACGGCCGTCTGGCCGGGCTGGACCATGTCGTCGGTGTTTTTGCCCGGCTGGCGCAACCGGTCGATTTCGGGGCGGTCGACGAATTGCCCGTCGACTTGGTGTTCATGCTGATGTCGCCCGCCGACGCGGGCTCGGACCATCTCAAGGCGCTTGCCAGCGTATCGCGTCGGCTGCGCGATCGCGCCTTCGCGGCAAAGCTGCGCGGGGCGGGCTCGCCCGATGCGCTGTTCGCGCTGTTGACCGGGGTGGAGGCGCGTGACGCAGCCTGAACCCTTTGGCGCGGCCGCCCATTTCCGCGCGCTCGAATCGCTCTATGCCGCCGCGCCGATCAACCGGCTGTTCGAATCGGTGCTCGAGATTCCCGAAAGCGGCCTGGCGCGGATCCGCTTTGCGGTCGACCGGCGCTTCTTCCATGCGGGCGGCGCGGTCCACGGCACCGCCTATTTCAAGATGCTCGACGATGCGGCCTTTTATGCCGCCAATAGCCTCGTCACCGATCGTTTCCTGCTGACGACACAGTTCAACCTGCTGTTCACGCGCCCGCTCAGCGAGGGCCCGATCATTGCCGAAGGGCGGTGGGTGAGCGGCCAGCGGCGCGTTTTCGTTGCCGAGGCGCGCCTGATCGACGCCGAGGGCGAGGAGGTCGCGCGGGGCACCGGCACCTTCATGCGATCGCGAATCCCGCTGGCGACGCTGCCCGGCTATGCGACGGCAGCGCCGGCCGCAGAATGAATCCGCGCCCTGCCGCGGGGCTGCTGGTCAGCGCGGTGATCCGCCGGGTCGCCGCCGCAGGCGGCAACGCCGCAATCCTTGCCCGCGGTGACGCAACATCGGGTGCCATCCTCTTCCTTTGCCTGGAAAAAGGCCAGAATCCGCGGTTTTTCGAGCGTGGTCTGGGGCCGGACGGCGCCAGCGGGCTTCGGCCCACCGGACCGGATACGCTCGCCGACGATGCCGATGCGACCGACTATTGGCGCCGCCGGAGAAGCCGCGATCCCGACCTGTGGGTCGTCGAACTGGATATCGCAGGCGCCGAACGGTTCGCCGCTGAAACGATGACATTCGGTTGACGGTCGCGCGCCGATCGGGAAAAGGCCGGTGACGTTCAATCGCGTTGTGCCGACCGGGGTGTGAAGTCGATCGGTTACGCAGTCGGGGGGAGGCCCGGCGGCCCAGAGGGGATCATCGGACGATGATCAGGGGGCGGCCGTGCACCAACCGCACAGTCAAAGTCTTGTATGAAGTTGCGCTTCCGCGCCGCGGGTTTCGCGGTGCTGACCTTTTGCTTTGCGGCTCTAGCCAACGCCGCAACGCTCGACGGGACGCCCGCCGCGCCGGCCAATGGCCAGGCTGCACAGGTTCAGAGCGTCAACGTCCAGGAACACCATGTGGTTCCCGCGCTGCCCCAGGCAGCCCAGCTGGTCCGTAAGGACGGCGAAATTGTCCAGCCGCTGCCCCAGGCGGCCCTCCAGGAAGACCAGGATTACGAGACGCTGCTCGCGGCCGTCGAAGCGCAGGACGTTCCGGCCGAATCCGACAGCGAACTCCGTTGCCTTGCCACCGGCATCTATTTCGAGGCCAAGGGTGAACCGCTCGCGGGCCAGCTGGCGGTTGCCGAAGTGCTGCTGAACCGCACGCGCTCGGGCCGGTTCCCGACGACGGTGTGCGGCGTGCTCGCGCAGCCGGGCCAGTTCTCGTTCGTGCGCGGCGGCCGCCTGCCCTCGCCGCCGGCCAACGCCCAGTGGCGCCGTGCACTGGCAGTGGCGCAGGTCGCGCAGAAGAATCTGTGGGAAAGCCCGGCCAACGAAGCGCTCTATTTTCATGCGCGTTATGCGCGCGGCGGCGGCTTCAACCGCGACCGGGTCGCGACCGTCGGCAACCACATTTTCTATCGCTGATCGCGTCCGTCCTCGGCCGGACCGAGGAGCGCTAAAATGTGCACAAGACGGTGATAGCCCCGATGCGATGCGTCGGGGCTTTTGTTTGTTCCATGAATGTTCTATGCCGCGCGCATGTCGATCGAGGTTGACGCAGAGACGGCGGCGCCGCCGCCGATGGGCATGCAGGCGCCCGACGTCGTCCGCGGCGTGTGCCGAATGCTGCTTCGCCACGACTGTGTGGCCCTGGCCGAAGTCCCGCTCGAGAATGGCCGTCGCGCCGACCTGATGGCGATCGATGCGCGCGGCAATATCGTCATCGTCGAGATCAAGGTGTCGCGTGCCGACCTACTCGGCGACGCCAAATGGCCCGAATATCTGCCCTATTGCGACCGCTTCTTCTGGGCGGTGCCCGGAGGATTCGATCTTCGTCCGTTCGAACAGCCGGGGCTGTTGCCCGAACGGGCGGGGCTTATCGTTGCCGACCGCTATGACGCGGCGGTGCTGCGCGAGGCGGCGACGGTGCCGCTGGGCTCGGCTGCGCGGCGCAAATGCACGCTGTCGTTCGCCCGCCGCGCCGCGCGCCGGGTGATTCAGCATGTCGATCCCGACGCCGGGGTTGGATTCTAGCCGTTCAAGCGCCGTGTCCGGGGAGGCCGGACACGACGCCGGCCACACGCTTAGAGCCGCGGTCCCGCCGCGCCCTTCGCTGCCTTGGGCGCATCGTTGAGCAGCTTGACCACGCCGGGGTAGCGCGCATTGTCGCGGGCATAGTCGCGTGCCGACTTGCCCGTCAGGAAATCGGCGCGGTCGGGATCGGCGCCGGCCTTGAGCAGCGCGGCGACGACGCGTTCGTCATGTGCCTGCACCGCGCGGATCAGCGGCGTCTCGCCGGCGGCATTGGGCAGGTTCACATTGGCGCCGTACTTGACCAGCGTGTCGACCCCCTCGCTCCAGCCGCGGTCGGCAGCGAGCAGCAGCGCGGTGTTGCCGCGCCGGTCCTGAAGGTTCACGTTGACCTCGTCCTGCTGAAGCACCACGCGCAGGTACAGCAGATCCTCGCGCCGCGTGACGATGTGGATCGCGCCCTCGCCGCTCTCGCGGTCGCGCGTGTTGACGATCCGCAGCCCCTTGTCCTGCAGATATTTGTTGACCTTGGCGCCGTCCGCCTTGCGGATCGCCTCCAGAAACTCATAGCTATCGGAAAATTGTTGCGCGGCCGCGGGGACGGCGCCCAGCATCAGGGCAGCGGCGATGGCGGCGCAGGAAGCACGAAACAGCATGACGCAATTGAACCTTTTGCTCGGACCCGTTCTTGCAACCGGGGGTCTAACAGATCATCTGGGGCGGCACCATGAATAGCATGTCTCGCCTGGTCGCCGCGGCGTTGCTCGCCGCGCCGCTCGCCGCCTGCGGCGGCGGTGAAAGCAAGCCGCCGCTGACGGGAGCGCATATCGGCGGTCCGTTCGTGCTCACCGACCAGAATGGCCGGACGGTGCGCGATACCGATTTCAACGGCCGCTATCGCATCGTCTATTTCGGCTACACCTATTGCCCCGATGTGTGCCCGACCGACATGCAGAAGATCGGCCAGGCGATGCGGCTGCTCGACAAGGAGGCGCCCGGCATCGCCAAGCGCGTCGTGCCGATTTTCATCAGCGTCGATCCCGAGCGCGATACGCCCGCGGCGCTGCGCCAGTTCGTCGCGAATTTCCATCCCGGCGTCGTCGGGCTGACGGGCAGCCCGCAGGCCGTGGCGGATGTCGCGCGCCGTTATGCGGTTTATTACAAGAAACAGCCGCCCGGTCCCGGCGGCGGCTATCTGGTCGATCATGTCGCGGTCGCGTTCCTGATGGGACCGCAGGGCGAACCGATCGCGTCGCTGCCGCTCGATCAGGACGGGCGGGCGATCGCCGATCAGGTCCGGCACTGGGCGCGATGAGCGAGCGTTTCTGGGAAAATACGCCGCTGGAGAAGCTCGATCGCGCGCAATGGGAGGCGCTGTGCGACGGGTGCGGCAAATGCTGTGTCCATAAGCTCGAGGACGAGGATACGGGCGAGCTGCTCGCGACCAACGTGGCGTGCCGCCTGCTCGATCGCCGGATGGGCCGGTGCAGCAATTATCGCCATCGCCACGCCTTTGTTTCCGAATGCGTGCGGCTGAATGCACGCAACGTCCATTCGATCGAATGGCTGCCGTCGACCTGTGCGTACCGCCTTCGCGCTGCAGGCGAGCCGTTGCCCGAATGGCACTATCTGGTTTGTGGCGATCCCGAGGCGGTGCACGCCGCCGGCCAGTCGACCCGCGGCTGGACGATCTCCGAGGATGACGCGGGCGATTTCGAACATCATCTGGTGGACCGACCGCTTTGACGGTGCCGGTGGAGGTCGTGCGCAGCGCGCGCGCCCGCCGGCTGCGTCTGACCGTCGATCCGCGCGACGGGCGGGTTCGCCTGACCCTGCCGCCGCGCGCCTCGCTGCCGCATGCGCTTCGCTGGGTCGAGGCGCAGCGCGAATGGATCGCGGCCCAGCAGGCGCGGCTGCCCGGTGTCACGCCGTTGGTGCCAGGGGGCAGCTTTCCCTTTCGCGGGCGGTCGGTGACGATTGCCTGGGACGAAGCGGCGTCGAGGGCGCCGGCGCTCGATGGCGCGATGCTCCGCGTCGGCGGTCCGCGCGACGGCGTGGGGCGCCGGATCGAACGATGGCTGCGCGCGCAGGCGCTCGATCTGCTCAGCGCCGAGACGGCAGCGTTTGCCGAAAGGCTTGGGGTTTCGGTAACACGCGTATCGGTCGGCGATCCGCGCGGGCGCTGGGGAAGCTGCGCTTCGTCGGGAGCGATCCGCTATAGCTGGCGACTGATCCTCGCGCCCGATTTCGTCCGCCAGGCAACGGTCGCGCACGAAGTGGCGCACCGGGTCCATATGAACCACGCACCGGCATTCCACCGGCTGGTGGCGACGCTGCTCGAAGCCGATCCGGCGCCGGCGCGGGCATGGCTGCGTCGCCATGGCAGCGCGTTGCACTGGGTCGGCGCCCAGGCTCACGACCCGAGCGAATGAACGCGCGCGACGGTGCGGGTCAGAACCCGTCGCCGTCGCCCTCGCGCGGATTTGCCTGGCCGCGATCGGCGGGCGGCGTCCGCGTCGCGTCGCGGCCGGCCGGGCGGCCGGCCTGCGGCGAACGGTTCGGTTGCGGGGGCGCGCGGCCGGTCATCCGGTCGATCCAAGCCTGATCGAGCCGATCGTCGTTCTGCTGGCCGCCCGGCGGGGGCGGCGCGTCGAGCGGCGGGCGCGCGGGCATCGGCCCTTCGGGCAGCGGATTGCCGTCCGGATCGACCATCGCGCCATTGTCGGGCGTGAAATAGGCATTGTCCTCGGGCTCGAGCTGCCATTCGGGCAGCGTCACCTGCGTCTCGAACGCCTCCACCGGACGGTTGGCGACCGCCTTGCGCATGAAGGCGGCAAAGGCACGCGCCGGGGCGGTGCCGCCCTGAAGGCCGGGGACCATCCGCGCATCGTCGCGGCCCATCCACACGCCCGTCGTCAGCCCGCTCGAAAAGCCGAGGAACCAGCCGTCCTTGTTCGACGTGGTCGTCCCCGTCTTGCCCGCGACCGGACGTCCGATCTGCGCGGCGCGGCCTGTGCCGGTGTTGACTGCGGTCTGCAACAGGTCGGTCATCTGCGCCGCGACATAGGGGGCGACGAGGACGTGACTGGTATCGACCTCGTGCTGATAGATGACGTTGCCGTTCGCGGTGACCCGCGTGATGCCATAGGGGGTCACTGCCACGCCCTTTTGCGACACCGAGGCGAAGGCGCGCGTCATGTCGATCAGCCGGACGTTCGAGGTGCCGAGGACCATCGCCGGCTGGGTGTTGATCGGCGTGGTGATGCCGAACCGCCGGGCCATGCTGGCCACCGTCGCGAAGCCGACTTCCTGGCCCAGCTTTGCCGCGACGGTGTTGATCGAATAGGCAAAGGCGGTGCGCAGCGTCATCTCGCCCGAATTGCGACCCGAGCTGTTGCGCGGGCTCCAGCCGTTGATCGAAACCGGCTCGTCGACCACGACGTCGTCGACCTTATGCCCCGCCTCCAGCGCGGCGAGATAGACGAACAGCTTGAACGCCGAACCCGGCTGGCGTTCCGCCTGCGTCGCGCGGTTGTAGATCGACGCGACATAATCCTTGCCGCCGACCATCGCGCGAACCGCGCCGTCGCGATCGAGGCTGACAAGCGCCCCTTGCGCGCCGTCGGGCGCATTGGCGCGGATCGCGTCGTCGGCCGCGCGCTGCATGTTGAGATCGAGCGTCGTCCACACCTCGAGCGGGGCTTCGCTCTCGTCGATCAGCACCTCGAGCTGCGGCAGCGCCCAGTCGGTGAAGTAGCGCACGCTGTTCTGCTTGGGCTCGGGGGCGATGCGGACGCTGTGCGGATCGGTCGACGCGGCGGTCGCCTGGCTGATCTTGCCGGTCTCGGCCATGACGCTGAGCACGACGCTCGCGCGGCCCACGGCGGCCTCGGCATCGGCGGTCGGCGAGTAATGCGACGGCGCCTTGACGAGGCCGGCGATCACCGCGGCCTCGGCCAGCGTAAGGTTGGTCGCGGGATGGCCGAAGAACTTGCGGCTCGCCGCGTCGATGCCATACGCGCCGCCGCCGAAATAGACCTTGTTCAGATAGAGTTCGAGAATCTGCTGCTTGCTGAACTTGCGTTCG
The DNA here is from genome assembly GCA_023426225.1 of Pseudomonadota bacterium. Lineage (GTDB taxonomy): Bacteria > Pseudomonadota > Alphaproteobacteria > Sphingomonadales > Sphingomonadaceae > Sphingomonas. The sequence goes on along the minus strand of JAFABD010000205.1, from coordinate 11,598 downwards.
AGTGCCAGCGCCAGCATCGCCTCGCGCATCTTGCGGCCGAAATCATATTTGTTCGACAGGAAGATCGTGCGCGCCACCTGCTGCGTGATCGTCGATGCGCCCTGCAGCCGCTTGCCCGATCCGCGATTGGCGATGCCGATCCGCACCGCGCGCGCCAGTCCCCAGGGATCGACGCCCCAATGATGCTCGAAACGCCGGTCCTCGACCGCGACGATCGCGTCCTTCATCACCTGCGGGATCTGATCGTACTTGATCCATTCGCCATAGCTCGGCCCGAGCGAGACGAGCACGGTGCCGTCGGCAGCATGGACGCGGATCATCTGTCCGTTGGGCGACGATTTGAGTTCGTCATAGCTTGGGAGCGTCGCGCGCGTCGAATAGACGGCGACGATCAGCGCAACGAGTGCGATCAGCGCCAGCGCGCCGCCCGTGCCCAGCGTCCACAGGGCGATCCGCTTCCAGCGGCCGGGAGGGCGCGGTCTGGCGCCGCGCGGTGTCTTGTTCGATTTCAGGCGCATCGGGTTGGGTGGATTAAGCCCTAATGGCGCGGCTCACAAGGATTGCAGCCGCAAACGCCCTATCGCGTAGCGCCGCCCGTGTTGCCGTTGCGTGAACGGAAATCGAGCGAGACCGAATTGATGCAATAGCGCAGCCCGGTGGGGGGCGGCCCATCGGGGAACAAATGCCCCAGATGGCCGTCGCAGCGCGCGCATCGCACCTCTACGCGGCGCATGCCGTGGCTGTTGTCGGCATGTTCGGTGACATGATCTGCCGCGACGGGGCCCGTGAAGCTCGGCCAGCCCGACCCGGAATCATATTTCTCGGTGCTGTCGAACAGTTCGAGCTGGCATCCGGCGCAACGATAGACGCCATCGGCCTTGTTGTCGGTGAAGTGGCCCGAAAAGGCGCGTTCGGTGCCCGCCTGACGCAGGACATGGAATTGCTCGGGAGTCAGCCGCTTGCGCCACTCGGACTCGGAAAGGTTCAGCGGTTCCATGCGCTTTCATGTGTGCCCGGCGGGCGCGCGCGTCAATCCGCGTTGGCGCGGCGCGGCGTGCCCGGAGAGCGGCGGAGCTGGGCCTTGAGCACCTCGGGGCGCGGCGCCCACAGGAAGCCGAAGCTGACCGTGCCCTCCTTGCTTTCGATCGCGTGGTGCAGCCGGTGCGCCTGGACGATCCGCTTCATGTAGCGCGAGCGCGGGACATAACGATGGTGGATGCGGCGGTGCACGATCACGTCGTGGAAACCGAAATAGATCGCGCCATAGGCGGCGATGCCGGCACCGATCCACGTGAAACTGGGCCACCAGCCGAGCTGCACCCCCCCGAGCAGCAGGATGAAGGACGGCACCGCAAAGATGGCCGCATAAAGATCGTTGAGCTCGAACGGGCCGGTGCGCGGGCGGTGGTGGCTCTTGTGCAGGAACCAGCCCGGCCCGTGCATCACCCAGCGATGCGCGGCATAGGCAAAACCCTCCATCCCGGCGACGGTGGCGGCGAACAGCAGGAATCCGATTGCAGGGTGCATGGCTTCGCTATAGCGAGCCGCGGCGATGCGGACGAGAGTCGGAATATTCCTCATGGCGGCGTTTTTGCTTTCGGGCTGCGCCGTGCCCCAGGCGCGATTGCGCTCGGGGCTGGTCAACGCCGGCCTGCCGCGCCCGCTGGCGGGCTGCATGGCCGAACGGATGGCCGACCGGCTGTCGCTCAAGCAGCTGCTGCGCCTTGCCGACCTGCCGCGCGCGTCGAAGTCCGAATCGGTTTCGCAGTTCCTTCATCGTGTGCGGGCGCTCGGCGACCCGGAAATCCTGAGCGTCACGACCAGTGCGGCGGCCGTGTGCGCGACCGGGCTCGATCGCTGACGCGCTGATTCGCGGCCCTGGGCCGGCGGGCGCCATGTAAACGATACCGTCAGGACTCGCGTGGCGCCGCACATCGCGGCGCCTGCGGGGCAGAGCCGATTCGGCTCCGCCGGGGCTCGGCAGTTTCGCGGGGGTGGATTCGCGCCTGCGCCTGTGCTTTAGGCAGGCTCCACATTACCGATATTCGCAAGCGAAGGGCGCCTCAGCGATGAACATTCACGAATATCAGGCCAAGGAATTGCTCGCCAAGTTCGGCGTGCCGGTGCCTGCCGGCTTTGCGGCGCTGAGCGTCGACGAGGCCGTGGCCGCTTCGGCCAAGCTCCCCGGGCCGCTCTATGTCGTCAAGGCGCAGATCCACGCCGGCGGCCGCGGCAAGGGCAAGTTCAAGGAACTGCCTGCCGATGCCAAGGGTGGCGTCCGTCTCGCCAAGACCGCCGACGAAGTGCGCCAGCACGCGTCCGAGATGCTGGGCAACACGCTCGTCACGGTTCAGACGGGTGAGGCCGGCAAGCAGGTCAACCGCCTCTACATCACCGACGGCGTCGACATCGCGAAGGAATATTATCTCGCGCTGCTCGTGAACCGCGCTACCGGCCGCATCTCGATGGTCGCCTCGACCGAGGGCGGCATGGACATCGAGACCGTCGCGCACGACACGCCGGAAAAGATCCACACGATCGACATCGACCCGGCGACGGGCTTCATGCCGCACCATGGCCGTGCGGTCGCCGCCGCGCTCGAACTGACGGGCGACCTTGCCAAGCAGGCGGCCAATGTCGCGTCGAAGCTCTATGACGCGTTCCTCGGCACCGACGCGTCGCAGATCGAGATCAACCCGCTCGCGGTCACCGAGCAGGGCAAGCTGATGGTGCTCGACGCCAAGGTCGGCTTCGATTCGAACGCGATGTTCCGCCACAAGGATCTGATGGAACTGCGCGACGAGACCGAAGAGGATCCGATGGAACTCGAGGCTTCGAAGTACGACCTCGCCTACATCAAGCTCGACGGCAACATCGGCTGCATGGTCAACGGCGCGGGCCTGGCCATGGCGACGATGGACATCATCAAGCTCAACGGCGCCTTCCCCGCCAACTTCCTCGACGTCGGCGGCGGCGCGAGCAAGGAGAAGGTGACGGCGGCGTTCAAGATCATCCTCAGCGATCCCGCGGTCGAGGGCATCCTCGTCAACATCTTCGGCGGAATCATGCGCTGCGACATTATTGCCGAGGGCATCGTCGCGGCCGCCAAGGAAGTGAACCTCTCGGTGCCGCTGGTGGTTCGCCTCGAAGGAACCAACGTCCAGCAGGGCAAGGACATCCTGGCCAATTCGGGCCTGCCGATCGTCCCGGCCAACGACCTGGGCGATGCCGCGAAGAAGATCGTGGCGGAGGTCAAGAAGGCGGCGTGAGCGACGTGGCCGCCCCGGTTGTCGAGACGGCCGAGGGCGGCTGCCGTTGCGGTCGCGTGCGGTTCCAGGTGACGGGCGCGCCGCTCGTCACCATGGCCTGCCACTGCACCGGCTGTCAGCGGATGACGGCCAGCGCCTTTTCGCTCAGCAGCCTTTATCCGGCCGAGGCGTTCGCGATCCTCGCGGGAGAGCCGGTCCTTGGCGGGTTGCACGGCGATACCCGGCACTTCCATTGCGATTACTGCAAGAGCTGGCTGTTCACGCGCCCCGACGGGCTGGACGCCTTCGTCAACCTGCGCACGACGATGCTCGACTCGCCCCCGGCGGCACCGCCTTTCCTTGAATCCTATACCGATGAAGCGCTGCCCTGGGCGGCGACTGGCGCTTCGTACAGCTATCCAAAATTTCCGTCCCCGGAATCCTTCGGCACGCTGATCGCGGCGTACGCCGAATCGCATGCGAGCGGTTGACGTTCGCGTAAACGTAACCCAATTGTCAGGGGTATATTCCCGGCAGACAGGAAGGACGCGATGAAGATCCTGGTCCCGGTCAAGCGTGTGCTTGACTACAACGTTAAACCCCGCGTTAAGGCGGATGGCACGGGCGTCGACCTCGCCAACGTCAAGATGAGCATGAACCCCTTTGACGAGATCGCGATCGAGGAAGCGGTCCGCCTGAAGGAAAAGGGCGTGGCGACCGAGGTTGTCGTGGTGACGATCGGCGTCGCCAAGGCCGAGACCGACGTGCTGCTCACCGCGCGCGCAATGGGCGCCGACCGCGGCATCCTGATCCAGAGCGACGACGAGGTCGAACCGCTGGCGGTCGCCAAGCTGCTCGCCAAGGTTGCCGAGGAAGAACAGCCCGGGCTGATCATCCTGGGCAAGCAGGCGATCGACGACGATTCGAACCAGACCGGCCAGATGCTGGCCGCGCTGCTCGGCTGGGGGCAGGGCACGTTCGCGTCGAAGGTCGAGATTGCGGGCGACCATGCGCAGGTCACGCGCGAGGTCGATGGCGGCCTCGAGACCGTTTCGCTGAAGCTGCCGGCGATCGTCACGACCGACCTGCGCCTCAACGAGCCGCGCTATGCGACGCTGCCCAACATCATGAAGGCAAAGACCAAGCCGGTCGCGAAGAAGACCGTCGCCGATTACGGCGTCGACGTCACGCCGCGGCTCAAGACGCTCAAGGTCACCGAGCCGGGCAAGCGCCAGGCCGGGATCAAGGTCGGCAGCGTCGACGAACTGGTTGAAAAGCTCAAGGGCATGGGAGTCGCGTGATGAAGACGCTCGTCTGGGTCGAACACGACAACAAGAGCGTCAAGGATGCGACGCTTGCAACCGTCACCGCCGCGGCGAAGCTCGGCGAGGTTCATCTGCTGGTGGCCGGCCAGGGCTGCGCCGGCGTTGCCGATGCGGCCGCGCAGATCGCGGGTGTGGCCAAGGTCCATCTCGCCGACGATGCAGCCTATGCCAACGCGCTGGCCGAAAATGTCGCGCCGCTGGTCGCCGCGCTGATGGCGGATCATGACGCGTTCCTCGCGCCCGCGACGACCACCGGCAAGAATGTCGCGCCGCGCGTCGCCGCGCTGCTCGACGTCATGCAGATCTCGGACATTCTCTCGGTCGAGGGTCCGGACACCTTCACGCGCCCGATCTATGCGGGCAACGCGATCGCGACCGTGCAGTCGAGCGATGCCAAGAAGGTGATCACCGTGCGCGGTACGGCCTTCGACAAGGCCGCCGCCACCGGCGGCAGCGCGCCGGTCGAAGCGGTTGCTGGCAAGGGCGATGCAGGGCTGTCGAGCTTTGTCGGCGCCGAAATCGCCGTGTCGGAGCGTCCGGAACTCACCAGCGCGAAGATCATCGTCTCGGGCGGTCGTGCGCTCGGCTCGTCGGAGCAGTTCCACGAGATCATCGATCCGCTCGCCGACAAGCTCGGTGCCGCGATCGGCGCGAGCCGCGCCGCCGTCGATGCGGGCTATGCCCCCAACGACTATCAGGTCGGCCAGACCGGCAAGATCGTCGCCCCCGAAGTCTATGTCGCGGTCGGCATTTCCGGCGCGATCCAGCACCTGGCGGGCATGAAGGATTCGAAGACGATCGTCGCCATCAACAAGGACGAGGACGCGCCGATTTTCCAGGTCGCCGATATCGGCCTGGTCGGCGACCTCTTCACGGTGGTTCCGGAACTGACCAGCAAGCTCTGATCCGATCGCGATCGGCTTGAACGGGCCGCCCCTAGCTTCGGCTTGCGGGCGGCCTTTTTCGTATCGGCGCCGCCCGTCAAGGTACGGCCCAACCCACCATAAAGCCCGAACGGCGGAACGGTTGCCGCCGCCGCTCACGAATTTTTCTCGTCAACTGCCGATCATGGCTGTGGTTGACGCTGCGGTGCAGCATAGCCACTTGGCCGCCATGACTGCTTCCGCCACCTCGCGCGCGGCGCCCGTCGCGCTCGTCCACTTCGCCCTGGCAATGGGCGGCTTCGCGATCGGAACGACCGAGTTCGCGACGATGAGCCTGTTGCCGGACATGGCGCGCGGGCTTCGCATCGACGAACCGACGGCGGGGCACGTCATCAGCGCCTATGCACTTGGCGTGGTGGTCGGGGCGCCGCTCTTGGCGGTGATCGCGGCGCGGCGGTCGCGACGGACGGTGCTGCTGTGGCTGATGGCGGCCTTCGCGCTGTTCAACGCGCTCAGCGCGGTTGCGCCCAGCTATGCGGCGATGCTGGCGTTCCGGTTCCTCAGCGGATTGCCGCACGGTGCCTATTTCGGGATCGCCGCGCTCGTGGCGGCGTCGCTCGTTCCCTATGCGCAGCGGACGCAGGCGGTGGGGCGCGTGATGCTGGGGTTGACCGTCGCGACCGTGCTCGGCGTGCCGGTCGCCAACCTGCTCGGTCAGGCGCTGGGGTGGCGCTGGGGCTTCGGCATCGTCGCGGCGCTGGCGCTGGTGACGGCGCTGCTGGTCTATGTCTTTGCGCCGCGCGACGTGCCGGATCCGCGGGCGAGCCCGCTGCGCGAACTGTCGGCGCTGGGCAATGCGCAGGTATGGCTGACGCTGGGGATCGGCGCGATCGGGTTTGGCGGCGTGTTCTGCGTCTATACCTATATCGCCTCGACGCTGCTCGCGGTGACGCGGGTGACGCCGGCGACGATCTCGATCGTGCTGATGCTGTTCGGCGCCGGCATGACGGCGGGTAACCTGATCGTGCCGCGCTTCGCCGACCGGGCGCTGATGCCGACGGCAGCGGCGCTGTTGCTCGGCAGCACCGCGGCGCTGCTCGCCTATCCCGTTGCCGCGACGCAGTTCTGGTCGATCGCGGTGGCGGTGGTGGCGATCGGGTTCACCGGGTCGCTGGGCACGGTGCTTCAGACGCGGCTGATGGATGTGGCGGGCGAGGCGCAGGCGCTGGCGGCGGCGCTCAACCATTCGGCGTTCAACTTTGCCAACGCGCTGGGGCCGTTGCTGGGCGGGATGGCGATCGCGGCGGGATGGGGCTGGACCTCGACCGGCTATGTCGGCGCGGGGCTTGCCTTTGGCGGTTTCCTGATCTGGTGCGTGGCGATGCTCGCCGACCCGCGCCGCCGCGCCGGACGCGGCCCCACCGGGCTCGCGGCCACACGCGGCTGAGCCCGGCAATCCCCCGTCAGCCGGCGCCGTTGTGGCGGCGTTCGAGCAGCTTCTGCGCGAGGACGCGGCGCGGCGGACTGAGCCGCAGCACGAGGAAGCCCGCCATTGCCGCGAGCAGCGATCCCGCCAGCACGCCGATCTTGACCTCGTCGACCAGCAGTTCGTTGCCCAGAAAGGCGAGGCCGCCGATGAACAGGCTCATCGTGAAGCCGATCCCGGCGAGCAGCGAGACGCCATAGATTTGCGGCCAGCTCGCCCAGCCGGGCTTGGCGGCGAAGCCGGTGCGGTCGGCCACCCACACGCTGGCGAAAATCCCCACCTGCTTGCCGAGGAACAGCCCCATCGCGATGGCGAGCGGCAGCGGCTCGACCAGCACGGCGGGGGTCATTCCCCTGAGCGACACGCCCGCATTGGCGAAGCCGAACAGCGGCACGATCAGGAACGCCGACCAGGGATGGAGCGCATGTTCGAGCCGGTGGAGCGGCGAATCGGCGTCGTCGGGCGCACCCGGCGAGCGCGTGATCGGCACGCTCATCGCGGCGAGCACGCCGGCGATCGTCGCATGGACGCCCGAGCGGAACACGAACAGCCAGAGCAGCGCCGCGAGCGCCAGATAGACCGCCAGCCGCTTCACCCCCGCCCGGTTGAGCGCGAACATGGCGGCGAGCACGACGGCGGCCATCGCCAGCGCAACGAAGTCGATCTGGGCGGTGTAGAACAGCGCGATGATCGTCACCGCGCCCATATCGTCGACGATCGCCACCGTCGTCAGGAACAGCTTGAGCGAGGCGGGCGCGCGGCGGCCGAGGATCGCGAGCACGCCGATCGCAAAGGCGATGTCGGTCGCGGCCGGAATCGCCCAGCCATTGCCGAGCCCCGGCGTTTCCTTCACCACCGCGAGATAGATCGCCGCCGGCACCGCCATCCCCGCCGCCGCGGCGAGCACGGGCAGCCGCCGGCGATCCCAGCTCGCCAGTCGGCCGTCGACGAACTCGCGCTTGATCTCGAGCCCGACGAGCAGGAAGAACACCGCCATCAGCGCATCGTTGATCCACAGATGCACCGTCATCGGCCCCGCCGCCGGGCTGATGACCGGGCCGGTTTCGGCGTGGAGCGTGTGGAAATAGGTGTCGGAGAGCCCCGGCAGGTTGGCGACGACCATCGCCGCGGCCGCCGCCGCCATCAGGATGATCCCCCCCGCCGCCTCGCTGTGCAGAAAGGCGCGGGTCGCCGACCGGGCGCGTCTGATGAGCTTGGGGGCCATGGGGTCTCCTTTGGCGCAACACAGGGGGGAGAGGCGACCCGACCGGGCTGCACCTCCTTCCTAACCCGCAAGCCCGGCGGCGTCTCCCGAAACCGGGGCCGGCGCGTCCGAAAACCGCCGCGACGCCGCCGCCGTCAGGCCGCGCGCGCCAGCGCCTCGGCGATCAGCTTGCGGCTGTTTTCGATGCCGTAGAGCGCAATGAAGCTGCCCATGCGCGGCCCCTGTTCGGAGCCGAGCAGCGTCTCGTACAGCGCCTTGAACCAGTCGCGCAGAGTCTCGAACCCGCCGGTCTTGCCGATCTCGTAGACCTGATCCTGGATCGCCTCGGCCGTCGCATCGGCGGGCAGCGCGGCGAGTTCGGCGTCGAGGCGCTTGAGCGCCTCGATCTCCACCCCCACCGGCGCCCGCTTCCTGAGCGTGGGCGCGACGAAGTCGCGGGCATAGGCGAGCGCATAGCCGATCAGCCGGTCGAGCGCCGGATAGGTTTCGGGATTCGCGTCGGGGACATAATTGGTCAGATAGCCCCAGACCTGCTCCTTGGTCGCCTCGCCCATCACGCCAACCAGGTTGAGCAGCAGCCCGAAGGTGACCGGCAGCGTCTCCGCCGGCGGCTCGCCATTGTGGATGTGGTGGACGGGGTTGCCCAGCTTCTGCTCGATCGGCTGGCCGGCATAGTTGCCGCGGAACTGCCAATACTCGTCGATCGCGCGCGGGATCACGCCGAGGTGCAGCTGCTTGGCCTTTTTGGGCTCGCGATAGGCGTAGAAGGCGATGCTTTCCTCGGGGCCATAGGTCAGCCATTGTTCGAGGCTGAGGCCGTTGCCCTTGGACTTGGAGATCTTCTCGCCCTTTTCGTCGAGGAACATCTCGTAGTTGAAGCCCTCGGGCGGGCGGCCGCCCAGCACGCGGGCGATCTTGCCCGACTGGGTGACCGAATCGATCAGATCCTTGCCCGCCATCTCGTAATCGACGTCGAGCGCCACCCAGCGCATCGCCCAGTCGACCTTCCACTGGAGCTTGGCCTTGCCGCCGAGCACGCTCTGCACGATCCGCTCGCCCTCGTCCTCGAAGGCAATGAGGCCGGCCTCGGCATCGACGACCTCGACCGGTACCTGCAGCACGATGCCCGACTTGGGGCTGATCGGCAGGACGGGCGAATAGGTCGCCTGGCGCTCGGCACGCAGCGTCGGCAGCATCACGTCCATGATGCCCTGATAGTGGCGCAGCACGCCCTTCAACGCCGCATCGAAGCGCCCGCCGGTGTAATAGTCGGTCGACGAGGCGAATTCGTACTCGAAGCCGAACTGGTCGAGAAATTCGCGCAGCCGCGCATTATTGTGGTGCGCGAAGCTCTCATATTTCCCGAACGGATCGGGCACCTGGGTCAGCGGCTTGCCGAGATGCTCGCGCAGCATTTCCTGATTGGGCACATTGTCCGGCACCTTGCGCAGCCCGTCCATGTCGTCGCTGAACGCGATCAGCCGGGTGGGCACATCGCACAGGCTCTCGAAGGCGCGGCGGACCATGGTGGTGCGCAGCACTTCGTTGAACGTGCCGATATGCGGCAGGCCCGAGGGGCCATAGCCGGTTTCGAACAGCACATGGCCTTTCTCCGGCGCGCCACCCTGAGCGATCTGGGGATAGCGTTTGAGCAGCTTGCGCGCCTCTTCATAGGGCCAGGCCTTGGAGACGAGCGCAGCGGCGCGGAGTTCGGGAGTGACGTTGCTCATGGTCCCCTGCCTCTGCCGTTTTCGGGCCAAGGATGCAATTGCGTGCAATCGCTTTGCGCTGTTGCCGCGCGGGCGGCGGGGGTTGCTTCGACGGGCTTCGGCAATCATCGTGACCGGGCGGACGGCGGAACAGCGTTCCAGGCCGGGGGACCGCGATCCAGAGGGGGAAAGACCGATGATTCTGACGGCGCTGGTTGCCATGGCAGCGATGACGACGACACCCGAATGCGCCAAGCCGCGCGCCAATGGGCCTTGGGTGACTGCGGCCGACTATCCCGCCGATGCACGCCGCCGACGTCAGACCGGCGACGTCGAGTTCGAACTGGCGCTTTCGGCGGAGGGGTGTCCCGTCGGTTGCACGGTCGTGACGTCGAGCGGCGTCCCGTCGCTCGACGCGCGCACCTGCGAGCTGATGCTCGCCCGCGCACGCTTCAAGCCGAAGCGCGACGAGTCGGGGACCGCGGTGCCGGCGACGTGGCGTCACGTGTTTCACTGGCGCCTCTGACGCGTCGACGCGGCAGGCAGCGCGGCAAAGTGAAGGGAGGTGCGTTGCATCGTTTCACTTTGACTTGCGTGCCCAGGGGACGGGGCCGGTCGCGAAGGCGGCGCGAACCACCGCACAGGCGGCGCGCGTTTCATAGCCATGGATCGTCCCGACATAACGGCCCCGATAGAAGCGCGGGCGCGTGGTGCCGTTGAGCGTGCGGTCGACCAGATAGCTGAGCGCGCGTTCGCGCGCTTCCTCGAGCACCATGTCCCACGCCGCGGCAAAGCCCGCGCCGCCCGGGCGGCGGCGTAGCTGATAGGCCGAGGTGACGCCCATGCCGACGCGGCGCGCGGCGGTGGCGACCAGCCCGGTTTCGGCGAGCGCGGCGATGAAGCCGCGCTGGCGTTCGGGCGTCCAGCCGTCGCGGCGGTGCCGCGTGACCGGCACCGGATCGAAATCGGGAATCGGCGGCAGCGCGTCGTCGCCGGTTGCGGCGTCGGCGGTTGCGGTGTCACCGATTGCAGCGTCGCCGCGTGTGGCGGCCGAGGATGCGAGATCGGGCGGCGTGGCTTCGGGCGGCGCGGCAGCGGGGTGCAGCGAGTCGGGTGCGGCGCGGTCGGGCGCGGCGTGAGACGGCATCGGGCGTGCGGGCGGGGCGGGCGACGGGTCCATCGACCAGCTTATGCGAAGCGGGTTCCTACATTGGAAGGGGCGAAGTGGGCAGGCGCGCGCCGGTGCGCGTGCCTGTGCCCGTTCCCCGTCCCTGTCCCTGTCCCCGTCCCTGTGCGATCGGCCCGCCGCACGCCCCCTGTTCAACCGGAACGCAAGGTGTACAAGCCGGGATGACGATGTTGCCGCCGCCCCCCTACCCCGCGCTTCACGCCAGCCATTCGGGCGTGTGGATCGCCACGGCCGAGGGAACGCGCGCGATCGGCCGCGGCGAGGCGATCCGCATCGCCGCCGATACGCCGGTGCTGATGCTCAACGCGCCGCTGATCGGCCAGCGGCTGGGGCATCCCGAGATCAACGGGCTCGACCTGCTCGAGCTGTTCGCCTTTCTGCGGCCGGCGCGCTTCATGGTGCCGACGCCGCGCGGGCTGGCGCGCGCGGTGGGGATTGCGCCGCCCGCCGATGACGGCGCGGTCGCGGCGTTCCTGCGCGATGCGGCCGAGGCGCTGCTGGCGCTGACCGGCGCCGATGCCGCGGGCTGGCC
>JAFABD010000068.1 GCA_023426225.1 Pseudomonadota bacterium | reverse complement strand
ACGCTGGGCGGGGCGGGGTTCCGCGTCGCCGGTGCGCCGCTTGCCCGCGACGCGATGGCGGCCGAACTGGGGCTGGGCGCGGCGCTCGGCGAGCGGCTGCGGCTCGACCTCAGCTATTCGGGCGAGGTCGCCGCGCGCGCGCACGATCATGGCGCGCGCGCGACGCTGTCGTGGCGTTTCTGCCGACAAAGGGCGCGGGGGGATTGCTCCTCCCGCGCCCTTCGATGGCGCATTGCGACGCCCGATCGCCCGTCAGGCGAAGGCGTGTTCGCGGTGCGTCGCGCGCGCCGGCGCGTGCCGGTGCGCGCCGGCATGGCCGGGCTTTTCGACGGTGAAGCTCTCTGCCTGTTCGGTGAGCGACTTGACCTCCGAGGTGAGGTTGCGCGCGGCGGCCGAGGTCTGTTCGACCATCGCGGCATTCTGTTGCGTCGACTGGTCCATCGCGCCGATCGCGGCGCTGATTTCGGTCATCGAGGCCGACTGGGCGCGGCTGTCCGCCGCCATCGTGCCGAGCAGCCCGTGCACCGCCTCGACATCGCCCGAGATGCCGACGAACGCCGCATCGACCTTGCGCACCGCCTGCACCGCCGAGGCGATGTCGGTCTGGGTCGCAGTGAGCTGTTCGCGGGCGGCGCGCGCCTCGTCCTCCGAGCGCCGGGCGAGCGCCGAGACAAGATCGGCGACGACCGCGAAGCCGCGGCCCGCATCGCCGGCGCGCCCCGCCTCGACCGCGGCATTCATGGCAAGCACGCGCGTCTGGAACGCGATCTTGTCGAGCCCTTCGATCACGCTGTCGATGCCTTCGGCGCTGGTGCTGACGCGCGCCATCGCCTGCATCGCTTCTTCGGCGACGCTGCGGCCGTCATTGACCGTCGCGATCGCCTGATCGGCGCGCGACAGCGTTTCGTTCGAGGCGATCGCGCTTGCCTTGAGCCGCGTGTCGACCTGGACGAGTGCGGCGCTGGTCTCTTCGAGGCTGGCGGCGTTGCTTTCGGTGCGGCGGGCGAGATCCTCCGACGCCTGGGCGATCTCGACCGAGCCGTTGCGGATCGTCGCCGCGCTTTCGCCGACCGCGCCGATCAGGCCGCGCAGGCTGCCGAGCGCGGTGTTGAAGTTGTGCTTGAGCCCTTCATATTCGGGCGGGAACGCCGCGGTGATGTCGACCGTGAGGTCGCCCTGCGACAGCCCGCCGAGGCTCGACGAGACGGTTTCGACGACGAATTCGGTCTTGGCCGCCTCGTCGGCGCGGCGCGCGATGTTGGACTTGATGTCCTCCTGCATCTTGCGCAGCGCCTCCGCGAGCGTGCCGACCTCGTCCGCCTGATGGATTTCGAGCACCTGATCCATCCGTTCGCGGGCGATGCCGTTGGCGAAATCGGCGCACTGGCTGATCGGCTGGGCGATGCGCCGCGCGGCGACGGCGATCCCGAACACGGCGGCGACCGCGACGGCGATGCCGATCAGCAACTGCCACACCATGCTCGACACGGCGCGCGCGCTGAGCGAGGCGCTGAGCGAATCGGCCTGGGCGAGCACGAGGTCGCGCGGGACCGAGATCACCACCGACCAGGGCGTCTTGCTGCGCCCGAGCGTGATCGGCGAATAGACGTCGATATTCTTCTGGTTGGGATCGTCGACGACCTTGGCCTGACCGCCCTTGACCGTTTCGGCGAGTTGCGCCCAGCGCGGATCGACCGAGGCGGCCGACTTGCCGATCGTATCCGGCGCGGCGCTGTTGGCGGCGATGAGGCCGGTGTCGTTGACGATCAGCACCACCGCCTTGCCCGAAAAGAGCGAGCCGCTGGTCTGCGTCGCGACCTTTTGCAGGAAGTCGAGATTATAATCGCTGCCCGCGACGCCCATGAAGCGGCCATGGACGACGATCGGCACCGACATGGTGGCGAGGAACACGCGCTGGCCCTGGACGGTGTAGGGGAGCGGGCCGAGGATGCTTTCCTCACCGTTCGCCTTGGGGCCGAGATACCAGCCGCCCTTCATCAGTCCGTTGGGGTGGCGCTCGGCGCTGTCATATTCGACGAGCGGCTGGATCGCGACATTGCCGTTGGCGCCGCGCGTCCAATAGGCGAGGAAACGGCCGGTGCCATCCGAGCCCATCGCGCGGTTGTTGACGAAGCCCGCATCGGCGCCGTCGATCGCATTGGGCTCCCACGCCGAATAGGTGCCGTTGAAGGTGGGGTTCTGTTCGAGCACATGGCGCAGGATCGCGTTGAACTGGGTGCGGCGCTGCCCCGCGCCGGTGCTGCTCGCGTCACCGCCGGCGAGCACGGCGAACGAATGCGCCGTGGTGCGCGCGGCGTCGAACGCGACGTCGAGCGCGGTCTTGACGCGCTGGGCCTCGACCTCGGCGCGGTTCTGAAGCATCGTCTTGGCCTGGCTGCTGACGATGGTGCCGACCTCGCGGCTGACAAAGGCGTGCGAGCCCCAGGCGAACAGCGCGCCGACCGTGACGAGGATGACCACGGTCGCGGTGAGGCAAAGCCCCGCGATCAGCGCGATCTTGCGTTGTAACGATTTGATATTGTCCAGATATTGCATCAGCTGCATTGCGCGACCCGATCCCGATGCGCCAAGACGAATCATGGCTTTTGACAAGAAACGGGTCAGTCATGGGTGTTGCGAGTGCGAAATGACAGTTCCGAGCTTTACGTTACGGGGCAATGCGTAACGGTTTTTCGAGGCGAATGACTGGTTAAAAAATCTTCATGATTATGGCGAAGCGCCAATAGCACGGTGGCTGTGCTGCACGCGCGCCGGCGCATCGGAGCAGGGCGCTACGTCAAAATAGTCAGACAATTTTATCGAAAAACCCGGTGGAAATCAGTGTCCCGTGCGCTGCGGGGACGAAGGATTGCCTTCCGCCCCAGACTCGAATATGTCGGACTAAACAACAGCAATCGAGAATATTGCGGTCGGCGTCGGGCGATGCCGCAGTCAGGAGAGAAGCATGCGTGAAGGGAGCGATTCCCGTCCAGCGGAAAATGCGCGCGCCGGCACGGCCGACCGCCGGCTGCGGTCGTGCGACGTCGGCGGCGATGCCGCGTCGATCCGCCGTCGGTTGCGTGCCGCGTCGCCGCTTCGCGATTGAAGGCCATCGCCAGTTGCGCGCGCCAAGGCGCACCGACCCCGGGCAATTCGATGCCGGTCGAGAACCGGCGAGCAGGAGAGAAACATGACCCCGAGATTCCGTCCCGTGGCGATGGCATTGCTGTTGCTGGGCATGCCGGCGACCGCGCTGGCGCAGGGCGTCCCCGCCGGAGCCCCGGCGCCCGCGGCGGGGACGGCGACGGTCGAGCTGAAGGCCGACCCGTCGGCCCCGACCTATGATCGGCGCATCTTTACCCAGTTTGCCGAGCATCTGGGCAACGGCATCTATGGCGGCCTGTGGGTCGGCAGGAACTCGAAGATTCCCAACACCAACGGCTTTCGCAACGACGTGATCGCCGCGCTGCGCAACCTGTCGGTGCCGGTGATCCGCTGGCCCGGCGGCTGTTTCGCCGACGAATATCATTGGCGCGAAGGCATCGGCCCGCAGAAGCAGCGGCCGGTGAAGGTCAACACGCACTGGGGCGGCGTGACCGAGCCCAACGAGGTGGGCACGCACGAATATTTCGAACTGCTGCGCCAGGTGGGTGCGGAGGCCTATGTCGCGGGCAATGTCGGCAACGGCACGCCGCGCGAGATGGCGGAATGGGTCGAATATATGACCGCGCCCGCCGGCAGCCTGGCCGACGAGCGCGCGAAGAACGGCCACAAGGCGCCGTGGGCGGTCCCCTATTTCGGGATCGGCAACGAGCTGTGGGGCTGTGGCGGCAACATGCGCCCTGAATTCGCGGCCGACGAGACGCGACGCTATGCCACTTTCGTCAAGGCGCCGGCGGGGACCAAGATCCTGAAGATCGCAGCCGGCGCGAACGTCGACGATTATAACTGGACCGAGACGATGATGCGCGTCGCCGGGCCGCTGCTCGACGGAGTGTCGCTCCATTATTACACGCTGCCGCAGGGCGGCTGGCCGCCCAAGGCCGATCCGGTCAATTTCGACGAGGCGGGATGGGCCGATGCGCTGGCCGGCGCGTGGCGCATGGACGAGCTGGTGACCCGGCACAGCGCGATCATGGACAAATATGATCCGCAGAAGCGCGTGTTCCTGGCCGTCGACGAATGGGGCGCCTGGTATGCGCAGGACCCCGGCACGCATCCGGGCTTTCTGCGCCAGCAGAACACGCTGCGCGACGCGCTGATCGCATCGGTCCATCTCGACATCTTTGCCAAGCACGCCGACCGCGTGCGGATGAGCGCGATCGCGCAGATGGTCAACGTGCTGCAGGCGATGATCCTGACCGACGGTGCCAAGATGGTGCTGACGCCGACCTATCACGTGTTCGAGATGTACAAGCCCTGGCAGGACGCGCAGGTGCTGCCGGTCACGATCCGGGCGCCGTGGTATGCCAAGGACCAGTTCGTGATGCCCGCAGTGAGCGGATCGGCGGTGCGCGGTAAGGACGGGCGGGTTCATGTCGGCCTGTCGAACCTGGATCCCAATCGGCCGAACACGGTGACGGTGAAGCTGAACGGCGTGAGCGCGACCGGCGTGTCGGGCCGCGTGCTGACGGCACCGGCGATCAACGCGCACAACAGTTTCGAGGCGCCGGAAACGGTCAGGCCGGTGCCGTTCGATGCTGCGCAGCTGAACGGCGGCACGTTGACGGTGACGCTGCCGGCCAAGTCGATCGTGGTGCTCGAACTGCGGTAAACCGGTGCCGCGCCCGGCCGGTCCGGGCGCCGCCTTCGGTATCCGAGAACGGCAGAGAGGTTCGATGCGATTGCATGGATTGACGATCGTGGCGGGGGTGCTGGCGCTGGGCGGTGCCGCGTCGGCGCAGCAGACGCCCCCTTCGGGCGCCACGCTGAATGCCCGGCTGGCGGGTGATCTGGTGCCGACGCACGATCCGGTGATCGCGCGCGACGGCGACACCTATTACGTGTTTTCGACCGGGCATGGCGATCGGCTGGTGGAAACGCGCAGTTCGAAGGATCTGATCCACTGGACCGCAGGCGCGCCGGTCTTCACCAAAATGCCCGACTGGGCGCTCAAGGCCGTGCCGGGCACGGGCGGCATGTGGGCGCCCGACATCCATTTCGTCGACGGGCGCTGGCGGCTTTATTACTCGGTCTCGACCTTCGGTTCGAACCGTTCGGCCGTCGGCATGGCCACCAACGCCACGCTCGATCCCGGATCGCCCGATTTTGCGTGGCGCGACGAGGGGCTGGTGGTGCAGTCGACCCCGGCGGACGATTTCAACGCGATCGACCCCAATTTCGTGATCGACGCGGCCGGACGGCACTGGCTGGCGCTGGGCAGTTTCTGGACCGGTATCAAGCTGTTCGAACTGGACCCGCGCACGGGCAAGCTGTTGAACCCCCGCGCAAGGCCGCGGTCGATCGCGCGGCGTCCGGCGCCGGCGGGTGCGCCCGCGCCGATCGAGGCGCCGTTCATCGTCCCGCACGGCGGCTATTATTACCTGCTCGTGTCGTACGACTATTGCTGCAAGGGCGCGAGCAGCACCTATTACACCGTCGTCGGCAGGTCCAAGGCGATTACCGGACCCTATGTCGGCAAGGACGGCAGCAAGCTGATGGAAGGCGGTGGGACCATTTTCCTGCGCGCCGACCTGGAGGAGCAGCAGCGTTTCCGCGGCCCCGGCCATGCCGGCTGGCTGCACGACAAAGATGGCCGCGATTACGTGGTTTACCATGCCTATGACAAGCAGGCGCAGGGTGCGCCGACGCTGCGCATCGCCCCCGTGCGCTGGGATGCCGACGGCTGGCCCGTTGCCGAGGATTGAGGAGAAAGCCATGATCGCGTTCAATCGACGCCTGTTCCTTGCCGGTGCGGCGGGCACCGCCGCCGGGACTGCGTTTGCCGGATCGGCGACGGCGGCGGGGCTGGCCAGGCCCGTCGCGAACGGGCCCGTCCCGGTGAACCCGCTGGTGCGCAACCGCGCCGATGCGCAGGTCTTCCGTCACAGCGACGGCTGGTATTACCTTACCGGATCGGTGCCCGAATATGACCGGCTGGTGCTGCGCCGTTCGCGCACGATCGCCGGGCTGGCGACCGCGCCCGAGCGCGTGCTGTGGCGGCATGAGGCGAGCGGGCCGATGTCCGGGTTCATCTGGGCGCCCGAACTCCACCGGATCGGCGGCAGGTGGATCATGTACTTCGCCGCGGGGCCGAGCGGCGGCGGCGAGGACGTGTTCCGCATCCGCACCTATGCGGTGGTGTGCGACGGTGCGGACCCGATGACGGGCGCATGGCGCGTGCTGGGCAAGTTCCAGTCGCCGTTCGACGGGTTCAACCTCGATTCGACGAGCTTCGTGCATCGCGGCGTGCGCTATTTCTGCTGGGCCGAGCGCGAGCCGGGGATCGACACCAACTCGAACCTGTATCTGGCGCCGATGAAGACGCCGCTGACGCTGGCGGCGAAGCCCGCGCGGCTGACCGTGCCGACGCTCGACTGGGAAGTTCGGGGGTTCAAGGTCGCCGAGGCGCCGGCGCTGCTCGCGCGCAACGGGCGGCTGTTCCTCACCTATTCGGCGAGTGCCACCGATGCACGTTATTGCCTGGGAATGCTGACCTGTCCTGACGACGCGGACATCATGAACCCGGCCAACTGGAGCAAGTCGCCCGAGCCGGTGCTCGTCAGTTCCGCCGTGACCAAGGTGTACGGCCCGGGGCACAACAGCTTCACCGTGGACGAGCAGGGACGCGACGTGCTTGTCTATCACGGTCGCGACTATGAGGCGATCACGGGCGATCCGTTGTTCGACCCCAACCGCCACACGCGCGTGCAGCGCATCTATTATCGCGCCGACGGGACGCCCGATTTCGGCATTCCCGTCGGCAACGGCCCGGTGCCCGACCGGTTCAGCCCCCTGGGCGCGCCCGACCGGTTCCTGATCCACGACGGCGACGCGGTGCGGATCGGCCGGGGGCGGATTGCCGCGTCGCAATTCCGTGCGCTGGCGGGTGTCGGCGGCAGCGAGGTGCTGGAACCGATCGACGCGCCCGGAAAGTGCCTGGCGGCGATGCCCGACGGCAGAGTCGGGCTGGTGCCGAATGACGGGCGGACGGGCGACGGGGCGCAACGCGGCTTCCTGCGCCAGCGGGTCGGCAAGGACGGCGTCCGGTTTGCGCTGGCGGGGCGAACGGGGCATTTCCTGCTGCATCGCGACGGTGCGGTGCGGGTTGGCGTGCCGGCGGACAAGGGCGGCGCGGCCGCGCATTTTCGGGTCAGTTGAGCCGTCACGTCGGCGGCGGGCAGGGCGGGCAGCGTGGCTCGCCCTGCCGAGCGGCGCATCGCCTGCGCGTCAGGTTCGTATAATTTATCAGACTATTTGAATGCGGCGGCGGGCTGTTGCCGATTGGCAACGCATCCGAAAAACCTTGGGCCGTGCCGCAGCGATTGCGCTTGCGCCAATTTTCTGCGCTGCGTATTTGTCCGACTAATTAGCCGTCCACAGAGGCGGCCTTCAGGAGAGGGATCATGGCTCACAAGCCCGCATTTCTGTGCACTGTTTCGATCGTTTCGTTGATGCTCGCCGCCGCGCCGGCGGCTGCGCAGGCAGTCGGCGAGGATCAGAACGGCGGCACGGGCGTCGCGGCCCCCGAAGCGGGGGGCGAGGAGATCGTCGTCACGGGCGTGCGCGGTTCGATCGTGGGCGCGCTCAATGTTCGTCGCGAGGCGGCGCAGATCGTCGATTCGGTCGTCGCCGAGGATGTCGGCAAGCTGCCCGACAACAATGTCGTCGAGGCGCTGCAGCGCATCACCGGCGTGCAGGTGACCGACCGTACGGGCGGGGAGGCCGCCACGGTGACGATCCGCGGCCTGGCCGACCCGCTGACCACGCTCAACGGTCGGACAATCTTTACCGGCGTGGGCCAGTCGTTCGCGCTTCAGGACGTGTCGGCGAACCTGGTCCGGCAGGTCGACGTCTACAAGACCCGTTCGGCGGACCAGATCGAGACCGGCCTCGCCGGACAGATCGACATCAAGACGCGCCGTCCGCTGGACTTCAACGGTTTTGCGATCTCGGCATTGGCACGCGGGATCTATGACGAGCAGGCCGACAAGATTAACCCGAATGTCGCGTTGCTGGTTTCGAACCGCTGGGAAACCGGGATCGGCGACATCGGCATCCTGGTGAACGGCAGCTATATGCGCACCAAGTACCGCACCCAGTCGGTGACGGCGGGCGCGCTGGTGCCGTTCGCGACCGAGGCGCCGCCTGCGGGTTCGGGGCTGGCACCGCTCGAGCGCATCTTCCCCGGGCCGAACAATGTTAACTGGACGCCGGGGCTCGATTACGGCCTGCCGACTGCGGCCGGATCGACGCTGAAGATCAACGGTGTCGCGACGCCCTATTACCTGTCGCGCGACGCGGCGTTCAGCGCCGACCTGTACGGCAAGCGCGAGCGGCCCTCGGGCAATATCGCGCTGCAATGGGCGCCCAACAGCAGTTCGGTCTATACCGCCGAAGTCTTCTATGCCGGCTTCCGCGGCGAGACGTTCAACAGCCTGCAGTTCAGCTTCGTCGATTTCTGGGCCAATCCGCAGCCGGTCGAGCTTTACCCCGGCACGAACATCGTCAAATCGCGCGTCGCCAACAACGTCTATGGCTTCAACAGCGGCGACTTCACCAAGTCGCAGACCGACAGCTTCGTCTATGCCTTGAACGGCCAATGGAACCTGGGCGACCGCGGCAAGATCATCGGCGACGTCGCGTACCAGACGAGCAAGTACCGCACCTCGTTCATCGCGATGCGCACCGAGCGCGTTGCCGACCAGATCAAGGTCGATTTCAACGCCAAGGACGGCATCCCGTCGTACCATTTCTCGAACGACGCGCTGCTGACCGATCCCAGCGTCTGGAACGTCGCCCAACTCTATGACAACGGCGGGCGGGACGACGGCAGCGCCATCACGGGTACGCTTGACGGCTATTACAGCTGGGACGAGGGCTTTCTGCGGCGCGTCAAGGCGGGCGTTCGCATCGATCGTCGCAAGGCGACGAGCTATGTCCGCACGCAGGACGCGGGCGTGCTGGGCATCCCGTTGTCGCAGCTTGGCGAGGGTGCGCAGTTTACCAACCGCGACTTCTATCAGGGTCGCGCCGACGTGCCGACGAGCTGGGTGCTCGCCAACGGCTATTGGCTCCATGACAATGCCGATGCGGTGCGCACGCGCTATGGCCTGCCGACCTCGGCGGCGCTGCGCATGGCGAAGACCTTCGATATCGAGGAAACCACGATGTCGGCCTATCTGATGGCCGATGGCGAGATTTCGATCTTCGGTCGGCCGCTGAAGCTCGAGGGCGGGCTGCGCTATGTCGACGTCGATACGGACTATGACTTCTTCGACCGGTACAACAACGGTGCGCGGACGCACGTGTCGCGGGGGACCAACCGCCTGCTGCCCAGCTTCACCGCACGGTTCGAGCCGACGGACAAGCTGCGGATCCGCTTCAACTATGGCGAGACGCTGCGCCGGCCCAATTTCGGCGACATCAACCCCAACTATTCGCTGACCGGCGACCTCACCAATGTCGGCTATGGCAGCGGCACTGCGGGCACCGCGACGCTGAAGCCCACCCGGTCGAAGAACTATGACCTTGCCGTCGAATGGTATTTCGACCGCGACAGCGCGATCTTCGTCACCGGCTTCCGTCGCGAGATCGACGGGCTGGTCGTGCCGCTGGCGGTTCGCGAATATATTCCGAACAACGGCATCGTTGCGGGCAAGACCGATTATTTCGCCATCACGCGCCCGGTGAATGCGTCGAACGGCGTGCTGAAGGGGATCGAGGCGGGGCTGACCTATTTCCCGCGCTATCTGCCGGGGCTGCTCGACGGGCTGGGCTTTACCGGAAGCGTGACGCTGCTGGATTCGAAGCAGAACATTCCGTTGAGCGACGCGGCCGGTAACATCACGGGCGAGGCGCAGTCGCCGTTCTTCAACGTTTCGGACCTGTCGTACAACGCAACGCTCGCCTATGACAAAGGTCCGATCGGCACGCGGCTGTCGTATATCTGGCGCAAGGAATTCCTGCACAACAACGAGCAGCGGCTCTTCGCCAACCCGATCGGCGTGTGGTACCGGCCGGAAAAGAGCCTGGACTTCCAGCTGACGCTCAACGTCAACAAGCGACTGGGGGTGACGTTCGACGCGGTCAACCTGACCAAGGAAAAGCAGCAGTCCTATTATCGCTTCGGCGATGCGGGTGGTCCCGACCAGTTCAACCTGGGCACCGCGTTGCGCAGCCGGACCTTTGCGCTGGGCGTGCGGTACTCGCTGGACTGACCGCAGCCCGCACGGGCAGAAACGGACCGGCCGCGCGCCTTGTGTACGCGGCCGGTCCGCTTTTGCGCGAATTACATCTTCAGCCGCGCGGTGACGCCGAAGGTGCGCGGGTTGCCGGGATAGCCCTGAATGATCCCGGTCGACTTGGTGTAGCCGAGCAGGTTGATGAAATAGGCCTTGTCGAACAGGTTCTCGACCCAGAATTGCAAGTCGAGCCGGTCCTTCATCAGCAGCGTGCCGACGCGCAGGCCGGCGAGCGCATAGGGGCGGATTTCCGCCGCCGGGTCGAGCGTGATCGTCGTGTTCTGCTTGCTGCGCCAGTTGACGTCGAACAGGCCGTAGAGCTTGACGTCGTTGGTGACGGCGGTGGTGTAGTCCGCGGTGAAGTCGGCGGTCCATTCGGGCGCCCAGGCGACCTGGCGGCCGGTGAGGTCGCAGGTGAGCGTCGTCGCCTGGCCCGGGCAGACCGAATTGTGGAACGACGAATAGGTCGCCTTGTCATAGGCGATGAAGCCCTTGGTATGGAAACCGGGGAACAGCCAGGTCTGGGCCTCGACCTCGACCCCCTTCGACGTCAGCGAGCCGACATTGGCGAGGAACTTGAGCGCCGTATTGCCGACGCCGACCGCCTGGTTCGCCTGATAGCCGCGCACGAGCGTGTGGAAGGCGGTGACGTTGAGCAGGATGCGGTGGTCGAGGAACTCGCTCTTGACCCCGATCTCGAAATTGTCGGCCTTTTCGCCGTCCACGGTCTGTCTGGCGCCGAGGGCGATCGCCGAGGCGACGCCGCTGTCGGGATTGCTGTCGTTATAGGGCAGCAGGTTGAAGCCCGCCGATTTGTTGCCGCGCGCATATTTGGCATAGAGGAAGATGTCGGTCGCGGGCTTGTAGCTGACGCCGACCTCGCCCGAGAGCGCGCTGTCGGTCAGATGCGTGTCGACATGGCCGAGCTGGGCATTGGCGCCGCTGGGCGAGAGCGCGTTGAGCTGCGCCGCGCTGAGCCCGCCCGGATTGGCGGCGACGCGGCCGTCGTAAAGCTGTGAGCGGCGTTCCCAGGTCTGGCGCAGGCCGATGTCGAACGCGAGCCGGCGCGCGGCGTCGGGGTGCCAGGTGACGTTGCCGAACAGCGCCTCGGTATTGGTTTCGAACACCGCCTGGCTGTCGAAACCCGCGCCGGTGAGCGCGGCGGCATAGGCGCCCTGCGCCCAGGTCTTGCCGTTGATCGCGGGGAAGCGCGTCGCCGAGGGGTTGGCCGCCCAGATGTGATACTGGCTGCCGAAGCGGACGCGCGAGTCGACCTGAAGCCGCTGACGGCTGAGGAAGCCGCCGACGGTCGCCTCGACCGGACGATCGCGCGCGCTGGCCCAGCGCAGCTCCTGCGAGAACTGGCGTTCCTTGTTGCACGAGCCATAGTCCGAAATGGCGTCGAGCTGGGTATAGTCGTTGTCGTTGTTGGTGAAGCACGACCATTTTTCATAGGCGGTGATCGCGGTGAGATCGCCCGCGCTGCCCAGGCCCCAGTCGAGATGCCCGCTGACCGAATCGAAGGTGGTGCGCGCGTTGAGTGGGCTGTTGATGTTGACCTGACGATCGCGCGCGTTGCTGGTGGTGAGCGTATAGCCCGCCGCCGCCATCCGCGCCTGAAGCGCCGCCGGGTTGTAGACCGACAGGATCACCGGCGACATCGTCGGGAATTGTTGATGCCCGTGCGTGCCGATCAGCCGGATCGAGAGATTGTCGGCAGGCGTCGCGAGCAGTTGCGCGCGCACGCCCCAGCCCTGACGCCCGTTCTGCGCCCGGCCGTTGAAGAGGTTGGGATAGGTGCCGTCGCGATCGCTGTAAAAGGCCGAGACGCGCGCGGCGAGCTTGTCGGCGACGATCGGGCCGGTGATGCCCGCCTTGAATTCGTGGAAGCCGAAATTGCCGACGCTCGCTTCGGCATTGGCGCCGAAATCGAAGCTGGGCTTGAGCGTGTTGATGATGACCGCGCCGGCCGTGGTGTTCTTGCCGAACAGCGTCCCCTGCGGGCCGCGGAGCAGCTCGACATCGGCGATGTCGTTGAAATCGTTCGAGACCATTCCCTGACGCCCGGTGTAGACGCCGTCGACGAACACGCCCACCGACCCGTCGATGCCGTCGGTGTTGAAGCCGTTGTTGCCGATGCCGCGAATGCCGAGATTGAGCTGTTTCGGATTGGTCAGATAGACCGAGAAGGCCGGGAACTTGTTCTGGAAATTGGTGAAGTTGACGAGGTTCTGGCGCGTGAGCTCGGCGCTGCCGATGACGGTGACGGGGATCGGCACCTGCTGGACATTTTCCGCCCGCTTGCGCGCGACCACGACGATCTCGCCGGGCGCGTCGGCGGTGGCGGTAGCGGCGGCGGCGTCCTGATCGGCGGCGACGGGATCGCCCGCCGGCACCGGATCGGCCACCGGCGCGGCGAACGCGGTCCCGGCAATCGACAGAAGGCTTGCAGTAAAGAACAGCCGGCACCCGCCCATGAGCAGCGGATGCGCCGAATAAGTCGTGCGCATGACAATATTCCCCCGAATATGCACGCCTGTTGCGACCCGTTCGCCCGTGAAAGGCGCCGAGAATGTCTGACAGTATTACATTGATACTGCCGTTACGCTGGCGTTAGGGCGCGCCTAGGCCGGGTTTGTGTAACTAATGTGACCGAAGTGCGAGGAATGTTGCGGCACGGCGCGTGCGGGCGGGCGTCAGTGCGTCGTCGTGGCGGCGGCGCGGAGTCGGTCGCGGAGCGCGGGGGCGATGTGCAGCCCGGCCTGTGCCTGGGCCGATGTGGGCCATTCCCCGGCCGCAATGCGGGCGCGGATCGTTGCCCGGTCGGGAAGCGGCCACCCCAGCGGCCCGGCTTCGGCGCGCGCGCGGAGCCGGTCGCGTGCGGCGCGCTGTTCGGCGTCGTTGAAGATCAGGGCGGGCTCGGCGAGCAGGTGCGCGGCGGTGCTGCCGTCCTCGGCGACGCCGAACAGCGTGCCGCCATGTTCGACGAGCAGTTCGGCAATCAGGGCCTGTTCGGCATCGAGCGCCAACCGGACGCGATCGACGCCGAAACGGTCGGTCCAGCGCGGGTCGGCGCCGTGGCGCAGCAGGGTCATCACCGCGCCGAGATTGGAGAAAGCGATGGCGCTGCGCATCGGGTCTTCGCCGCCGGGCAGCGCCTGCGGATCGGGCGACGCCCCGGCGCCGAGCAACTGTTCGGCGAGCGCGGGGGTATCGGCGAGCACCGCGAGCGACAGCGCGCCGCCGGGGCGAACGCCGTTGGCGGACATCCCCGCCCCCAGCAGCATCGCGATCGCGTCGCCGTCGCAGCGGGCCACGGCAAAGGTGAGGAGGTCGCCATATTGCCCCGCGGGCTGTTGCGGCATCCGCGGGTCGGGACGGACGGCGGTGTCGATCAGCCGGGGATCGTGCCGCAGCATCGCGCGGGCATCGTCGAGCCGCCCGTCGAGGATCGCCTCGGCGAGCGCCTGACCGGCGGCGCCGTGGGTGAGATTGGCGAGCACACGATTGCGATCGGGCAGCACGACCGAAGGGCGCCTGGTAAAGCACGAAGGTTCGCGGGCCATGCATCCCCCGGTTGGCACCAGCGCCAGCAACGCTGCGGTCGCGAGGCACAGGCGCATCGTCATCGGCCGCCGGTGTACCGGGCGGCGGGCGCGTGCGTCAATTGGCGCCAAGGCTGCTCAGCACCCAGTCCATGCCGTGGCGCGCGACCGGATTGTCCTGATACCAATGCGTTCCCTGGGGGCGCACCGCGTCGAGCCCGATCCGCGTGCCATAGGCTTCGGGCGCATCGGCGAGAATACCGCCGACCAGCCCGCCCAGCAGCGCGCCGACGACGCGGTCGCCGCCGTCCTGAAGCGCCGACAGCACCTCGCCGCGGACATAGAAGGCGGCGATCGCGGGTTCGGGCGTGCCGCCATTGGCTGCCCGGATGCCTTCGGCCTGGCGGATGGTCGCATCGCTGAGCCCGGCGGCGTTGAAGGTCGTCGCCTGCCGCCCGCTGGCCAGCGCCGCAGCCGAGGCGAGCCCGCCGCCGAGCGAGTGGCCGGTGATCGTCACATCGGCTTCGGGATGACGGCCGATCGCACGGGCGATCATCAGCGCACGCGAATACTGGTCGGACGGCAGCCCCAGCGCCTGCTGCGCGTTTGCCTTCCAGTCGCTGGCGTCGGTCGAGCCGCGAAAGCTGACGACGAACTGGCTGCCCTGGGCGGTGTCGCGAACATAGACGCGGGCGCGGAAGGCGCTTTCGGGTGACGACAGATTCTGTGGATCGAGCCCGATGCGCGCCAGATCGGCATCGCCGGCGACGCGGTAGCCCGGCGGCGGCGAGGGGATGTCGTGATAGACATCGGCTGCCATCAGCGCGAGCTCACGCGTCGATGGTGCGCCCGCAGCGGCACCGGCGGCGGGCGTGACCGGAGCGGCGGCGCTCCCGTCGATCCGCGACGGTTCGACCCGGGGCGGCGCGATCTGGGCGGGCTGCGGCTGCGCCCAAGCAAGCAGTTCGCGTGCCGGAACGTCCCGCAGCGCCGACCCGGGAAAATTGTCCGGCCGTGGCGTGAGCGGGCCGACGGGATTGATGCTGCCGGGGCGCTGGATGGCGGGGGCGATACTCATCGGCGTCTCGCTTGATGTCCGGTTCGACGGGCGGTTGCTCCGATTCCGGATGCCATGGCGGCGCGGTCGCGTCGCTAGACGATTCGTTTAGGCGACCTCAACGATCCGACGAGTGTGACGTGGCTGCCGCTGTGCGACGCCTCGGGTGGAAATGGCCACTTCCGGCCAGCGCAACGCGAGGAGGAACAGGGGCATGACGACGATTTCGGGCAACCCGGCAGCGACGATCGGCACGCAATTCGCCGCGAGCGCCGAACTGCTGGGCAACAGCGCGCAGTTGATGGGCGCGGCAGGAATCCTGGCGAGCGCGGTGCGGCCGCTCAACGCCGGTCCGCTGGCGCTGGCGGCGCTCCCGGCCGCGTATCTGATCCAGATGGGCAAGCTGGCGGCGGGCGCGTTGCCGAGCCAGATCCAGCCGGTCGCCGCCTTCACCGCGCAGGTGACGGGACAGCACACTGCCAAGGTCGACCTGGGCGACGGCTATCGGCTCGAGATCGACGAGCGCAGCAGCGAAATGACGATCTTCAACGACAAGACCGGGCAGCGTACGCGCGTGTGGGGCGATCCGCATGTCGACGTGAACGGCAAGCACCAGTTCGACTTTTACGGCACCACCACCTTCGAACTCGACAACGGCACCAAGCTGACGATCAACACCGAGGCGGCGAAGGGGAATCCCAATGTCTATTATGCCGCGCAGGTGGTGGTGACGCGCGGCGACAATGCGGTGGTGATCGACGGGCTGAGCCAGAACCAGTTGGGCGACCTGTCGGTGAGCGTGTCGACCAACGGCGCGGTGCTCGACGCCGTGCATCGCGACGGCTTCACCGTCCATGAGAGCGCGGGCGGATGGCGCACCGAACTCGACACGCTGGTGACGCAGAAAGAGGCCGACATCACGCGGCCCGGCGCGCTCTATGGTCCCGGCAGCGATGCGCCGAGCCTGGCCGAGGCGGGGCAGGCGATCGGCAGCTTCCTGTTCTTTGGTGCGGTGCTGGGGGTGGCAGTCGACGCGGCCAGCCGATCGGCGGCGCGCGAAGTGGCGGGCGCCGCGCTGCTGCGCCACCTGCTCGTCGGCTGATCTTTCCGATCCGGAGGGGCGTGCGCGCCCCCGCTCGGCCCGTTCGCCATCTCCCGGGCGGACGGGCCGCTTCTTTTTGGAGCGCGGCCGTCATTGCGGCTCCGATCATCGCGCTTGATTTGTGTAACATTGTCACATAGCTCCGAACGGAGCGCCAGGTCGGCGCGTGTGACGAGGGCATGACGCGCAACCGCCGAACCAACGCAGCACGAGCGATGCCAGCGCCGAAGGGCGCGGGCGGGGACGGCGCGTGGGCGGCGCGGCGGCGCCAGATCGGGCAATGGGCGGCGCTGTTGCTCGCGCTGCTCGCCTTTTCGTCGCAGAGCTTCGTCGTCCGGACGCATGTGCATGGCGAAGCGCGTGTCACCGGGGCGGCGGCGAGGGCCGGGCACGCCGATACGGGCGGCGTCCGGATCGCCAACGCCGAGGCGCCGCTTGAGTGGCCCGACGATTGCCCGCTGTGCCGCGAACTCGTCGCGGCGGGCGATTACCTGGCGTCGGCCCCCGCGCGTTTCGCGCCGCCGCCGCCCGCCGCGCGCTGGTTTGCCGCGGTCGCCCCGCTCGTCGCGGCGC
>JAFABD010000269.1 GCA_023426225.1 Pseudomonadota bacterium | reverse complement strand
GGACGGTTCCGGCCGGGGCGCCGCGGCGTCAGTCGTGCGACTTGCCGTAGTCGCGGAAGCTGTCGGCATCGTCCGCCGCGTGCGCCGCGGGGAAGCGGATGTCCTCGTCGGGATTTTCGGGGCGGTCGAGCTGCCCCTCCCAGCGCGCGACGACGGTGGCGGCGACCGCATTGCCGATGACGTTGGTGGCGGTGCGCCCCATGTCGAGGAAATGATCGACCGCGAGGATGAGCAGCACCCCCGCCTCGGGGATGTTGAAGTGCGACAGCGTGCCGGTGATGACCACCAGGCTGGCGCGCGGGACGCCGGCGATGCCCTTGCTGGTGATCATCAGCATCAGCAGCATCGTGATCATCGTCCCCCAGTCGAGATGGATGCCATAGGCCTGCGCGATGAAGATCGACGCGAAGGTCATGTACATCATCGACCCGTCGAGGTTGAACGAATAGCCGAGCGGCAGCACGAAGCTGGCGATGCGCGGCGGCACGCCGAACCGGTCGAGCGCGTCGAGCGTGCGCGGATAGGCCGCTTCGGACGAGGCGGTCGAGAAGCCGAGCAGGATCGGATCGCGCAGATAGCGGATCAGCAGCCGCGTGCGCGGCCCGACGATGACGAAGCACGCCGCGAGCAGCACCGACCACAGCACCGCAAGCCCGATATAGAAGCTGCCCATGAACAGCGCGAGATCGCCGACGACCGACAGCCCCTTGGTCGCGAGCGTGCGCGCGACGGCGCAGAACACCGCGACCGGCGCGAACAGCATCACATAGCCGGTGACGGTGAGCATCACCTGGACCAGCGCCTCCATTCCGCGCAGCAGCGGCGCGGCCTTTTCGCCGACCGCCGCCATGCCGACGCCGAAGAAGAGCGAGAAGATGACGAGCTGGAGAATGTCGTTGTTCGCCATCGCGTCGATGGCCGAGGTGGGCACGATGTGCGTGAAGAACTTGGCCGCGTCGAACGCTGAACGGTCGACCCCGCTCGAGGCGGTGGCCGGCGGCAGCGGCAGGTGAAGCCCCACGCCGGGATGGAGCAGGTTGACGAGCACGAGCCCGAGGAACAGCGAGACGAAGCTGGCGCCGAGGAACCAGCCGAACGCCTTGATCCCCACGCGGCCGATCGCGCCGGTGCCGCCCATGTGCGCGATGCCGACGACCAGCGTCGACACCACGAGCGGCGCGAGGATCATCTTGATGAGATGAAGGAACATCTGGGTGGGCACGTCGAACCAATAGGCCGCCCCCGCCAGCCATTGGGTGCCCGGCCCCCCATTGTCGTCCCAGGTGGCATGGAGCCCCCAGCCGAGCAGCCCGCCGGCGACGAGCGCACCCAAGATCAACCACGTCAGTCTTTTGCCCACGAATGACCCCTGTATCGTTTGCGGCGCAGGGAAGGGGATTGTGGCGGCCGGGTCAAGCGCCGTATCGCCGGGTTGTCGCCAACGCATCGAAAAGGGGAATGCCGATGCCCGCCTGCTCCCGCCGCCAATTGCTTGCCGCCGCCGCGGCGTTTCCGCTGATCGGGGCCGCCGGCGGCGTGCTGCGCGCCGCCGAGCCCGACCTGGCCGGATTGAAGGACATGACCGCCGGCGCGGTGCCGATCGGCGTCGACGAGCGGCTGGCGCGAATCGCGCGCGCCCAGGCGCTGATGAAGGCGAACGGCATCGGCGCGGTGCTGATCGAGCCGGGGGCGAGCCTGGTCTATTTCACCGGCGTGCGCTGGGGGCGCAGCGAGCGGCTGACCGCCGCGGTGCTCCCGGTCGAGGGCGAGCCGTGCATCGTCACGCCGTTCTTCGAGGAGGCGCGGACGCGCGAGACGCTGGCGATCCCGGCCGAGGTGCGCGTGTGGCAGGAGGACGAGGACCCGCTGAAGACCGTCGCCGGGCTGCTGCGCGACCGCAAGCTGGCCGGGATGCCCGTGGGGATCGAGGAGACCGTGCGCTACTTCGCGGTCGACGGGCTGCAGAAGGCGGGGCTGCGCGTCACCTCGGCCAACCCGGTCGTGCGCGGATGCCGGATGATCAAGAGCCCCGCCGAGATCGCGCTGATGCAACTGGCGACCGACATCACGATCGCGGCGTATCGCTGGGTGCATCCGCGCGTCGAGAAGGGGATGTCGCAGCGCGACGTTTCCGCGCTGATGGACGCGGCGACGCGCAAGCTGGGCGGCAGCCCCGAATTCAGCATGGTGCTGGTGGGCGAGGGCGCCGCCTATCCGCACGGGACCAAGGTGCCCGCGCCGGTCGCCGAGGGGCGGATCGTGCTGATGGATTGCGGGTGCAACGTCCAGGGCTATCAGTCCGACGTGTCGCGCACCTTCGTCTATGGCAGCGCGAGCGCCGAGCAGCGGCGCGTGTGGGACGCGGTGGCCAAGGGACAGCAGATCGCCTTTGCCGCCGCGCGGCCGGGCGCGGCGGCGGGAAGCGTCGACGATGCGGTGCGCCGTTATTACGCGTCGCTGGGCTTCGGCCCCGACTACAAGCTGCCCGGACTGTCGCACCGCACCGGCCACGGCATCGGCCTGGACGGGCACGAGCCGGTCAACCTGGTGCGCGGCGAGACGACGCGGCTGGCGCCGGGCATGTGTTTCTCGAACGAGCCGGGCATCTATATTCCGGGCAGCTTCGGCGTGCGGCTGGAGGATTGTTTCCACATGACCGAGTCGGGGCCGAAATGGTTCTCGACCCCGCCCGTCTCGATCGAGCAGCCGATGGGCTGAGGCCGGGCCGCGACCGGGCGCGACCGCGGCGGGCCGCCGGAGGGCGGACCGTCCGGTCGCGAGGGGTCCGGTCGCGAGATGTCCGGTCGTGATCCGTCCGGTCGCATCGGCACGTTGCCGCGCCCGGGGGTGCGCCAGCGCAGCATCGAAGTGCTGCCAAACGATACGATGGCGGAACGATCGCGCGCGGTGGTGTGTTTCGCTTGAGCGAAACGCGCCATGCCCTTAAGTCGGCGCTCATGACGTCGACCAATGATATTCGCCGCTCGTTTCTCGACTATTTCGAGGGCCAGGGGCATGCCCGCGTCCCCAGCGCGCCGCTGGTGCCGCACAACGATCCCACGCTGATGTTCACGAACGCCGGCATGGTCCCGTTCAAGAACGTCTTCACCGGGCTCGAGTCGCGGCCGTACACCACCGCGACGAGCAGCCAGAAGTGCGTGCGCGCGGGCGGCAAGCACAACGACCTCGACAATGTGGGCTATACCGCCCGCCACCACACCTTTTTCGAGATGCTCGGCAATTTCTCGTTCGGCGACTATTTCAAGGATCGCGCGATCGAGCTGGCGTGGAACCTGATCACGCGCGAATGGGGCATCGCCAAGGACCGGCTGACGGTCACCGTCTATCACAATGACGACCAGGCGTTCGACCTGTGGAAGAAGATCGCCGGGCTGCCCGACGAGCGGATCATCCGCATCGCCACCAAGGACAATTTCTGGGTGATGGGATCGGACGGGCCGTGCGGGCCGTGCTCCGAGATCTTCTATGACCATGGCGACCATATCTTCGGCGGCCCGCCGGGATCGCCCGACGAGGACGGCGACCGTTTCGTCGAGATCTGGAACCTGGTGTTCATGCAGTTCGTCCAGGCGAACGACCAGATCGTCGGCGACCTGCCGCGTCCGTCGATCGACACGGGCATGGGGCTGGAGCGCGTGGCGGCGGTGCTCCAGGGCGTCACCGACAATTACGACACCGACACGTTCAAGGCGCTGATCGAGCAGTCGGGCGCGCTGACCGGCGCGTCGACGACGGGCGAGAACCAGGCGAGCCACCGCGTCATCGCCGACCATCTGCGTTCGTCGGGATTCCTGGTCGCCGACGGCGTGCTGCCGGCGAACGAGGGCCGCGGCTATGTCCTCCGCCGCATCATGCGCCGCGCGATGCGTCACGCGCACCTGCTGGGCGCCAAGGACCCGCTGATGCACCGCATGGTGCCCGCGCTGGTCGCCGAGATGGGCGCCGCCTATCCCGAGCTCGTCCGCGCGCAGCCGCTGATCGAGGCGACGCTGTTGCAGGAAGAGACGCGGTTCCGCCAGACGCTGGCGAACGGGCTCAAGCTGCTCGACGAGGCGACGCAGGGGATGCAGGCGGGCGACACGCTGCCCGGCGAGACCGCGTTCAAGCTCTATGACACCTATGGCTTCCCCTATGACCTGACCGAGGATGCGCTGCGCGCGCATTCGATCGCGGTCGACCGGGCGGGCTTCGATGCGGCGATGGCCGAACAGAAGCGCGCCGCGCGCGCCGCGTGGAAGGGATCGGGCGACAAGGCCAGCGAAGAGGTGTGGTTCGACATCGCCGACGAGCTGGGGAGCACCGAGTTCACCGGCTATGCCGGGACCGAGGGCGAGGGCCAGGTGGTCGCGATCGTCAAGGACGGCGCCCGCGTCGAGCGCGCGGCGCCCGGCGACAGCGTCGTGATCCTCACCAACCAGACGCCCTTCTATGCCGAGAGCGGCGGCCAGATGGGCGATGCGGGCACGATCACCAACGACAAGGGGCTGCGCGCGATCGTCGACGACACGTCGAAGCCGCTCGGCCGGCTGCACGCGCACCAGGCGCGCGTCGAGGCGGGCGAGATCGCCGTCGGCGACACGGTCAAGCTGAGCGTCGACGCGGTGCGGCGCGACCAGATCCGCGCCAACCATTCGGCGACGCACTTGCTCCACGCCGCGCTGCGCAAGCGGCTGGGCACGCATGTGACGCAGAAGGGCAGCCTGGTGGCGCCCGAGCGGCTGCGTTTCGACTTTTCGCACCCGGCGGCGCTTTCGGCCGACGACATCGCCGCGATCGAGGCCGATGTGAACGCGCAGATCCGCCACAACGAGGCGGTGTCGACGCGGCTGATGACCCCCGACGACGCGATCGCCGCGGGCGCGATGGCGCTGTTCGGCGAGAAATATGGCGACGAGGTCCGCGTGCTGACGATGGGCCGCGGCGACGATGCGGCCTATTCGGTCGAGCTGTGCGGCGGCACGCACGTCAATGCGACGGGCGACATCGCGATCTTCAAGATCGTCGGCGAAAGCGCGGTGTCTTCGGGCGTGCGCCGGATCGAGGCGCTGACCGGCGAGGCGGCGCGCCAGTGGCTCAACGCGCGCGACGAGCGGCTGCGCGAGGCGGCGGCGGCGCTGAAGGCGACCCCCGACGAGGTGCCCGCGCGCGTCGCGGCGCTGGTCGAGGAACGCCGCCGGCTCGAACGCGAGCTGGCCGACGCGAAGAAGGCGCTGGCG
>JAFABD010000191.1 GCA_023426225.1 Pseudomonadota bacterium | reverse complement strand
GGTCGGCGGCGCCGCGCGTCGTGCCGTTCGATTTCTCGCGCGCGGCGATCGAGCTCGACGTGATCGTCAACGACACGCCGCTCCACGTCATCCTCGACACCGGGGTCGATCCGTCGATCGTCGATCTCGCCGTCGCCGACCGGATCGGGCTCAAGGTCGATCGCGGCGATGCGGGGGAGGCGAGCGGTTTCGGCGACGGGCGCGGCGCGACCATCTATCCGACGCGCGTGCCCGCGATCGTGCTCGGCGGGCGGCGCTATGGCGGGTTCGATGCGCTCGCGGCGGACATGCGTGCGATCTCGGCGGGGCTGGGGCGGCGGCTCGACGGCGTGCTGGGGCAGAGCTTCCTTGCCGACAAGCGCGTGCTGATCGACTATCCCGCGCGCCGGCTGGTGCTGCTCGACGATCCGCGCGGCGCGGCGGCGCTGGTCCGGCCGTGTCGCGTGCGCTGGCAGGCGCCGCTGCGTATCGTCGACGGCTTTCCGATCATCCCGCGTTTCCGGTTCGGCGGCGTCGCCGCGCCGGTCAGCCTCGATACCGGGTCGACCGGCTTTGTCGGCCTGTTTCAGAGCGGGGTGGCGCTCCCCGGCATGGCGGCGGCGCTCCGCCCGGCGGGGGCGGTGACGCGCACCGGCGCGCGCGGCCAGGCGCGGTCGGCGGCCTATCGGTTCGATGCGCCGCTGGGCTTCGGGCCGTTCGCGCTGCCGCCCGGCGTGGCGATGAGCAGCTATGCCGAGCCGGGGTCGCGCACGACGCGCGTCGCCAATGTCGGCAACCGGCTGTTCGACGCGATGCGGTTGCGGATGCTGCTCGACTATCCGGGGCGGACGATGCGCTTCTTCGGCCGTTGCGACGGCTGAAGCGGCGCCTGTGGGGTCAGTCGGCCGCCGGGCTGCGCGCCGCGCGCCGGCGCAGCCGCAGCGCGATCGTATAGATCACCACCGCGACGCCCGCGAACAGGAACCACTGCACCGCATAGGCAAGGTGGTTGTTGGGCACCGCGCCCAGGTCGGGTGCGCCGTTGGGGGCCAGTCCGGGGGCGGGGCGGTCGGCGACGACCATCAGCGCGGGGGCGCCGTGGCGCAGCGCGCGGACCAGCATCGGCTGCCCCTCGGGCGCCAGGCTGATATAGCCCGTCACCGTTCCTCCGGCCCAGCGGACCGGCTGGCGCGGGTCGTGCGTCGTGCCGATCTGGATGCGCAACGGGGTCGCGTCGCCGGGGCGCGCGGGGCATTCGGCGATCGCGCGGAACCCGGCCTTGCCCGCGCCGGTCAGCTGGACGCGGCGGGAATCGGCGCATGTCACGCGCGTTCTCCGGAACAACAGCTTTTCGTCGGGAAATTGCGGGAAAGTGACGGGGGGGAGCCCCGGATTGGCAGCGAATTTCGATAAAGCGGCCCGTTTCTCGGGCAATCGAACGAACAGTTGCCAGCATCCCAGCCCCAGCATCGCCAGCACCGCCAACGCGACGACCGCCGTCGCAACCACGGGAATCCGCCGATTCATTCGCCCGGCGCGATCCGGCCTTCGCGCGCCCGGTTGCGATATTCCAGCGCCAGCAACCACCCCTTCGCCACCCGCAGCGTCCCCACCGTCAACCCCAGCGTCATCGGCACCCACAGCGCGATATGGACCAGCAATCCGGGTTGCAGCGTGAACTCGACCCACAGTGCCAGCACCGTCACGATCGCACCGATCCCCAGCGTCAGGAACACTACCGGCCCGTCGCCGACGTTGAACGCCGCGAAATCGAGCCCGCACGCGCTGCAACGATCGGAAAAGGCGAGGAAATTGCGAAACAGCGTGCGCGCGCCGCAGCGCGGGCAACACCCCTTCAGCCCCGATGCGATCGGGGGCGGCAGCGTGGCGCCGCCGCCCGTCCCGGGCGTTTCGTCGGGCATCAGCCCGCGTGGACCGGCGCGCCCCAGCCGCCCCAGACATAGATCGAGGCAAAGAGGAACAGCCACACCACGTCGACGAAATGCCAGTACCACGCCGCCGCCTCGAAGCCGAAATGCTGCCGCGGCGTGAAGTCGCCCCGGTACACGCGCACCAGGTTGACGATCAGGAACAGCGTGCCGACGATCACATGGAAACCATGGAATCCCGTCGCCATGAAGAAGGCGCCGCCATAATTCGACCCGCCTTCGCTCGCCGCCTTGAACGGGAACGGCGCATGGACATACTCATAGGCCTGAAGCGCGCTGAACACGAGCCCGAGCACGATCGTCAGCCACAGCCCCTTCTTCACCGTGTCATTCTCGCCGACGCCGATCAGCCCCCAGGCTCCCTTCAGCGCACCGCCACGTTCGTTGTGGATCAACCCGTGGTGGGCCCAGGTCACCGTGCAGCCCGAAAGCAGCAGGATCATCGTGTTGAGCAGCGGCAGTTCCCAGGCGTTGATGACCTCCATCCCCTTGGGCGGCCACTGCCCGCCGACCACGTCGACGGTCGCCGGGAACAGCGAAAAGTCGAACCAGGCCCAGAACCAGCCGACGAAGAACATCACCTCGGACGCGATAAACAGGATCATCCCATAGCGCAGGTGCAGCTGGACGACGGGGGTATGGTCGCCGTGATGCGCCTCGCGGATCACGTCGCGCCACCAGCCGAAAAAGGTCAGGAGCAACCCGGCCAGCCCCACGAAGAACACGATGTTCCCGGCGGGCATCTGGTGCATCCACCGGATCGCACCAAAGGCAAGCGTCAGCGCCGACAGCGATCCGATCAGTGGCCAGGCGCTGGGCGGCAGAATGTGGTATTCGTGGTTCTTCGTTCCGGCCATTGGCTGTCCCCGTTCCTGTTTTCTATGTTTCTAAGGTATTGATATCAGCTCTTGGTGGGTTCTGAGGGGTAGAAGGTATAGGAAAGCGTGATCTGTTCGATGTCGCGCGCGTCGGGATCGTCCAGAATCTTCGGGTCGACATAATAGATCACCGGCATCCGCACCGTCTCGCCCGGCCCCAGCGTCTGCTGCGTGAAGCAGAAACACTGGATCTTGGTGAAATACTTGCCCGCCTGCGCCGGCGAGACGTTGAACCCGGCGGCCCCGGTGACGGGATGGTTGGCGGTGTTCGTCGCGACGAAAAACGCCATGTCGCGCGCGCCGATATCGACCACGTCGCGACGATGCTCGGGGGCGAACCGCCAGGGCAGCTTGTTGCTGACGTTGCTGTCGAACGCGATCGTGATCTTGCGTCCCGTCGCCCCCGGCGCGCGCTCGCCGCGCTGCGTGGTGCCGTTGAGGCCCGTCGCCTCGCAAAAGGCGCGGTAGAGCGGCACGCTCGCAAAGCCGAGGCCGGTCATCCCGCAAATGCCGACAACGGCCAGCATTGCCGTGCGGTGGCGCGGGTTCATGGCGCGTGTCCCTGCGCGATCTTGACGATCGAGATGGCGAAGACGAGCAGCACGAACGCGCCGAGCAGCCACGCCATCACCCGCGCTCGCCCCAGCTGGCGCGCGCGCACCGCCTCGACCGAGGGCGGCTGATCGCCCGCGCGGGGCGGCGCTTCCAGCGTGCCGCGCCGGCTTCCGCGTTCGCCGCTCATGCGAGCCACCGGTCGACGACCAGCGCGCCGAACATCAGGAAGAGATAGAGGATCGAGAATTTGAACAACTGCTTTTCCGGCTTCATGCCGTCGCCCGACATTGACTGGCGCAGCGCCACGCGCGCCGCCAGCGCCAGGAAAACGGCGTTGAGGAGGAGGGCGCTCCAGCCATAGACCGGCCCGACCAGGCCCAGCGGCCAGGGCGCGACTGCTGCTGCGACCATCGGCAGCGTATAAAGGCCGATCTGCGTGCGCGTTGTGCGCTCGCCGGCGACGACGGGCAGCATCGGCACGCCCGCATTGGCGTAATCGGTCTTCACGAACAGTGCGAGCGCCCAGAAATGCGGCGGCGTCCACAGAAAGATCAGCGCGAACAGCAGCACGGGCAGCAGCGCCACCTGTCCCGTTGCCGCGGCCCAGCCGATCAGCGGCGGAAACGCCCCGGCCGCGCCGCCGATCACGATGTTCTGCGGCGTCCGGCGCTTGAGCCAGATCGTGTAGATGAAGACATAGAAGAGGATCGACGCGGCGAGGATCAACGTCGCGGCGAGGTTGAGCGCGAAATACATCAGCGCCAGGCTGAAGCCGGCCAGCCCGACGCCGAAATGCAGCGCCGACTGGCGGTCCATCCGGCCGGCGGGCAGCGGGCGCCCTTGAGTCCGCCGCATCTTGGCGTCGAGATCGGCTTCATACCATTGGTTGAGCGCCCCCGCCGCGCCCGCGCCGAGCGCGATGCACAGAATGGCGGTAAAGCCGAGCACCGGATGGATCGGCACCGGCGCGGCGAGCATCCCGCACAGCCCGGTGAAGACGACCAGCGTCATCACGCGCGGCTTGGTGAGCGCCAGGAAATCGCGCCAGTCGGCGGGCAGCATCGGGGTGGAGGAGGAAGCCATGATCCGCCCGGCTATAGGCGCGCTGCCTGCTGTCGCAAAGGCGCCCGCCCCGGCACCCGCCGCGACCGGCATGATGC
>JAFABD010000185.1 GCA_023426225.1 Pseudomonadota bacterium | reverse complement strand
AGGTGGAGCAGGGCGAGGCCTATCTCGACCGTGCCCGCGCGCGCGTCGCCGCGGCCGATACCGAAGGCGCGCGTACCGACCTGGACCGCGCGCTGACGCTGGTGCCCGCCGATCCGCTCGCCTGGCTGTTGTCGGCGACGCTGGCGCGGCGCCAGCAGGACCTGGCGCGCGCGCGCACCGACATCGCCGAGGCGCTCAAACGATCGCCCGACGACGCGTCGGTGCAGCTCGAGGCGGGCAACATCGCCGCGGCGAGCGGCGACGAGCCCGGCGCGCGCGCGGCATGGAGCCAGACGATCGCGCTGTCCCCCGGCAGCCCGCAGGCCGAGGCCGCGCGCAAGGCGATGGCGCAGTTCGGGCCGAGCGAGCGATAGGCGGCCTTTCGTCCGGCCCCCTCGCATCTGGCGCGCGTGCGGCCTATCTGGGCCGGGAAGGCATTTGAGGGAGTTGCTCTGCGTGAAATATCTGCACACCATGATCCGCGTCACCGATCCCGACGCGACGATCCGGTTCTTCGAGCTGCTGGGTCTGAAGGAGACGCGGCGCTTTTCGAGCGAGAAGGGGCGGTTCACGCTGATCTATCTCGCCGCGCCGGGCGACGAGGATGCCGAGGTCGAGCTGACGCACAACTGGGACCCCGAAACCTATACCGGCGGGCGCAATTTCGGGCACATCGCCTATCGCGTCGACAATATCTATGAGACGTGCCAGCGGCTGATGGACGGCGGCGTGACGATCAACCGGCCGCCGCGCGACGGGCACATGGCGTTCATCCGCACCCCCGACGCGATCTCGATCGAGCTGCTGCAGGCGGGCGAGGCGCTGCCGCCGGCCGAGCCGTGGGCGTCGATGCCCAATGTCGGCGAATGGTGAGGTGACAACCCGCGCGGCGGGGATGTCCCCGCCGCGAACCGTGGAGAAAGGCGCATGGGCGCACTGGAAATCGTCCGCATCCCGGCGTTGAGCGACAATTATGTCTGGCTGGTCCATGCGCCGGGGGGCGACGGCGCGGGCGAGACGATGGTGGTCGACCCTGCCGAGGCGCAGCCGGTGCTCGACGCCGCTGCGGCGCGCGGGTGGCGGATCGGGCAGATCTGGAACACCCACTGGCACCCCGACCATACCGGCGGCAATGCCGCGATCAAGGCGGCGACGGGCGCGCGCGTGGTCGCCCCCGCGGCCGAGGCGGCGCGCATCCCGACGCTGGACGTCGCGGCGGGCGACCTGGCGGTGGGCGAGGGCGACCGGGTGACGCTGGGCGCGCATGTCGCCGAGGTGATGGCGGTGCCCGCGCACACGGCGGGGCACGTCGCCTATCACTTCGCGGCGGACGGCGTCGCGTTCGTCGGCGACACGCTGTTCGCGATGGGATGCGGGCGGCTGTTCGAGGGGACGGCCGAGCAGATGTTCGCGAACATGCAGCGGCTGGCGGCGCTGCCCGCGGCGACCGCGATCTATTGCGCGCACGAATATACGCTGGCGAACGCGCGCTTTGCCCGCGTCGCCGAGCCCGACAACGGCGCGGTGGCGGAACGGCTGGCCGCGGTGGAGCGGATGCGCGCGGCGGGCGAGGCGACGGTGCCGACGACGATCGCGCTGGAGCGCGCGACCAACCCCTTTTTGCGCGCGGCGAGCGCGGCCGAACTGGCCGAACGGCGCGCGGCGAAGGATGCTTTTCGGGGCTGACGCGTTGCAGCCAAGGCCCCGGGATCGGGGCGTGAGTCGATCGGGTGCGATGGAGGCAGGGATGCGGAAGGCGATGCCGGGACGGGGGATGCCGGGACGGGGGATGCTGGGACGGGGGATGCTGGCGATGATCGGCGCGGCCGCGATGCTGGCCGGATGCGCGGGCGACACCGCCGCATCGCGCAGCGCGGCCGGGAGCGACGCCGACCGGATCGCGCGGCGGCTGGCCGGGATGACGGCGGGCGCGCCGCAAAGCTGTGTCCCGCGCGACATGGTCAACGAGACGGTGCGATCGGCCGACACGATCCTGTTCGTCCAGGGGCGCAAGCGCGTGTACCGGACGACGCTGGTCGGAAGCTGTCCCGGGCTGGCGCGCGGCGACGTGATGGTCTCACGCAGTTTCGGCAGCAGCTATTGCCGCGGCGACATCATCGAGACGCACGCGGTGCCGGGCGGTTTCCTGACCGGAAGCTGCTCGCTGGGCGATTTCGTCCCCTATTCACGCTGACGACGGGAGCAGGCGCGATGGCGATCGGAAGAACGGCGCGCGGGCCGGTGCGGACATTGGCGCGGGCATCGGCGGGGGCGGGCGCGGCGCTGATCGCGCTGATCGCGCTGAACGGATGCACGCCCGCCGCGACGCGGGCGAGCGACACCGCGCGCGAACTGCAATCGGCGATCGGCGACCGCGTGGCCGAGGTGCCGCGCGACTGTGTCAGTACGATGGGGCTCGACGGGCCGCAGATCGTCGGCAACCAGACGCTGATCTATCGCAGCGGCGGGCGCATCTATCGCAACGACATCGCGGGCGGCTGCCCCGGACTGGCGCCGATGGCGACGGTGATCGTCGAGGTGCACGGCAGCCAGTTGTGCCGCAACGACCGGTTCCAGGCGTTGCAGACGGGATCGCGCATCCCCGGCCCCTATTGCCGGCTGGGGGCGTTCACGCCGTATCGGCGGCCCTGAAGCGCGGGTTCGAGGCGGCGCCCCACCCGGGCGGACGGCCCGGACGGGGACGCGGCGACCCCGGCAACCGTCATCAGAGCACGTAGCGGCTGAGATCGGTGTTGCGCGCGACGCTGGCGAGCTGAGCGTCGACATAGGCGCCGTCGATCACCAGCGTGGTGCCGGCGCGGTCCTCGGCCTCGAAGCTGATCTCCTCGAGCAGCTTTTCCATCACCGTCTGGAGGCGGCGGGCGCCGATATTCTCGACCTCGAGATTGACCTCGGCGGCGATGCGAGCGACCGCGCGGATGCCGTCGTCGGTGAAGTCGATCGTCACGCCCTCGGTACCGAGCAGCGCGGCATATTGCTGGACGAGGCTCGCCTTGGTGTCCGACAGGATCGCGATGAAATCGGCCTCGGTCAGCGCCTTGAGCTCGACGCGGATCGGCAGCCGGCCCTGAAGCTCGGGCAGCAGGTCGCTGGGCTTGGCGACGTGGAACGCGCCCGAGGCGATGAAGAGGACATGGTCGGTCTTCATCGGGCCGTATTTGGTCGAGACGGTGGTGCCCTCGATCAGCGGCAGCAGGTCGCGCTGGACGCCCTCGCGGCTGACCGAGCCGCCGCGCACGTCGGACACGGCGATCTTGTCGATCTCGTCGAGGAACACGATCCCGTTCGCCTCGGCATCGGCGAGCGCGGCGCGGTGGACCTCGTCCTGGTCGAGCCGGCGGTCGGCCTCTTCCTCGACCAGCTTTTCCCAGGCCGAGCGGACGTTGAGCTTGCGGCGCTTGAGCGGCGGGCCGCCGAACGCCTTGCCCATCATCTCGCCGAGGTTGATCATGCCCATCTGGGCGCCGCCGGGCAGCTCGAAGGGCATCTGCGGCGCCTGTTCGAGCTCGATCTCGACCTCCTTGTCGTCGAGCACGCCCTCGTGGAAGCGCTGGCGGAATGCCTCGCGCGTCGCCTGGCTGGCGTCCTTGCCGGTCAGCGCGT
The DNA here is from genome assembly GCA_023426225.1 of Pseudomonadota bacterium. Lineage (GTDB taxonomy): Bacteria > Pseudomonadota > Alphaproteobacteria > Sphingomonadales > Sphingomonadaceae > Sphingomonas. The sequence goes on along the minus strand of JAFABD010000185.1, from coordinate 2,931 downwards.
CGAGCAGGCGGTTCATCGCCGCCTCCTCGGCCTTGTCCTTCACCGAGGCGCGGCGGCGGTCCTTTTCGAGCCGGATCGCCTCTTCGACCAGGTCGCGCGCGATCTGTTCGACGTCGCGGCCGACATAGCCGACCTCGGTGAACTTGGTCGCCTCGACCTTGACGAAGGGCGCGTCGGCGAGCTTGGCGAGGCGGCGGCTGATCTCGGTCTTGCCGCAGCCGGTCGGCCCGATCATCAGGATGTTCTTGGGCGTCACCTCGTCGCGCAGCTCGGCGCCGAGTTGCTGGCGGCGCCAGCGGTTGCGCAGCGCGACCGCGACCGCCTTCTTGGCGTCGGTCTGGCCGATGATGTGCGCGTCGAGCGCGGCGACGATCGTCTTGGGGGTAAGGTTCTGGTTCATTTCGTCTCTCGGGCGCCGCCGCGAAGGGGGCGGGGCCGGGGGTTGATTAGCGGGCGCTGTCGAGCGTTTCGACGGTGAGGCGGTCATTGGTGTAGACGCACAGCTCGCCCGCGATCGCCATCGCCTTGCGCGCGACGACTTCGGCATCGGGTTCGTATTCGACCAGCGCGCGCGCCGCCGACAGCGCGAAATTGCCGCCCGAGCCGATCGCGGCGACGATGCCGTGCTCGTGCGCCTCGGGCTCGAGCACGTCGCCGTTGCCGGTGATGACCAGCGTCACCTCGCGATCGGCGACGAGCAGCATCGCTTCGAGGTTGCGCAGATACTTGTCGGTGCGCCAGTCCTTGGCGAGCTCGACCGCGGCGCGCATCAGATGGCCGTGGTGGCGCTCGAGCTTCGATTCGAGCCGCTCGAACAGGGTGAAGGCGTCGGCGGTGGCGCCCGCGAACCCGGCGATCACCGATCCGTCGCCGAGCGGGCGGACCTTGCGCGCATTGGGCTTCATCACGGTGTTGCCGGCCGAGACCTGGCCGTCGCCCGCGATCACCACCTTGCCGGACTTGCGCACGGAGAGGATCGTCGTGCCGTGCCACGCATTGCTGTTGTTGCTCATATGGCGGCGCATATGGGGTGTGCGCGGCGCGGCTGCAAAGGGGGGGCGCAAACGCCGGCTGGCGGGGGCGGGCGCGACGGGTTACGCCGGTGCGATCGCTTGCGGAGACGATGATGCGCCACGACGACAACCTGACCGCCGACCGCCCGAGTTTCGTAACCCATCTGGAATGTTCGATGACGGGGCAGCATTACCCCGCCGACCGGCTGCACGGCCTGTCCGACGCGGGGCGGCCGCTGCTGGTGCGGTACGACCTGGCGGGCGTGAAGGCGGCGCTGTCGCGCGCGGCGCTGGCGGGGCGGCCCGCCGACCTGTGGCGCTACCGCGAGCTGCTGCCCGTGCGCGCGGCGCGCGACATCGTCAGCCTGGGCGAGACGATGACGCCGATCCTGCCGCTGGCGCGCCAGGGCGACGATCTGTGGGTCAAGGACGAGGGGCGGCTGCCGACCGGATCGTTCAAGGCGCGCGGGCTGGTGATGGCGATCAGCATGGCCAAGGAACTGGGCGTCACCACGATCGCGATGCCGACCAACGGCAATGCGGGCGCCGCCGCCGCCGCCTATGCCGCGCGCGCCGGGATGGCGGCGGTGATCTTCTGTCCCGCCGACACGCCCGAGATCAACGTGCGCGAGATCGCGGCACAGGGCGCGCGCGTGTATCGCGTCAACGGGCTGATCGACGATTGCGGCAAGCTGGTCGCGGCGGGCAAGGCCGAGCGCGGCTGGTTCGACCTGTCCACGCTGAAGGAACCGTACCGGATCGAGGGCAAGAAGACGATGGGGCTGGAACTGGCCGAGCAGCTCGGCTGGGAACTGCCCGACGCGATCTTCTATCCCACCGGCGGCGGCACCGGGCTGATCGGCATGTGGAAGGCGTTCGACGAGCTGGAGGCGCTGGGCTGGATCGGCCCCAAGCGCCCGCGCATGTACGCGGTGCAGGCCGAGGGCTGCGCGCCGATCGTGCGAGCGTTCGAGAGCGGCGCGCGCCACGCGACGCGGTGGGAGGACGCGCACACGATCGCCGCGGGCATCCGCGTGCCGCAGGCGGTGGGCGATTTCCTGATCCTCGACGCGGTGCGCGCGAGCGGGGGCGCGGCGCTGGCGGTGAGCGACGCGGCGATCGCGAAGGCGGTCGACGACGCCGCGCGCGAGGACGGCGTGCTGATGTGCCCCGAGGGCGGCGCGACGCTGGCCGCCTATCGCGACGCGCGCCGGCGCGGGATGGTGGCGCCGGGCGAGCGCGTGGTGCTGTTCAACTGTGCGACGGGGCTCAAATATCCGCTGGCGGACCATTCGCGGCTGCTCGACCGGCACGCGCCGATCGACTGGGCGGCGCTGTAGAGGGCGCGCGCAACCCGGCGCGGGCGGGGTTCGTTGACGCGGTTCCCCCCCATGAGGAGCAGGACGATGGCCGATCCCCGCCAAGCCGACCCGAACCAGGCCGATCCGCACCGGGCCGATCCCGCCCCGCGCGAGGACACCGGCCCGCACGATCCGCGCAACCTGTCGACCGACCACCAGCGCCCCGGCGACGCCAAGCGCCCCCGCGACACGCTCGACAGCCCCAACGCCGCCGTGCACTGGCCGAAGGATTTCGATCCCGCGGGCGATGTCGGCAAGGCGACGCCGAGCGGCAATCCGACCGACCGCGAGGGGTAGGGCGTCCGCGCGAGCGCGGGTCCGCGGCCGCGCGGCGGAACATGCGATTTCAGAGGGAGGATTGGGTGTGGATGGTCGGGGCGACAGGATTCGAACCTGCGACCCCCACACCCCCAGTGTGATGCGCTACCAGGCTGCGCTACGCCCCGACCGAGGTTGGCGCGGATAGTCCGGTCTGCGCGGCAATGCAAGCGCCGATGATGCGGGGCGGGCAAAAACATGGTCCGGTTGCGGCCGGACGGGGCCGGACGGGGCCGGAC
>JAFABD010000183.1 GCA_023426225.1 Pseudomonadota bacterium | reverse complement strand
TGCCAGCGGCGCGCAGGCCAGTCCCAGGCGCAGGCGCCGCCCCGCGGCGCGGATCGTCATTGCTGCGGGCGCGGTCATGCGCTTGCCTCCGGCGCGAGTTCCGCGCGTGTCTGGATGGGATAATGCTGGTGGCGCGAGAAGGTGACGATCAGCACCGGCAGGATCAGCAGGATCAGCACCGGCGCCAGCGTCATCCCGCCGACGACGACAAGCGCGAGCGGCTTTTGCACCTGGCTGCCGATGCCGTTCGACATCGCGGCGGGGAGCAGCCCGATCGCGGCGGCGAGGCAGGTCATCACCACCGGGCGCAGACAGGTGCGTACCGTCGCCGCGATCGCGCTGGGCCGATCGTGCCCTTCGTCGACCTGGAGGTTGAAGGTCGTCACCATCAGGATGCCGTCCATCACCGCGATGCCGAACAGCGCGATGAAGCCGATCGCCGCCGAGATGCTGAACGGCGTCCCCGTCAGCGCGAGCGCCAGCACGCCGCCGACGATCGCGAGCGGGATCACCGAAAAGGCGAGCAGCGTGTCGACCACCGATCGGAAATTGGCGAACAGCAGCAACAGGATCAGCCCGAGGCTGAGCGGCACGACGACCTGGAGCCGCGCGATCGCGCCGGCCAGGCTGTCGAGCTCGCCCGCCCATTCGATGTGATAGCCGGCGGGCAGCGGCACGTTGCGCGCGATCCGCGCCTTCACCGCGTCGACGGTGCTGCCCAGGTCGCGTCCGCGCACGGCGAACTTGATCGGGACATAGCGTTCCTGATGCTCGCGATAGATGAACGAGGCGCCCGAGGTCAGCCGCACCTGTGCGACTTCGGACAGCGGCACCTGGATCATTCCCGAACCGTTGGGCGCGGTGGCCCCTACGGTGATGTTGCGGATCGCCTCGAGGCTGTCGCGCTGGCCCTGGTTGAGCCGGACCATGATCGGGAAGTGCCGGTCGGTGCCCTGTTCGTAGAGGTCGCCGGTGCTCTGCCCGCCGATCGCCGCGGCGATGGTGGCGTTGATGTCGTCGGGCGACAGGCCGTAGCGGGCGGCGGCGACGCGATCGACGTCGATCCGCACCGTCGGCTCGCCCAGCGAGTTGGACACGCCCAGATCGGCAACGCCCTTCACGCCCGCCATCTGGTCCTTGATCTGTCCCGCCAGCCGCGTGATCGTGGCAAGGTCAGGGCCGAACACCTTGACCGAGTTGGCGCCCTTCACACCCGATGCGGCCTCCTGGACATTGTCCTGGATATATTGCGAGAATTCGAGGTCGACGCCGGGGAAGCGCTTGCGCAGCCGGGCGTCGAGCTCGGCGGTCAGCTTTTCCTTGGTGACGCCCGCGGGCCATTGCGACGCCGGCTTGAGCGGCGTGTAGAATTCGGCGTTGAAGAAGCCCGAGGCATCGGTGCCGTCGTCGGGGCGGCCGTTGACCGACACGACGCGATCGACCTCGGGATAGCTGGCGATGATCTTGCGGATCTCGTTGACCACGGGCTGTGCCGATTCGAGCGAGATCGAGCCGGGCAAGGTTGCGCGGATGTAGAGATTGCCCTCCTCGAGCTGGGGCAGGAACTCGATCCCCAACGAGCGGACGGCGAGCCCAGAGGCGAGCAGCAGCAGCACCGCCACCCCCATCGTCACGACGCGATTGGCGAGTGCCCAGGCGACGACCGGCTCATAGACGCGGCGCAGCGAGCGCACGACGCGCGTCTCGACCTCGTTGAGCGCGTCGGGCAGGATCAGGGCGGACAGCACCGGCGAGACGGTGAAGGTCGCGATCAGCCCGCCGATGATGGCATAGGCATAGGTCTTGGCCATCGGACCGAAGATGTGCCCCTCCACCCCCGTCAGCGTGAACAGCGGCAGGAAGCTGACGATGATGATCGCGGCGGCGAAGAAGATGCCGCGATTGACGTCGGACGATGCGCGCAGGATCGCCGAGAAACGGCTCGCCAGCGTGAAGTGCCCGCCGCGCGCCTGAACCGACTGCGAACGCTGGACGAGATAGCTGAAGATATTCTCGACCATGATGACGCTGGCATCGACCACCAGGCCGAAATCGAGCGCGCCGACCGAGAGCAGATTGGCCGATTCGCCCTGGAGCGTCAGGATCAGCACGGCAAAGGCGAGCGCGAACGGAATCGTCAGCGCGACGATCACCGCGCTGCGCAGGTTGCCGAGGAACAGCCATTGCAGCACGAAGATCAGCAGGATCCCTTCGACCAGATTGTGCATCACCGTGTGCGTGGTGACTTCGATCAGGTCCGAGCGGTCATAGATGCGTTCCAGCCGGACGCCGGGGGGCAGCACGCCGCCCTTGTTGATCGTCTCGACCTCCTGCTTGACCGCCTGGATCGCGGGCATCGACTGGGCACCGCGCTGCATCAGCACGATCCCCATCACGACGTCGTCGTCCTGGCCCTCGCCCGCGATGCCGAGCCGGGGCAGGTTGCCGATCTTCACCTCGGCCACGTCCTTGAGGAACACCGGCGTGCCGTTGTTGGCGCCGACCATGACGTTGCGGATCGCGTCGACCGACTGGATCAGCCCGACGCCGCGGACGATCGCCGCCTGCTGGCCGAAATTGACCGTCTGGCCGCCGACATTGCCGTCGCTCTTGGCGATCGCCTGAAGCACCTGCGGCACGGTGACGCCGTTGGCGACGAGCTTGGCGTTATCGACCTGGACGTCGTAGCTGCGCAGCTTGCCGCCCCAGCCGACGACGTCGACGACGCCGGGCAGCCGCTTGAAGCGACGGTCGAGCACCCAGTCCTGGATCGTCTTGAGGTCCATCACCGAATAGCCGGCCGGGCCGACGAGGCGATAGCGATAGATCTCGCCGATCGGGCTGGTCGGGGAGATCTGGGGCTGCGCATTGTTGGGCAGCGTGCCGAGCTGCGACAGCCGGCCGAGCACGAGCTGCTGCGCCTCGCGGAAGCTCAGGTCATAGGTGAACTGGATCTTGACGTCGGAAAGCCCGAACAGCGAGATCGAACGCACCGCCTTGATGTTGGGCAGGCCGGCGATCGCGATCTCGATCGGGGTGGTGACGTTGCGTTCCATCTCCTCGGCCGAGGTGCCCGAGCTTTGCGTGACGACCTCGACCATCGGCGGAACCGGATCGGGATAGGCTTCGATGTTGAGATTGGCGAAGGCGACCGCGCCCGCCACGATCATCCCCACCAGCAGCATCACGATCAGGAGCCGCTGGCGGAGCGCGAGTTCGACGAGCTTGTTCATCCGCCGATCCCCGCCTCGTTCACGAACAGCGCGCCGCCCGTGACCACCTTTTCCTGCGGCGCCAGCCCCGAAAGGATGCGGGTATAGCCGCCCGCCGTCTCGCCGATCGTCACCGCACGGCCGACGATCGTGCCGTCGGCGCGGGCGACCCAGACGCGGGCGCTGTCGCCTTCGTGGATCACCGCTGCCGACGGCACGAAGATGCCGCGCGCCGCGTCCTCGCGCGTCCGGATGGCGAAGCTGGCCGACATCTGCGGCTTCAGCGCGCCATCGGGATTGTTCACCGTCGCGCGCACCGCCAGACGGCGCGTGACGGGATCGAGGGCGGCGGCGACATTGTCCACGACGGCGCTGAAGGAGCGACCCGAGAGGGCCGGCGTGGTGACGGTGAGGGCATCGCCCTTGTGGATCGTGGCGGCCTGGCTTTCGGGAAGCTGCGCGACCAGCCAGACATGGTTGAGATCGGCGATCGTCAGCAGCGGCTTGTCGCCGCCCGCGCCGATATACTGGCCGGGGGCGACGTCGCGCGTCGCGATCGTGCCGGCGACGGGCGCGCGGTAAATCACCGAGGCGCCGCCGGTACCGCCATGGCCCCACAGCGCCAGCTTGTTGCGCGCGGCGGCCCGCGCCGCATCGGCGGTACGCAGCGCCGACTGCGCGGCGACCAGATCGGCCTGGGCCTGGCGATAATCCTTTTCGGCGCCGCCGGCGGTGCGGAAGATCGCCTCCTGACGCTGGGCATTGGCGCGGGCGATCGCGAGTTGCGCCGTGGCGGTGCTGTGCTGCGCCTCGGCCGTCATCAGCGCATTGCGCGCGTCGACCAGATCGGCGCTGGCGATACGAAGCAGCGGCTGGCCGCGCGTCACATGCTGGCCGGCCTCGACATAGACTTCGGCCACCTGCCCCGAATAGGGGAGGACGACGGGCGTGCTGTGGTTTTCGTCGACGGTGATCGTGCCGATCGCGTCGAGCATCGCTGCCGACCCGCCGCTGCGCACCGGCTCGATCCGGATCTGCGCGCGCTGCTCGGGCGTCGGGCGGAACACGCCCGGCGGATCGCCGCGCTCGGCCGCGGGCGGATGGGCACCCAGGCTGCGGATCGCCACCACGGCGACGCCGACCAGCGCCAGCGCGGCGGCAATCACGGCAAGGATCAGAATCTGGCGGTTACGGGGAAGGTGCGGCGCCGCCGGCAGCGGCGCGGCATTGGCTTCGTGGCTCACATCAAACCTCATCGCGCCGTTGCGGCGCACAATCGGCCGCGCCATAGCTGGGGGCGCTTACACGACGCTTACGGGGGCCACGCGCCGATGCGACTGCTGCTGGTGGAGGACGACACGGATCTGGCGGCCGCGGTGCGCGAGGCGTTGCGCCGCCGCGGCGTCGAGGCCGATGTCGCGCACGACGCCGGCGACGCGCTGCAGATGATCGAGAATGCCGGCTATGCCGCAGTGCTGCTCGACCTGGGACTGCCCGACATCGACGGCGTGACGCTGATCGAGCGGCTGCGTGCGCGACGCAACCCGATCCCGATCCTGGCGCTGACCGCGCGCAGCGCGCTTGCGGACCGCATCCGCGGGCTCAATGCCGGGGCCGACGACTATATCGTCAAGCCGTTCGAACCCGACGAACTGGTCGCGCGCGTGCAGGCGGTTCTGCGCCGCCAGTCGAACGTCGCCGAGACGATCCAGGCGATCGCCAATGTCCGTTTCAACCATGCCAATGGCGACCTGTGGGTCGATGCCGAGCCGGTGCTGCTGTCGGCCCGCGAGCGCCAGCTTGCCGAGTTGCTCGTCCGTCGCGTCGGATCGGTGGTGCCCAAGCGGCTGGCCGAGGACCAGCTTTTCGGGCTCGACGAACCGACCGGGTCGAACGCGCTCGAGGTCTATGTCCACCGGTTGCGGCGCAAGCTGGCCGACGCCGGCGCGGCGGTCCGGATCGAAACGATCCGCGGCGTCGGCTATCTGCTCAAGGCGGCGTGACGGTGCGCGGGGCGTGGCGCCGTTCGCTGATCGGGCAGATCCTGCTGGTCGAACTGGCGGCGATCGCGGTCGCGGCGCTGGTGCTGCCGTCGATCACCGTGTCGATGCTGCGCCAGACGATGCTCGTCTATCAGCGCAACTCGCTGGTCGAGCAGGCGCAGGACGTCGCGCGCGAACTCTCGCTCGGCCCCGATGCCCAGCTCCGCGTCGCGCTGACCCCCGCGCGTGCCCAGCTTTACGCCACCCCCTATGACGGGCGTGCCTTTGCCGTGATCGATCGCGACGGGCGGCTGGTGGCGCGCAGCCGCTTCGCCGCGGGCGTACCGTGGGACCAGGCGCCGCGCAGCCAGCGGGCGCGCAGTTTCCGCGCGGGCACCTTTGTCGGTGCGAGCCTTCCCGTCGTTGTGGCGGGGCGGCATTTCTGGGTGCTGGTCTCGCAGGACGAAAGCGGGCCGGGGGCGATCCTCGACGACGTCGTCGCCAGCTTCCTGTGGCGCTATCTGGCGCTGCTGGTCGTCGTGCTGCTGCTGCTGCCGCTGGTCAACAGCCTGCTGATCCACCGCGTGACGCTCGCGGTACGGCGCGTTTCGGCGCAGGCGGCGGAAATCGACGCGCAACGGCTCGACGTGCGGCTCGACGAGCGCGGCGTGCCGGCCGAAGTCGCGCCTTTGGTCGCCGCGACCAACGCGCTGGTTGCGCGACTCGCGCAGAGCTTTCGGCAGCAGGCCGAATTCATCGCCAATGTCGTCCACGAATTGCGTACCCCGCTCGCGACGCTGCGGATGCGCGCCGACGCGGTGGCCGACGCGCCGGCGCGCGCGGCGCTGACGGTTCAGGTCGAACGGATCAGCCATGTCGTCGCCCAGCTTCAGGATCTCGCCTCGCTCGACGAGCCCGACCAGGCGGCGCTGGGACCGCTCGACCTGGGCGAAGTGGCGCGCATCGTCGTCGGCGACCGCGCGCCCGCGATCCTGGCGGCGGGCGATACCGTGGCGCTGGACGCGCCGACGGCGCCGGTGCGCGTGTGCGGAAATGCGACGCTCGCCGAAATGGCGATCGGCAACCTGGTGGGCAACGCCGCCAAGCATACGCCGCCCGGCACCGCGATCCTGGTGACGGTGCGCGACGACGGCAGCGTCACCGTCGCCGATGACGGACCGGGGATTGCGGGGGCCGCGGACGAAGTGGTGCAGCGCTTCTGGCGCGCCGACCATCAGCGCAGCGACAGCGCCGGGCTTGGCCTGTCGATCGTCGCGCGGATCATGCAGGTGCACGGCGGCACGCTGGAGATCGGAACGGCCGAGACCGGCGGCGCGGCGTTCACGCTGCGCTTTCGCCCGGCGGCCGGCGACATGCGGACGCCCGCGCGCGACTGACCCGCGGCGGGGCGGGAAGGGGGCCGGCCGCACGCATCGCGCGGGCAGGCCCCTCAGTCCTCAACCGAGCATCGTCCCCGTTTCGACGAAGCGCTGGTGCCAGCTCAGCGCCTCGCCGAGCAGCGACGGCGCGTGCTGCCCATAGCTCGACTTGCGCGCGCGCTCGTAATAGTCGCGCAGCATCGGGCGATAGGTGGGGTGCGCGCACTTCTCGATGATCAGCTCGGCGCGCTGCTTGGGGCTGAGCCCGCGCAGGTCGGCCAGCCCCTGTTCGGTGACGATCACCTGAACGTCCTGGTTGATATGGTCGACATGCGCGACCTGGGGCACGATCGCCGAGATCGCACCGCCCTTTGCCGTCGACGGCGTCAGGAACACCGAGACCGAGGCGTTGCGCGCGAAGTCGCCCGATCCGCCGATGCCGTTCTGGATGCGTGAACCCATCACATGCGTCGAGTTGATGTTGCCGTAGATGTCGGCCTCGAGCATGCCGTTCATCGCGATGCAGCCCAGCCGCCGCACGAGTTCGGGGTGGTTGCTGATCTCCTGCGGGCGCAGGATCATCTTGTCGCGGAAGGCGTGCATGTCGGCATTGAGCCGCGCCGCCGCTTCCGGGCTGAGCGAGAACGACGTCGCCGAGGCCATGCGCAGCTTGCCCGATTCGAGCAGGTCGAGCATCCCGTCCTGGATCACCTCGGTATAGGCGGTCATGTTCTCGAACGGCGCGTCGATCAGCCCGGTGAGCACCGCGTTCGCGATGTTGCCCACGCCCGACTGGAGCGGCAGCAGGCTGGCGGGCATCCGGCCCTGCTTCACCTCGTTGGCGAGGAAGTCGAGCAGGTGGCCGGCAATCGCGCGCGCGGTGTCGTCGGCGGGGGTGAAGGGCAGGTTGCGATCGGGCGAATCGGTTTCGACGATCGCGACGATCTTGTCGGGATCGCACCGGAAATAGGGCTCGCCGATGCGGTAGTCAGGCCGGACGAGCGGGATCGGCACGCGATGCGGCGGCAGCGCGGTGCCGTAATAGATGTCGTGCATCCCTTCGAGCGCGGCGTTCTGCCAGCGATTGACCTCGAGGATCACCTTCGACGCGCGGTCGATCCAGGTCTTGTTGTTCCCGACCGAAGAGGACGGGATCAGCGATCCGTCGGCGCGGATGCCCGACACTTCGACCACCGCGACGTCGAGCGGGCCCAGAAAGCCCTGCCACGCCATCGGCGCGACCTGGCTCAGGTGCATGTCGAAATATTCCATCTCGCCGCGGTTGATCTTGTCGCGGGCGATCGGATCTGAGTTGTAGGGAAGGCGGAATTCGATGCCGTCGGCCTTGGCCAGCGCGCCATCGAGTTCGGGACCGGTCGATGCGCCGGTCCAGACGCGGACGCGGAACGGATTGCCCGCCGCATGCTGTTCCTCGATCCGGGCGGCGAGGGCAAGCGGCACCGCCTTCGGATAGCCCGAGCCGGTAAAGCCGCTCATGCCCACGGTCGCGCCCGACTGGATATGGGCGGCCGCCTCTTCGGCGGTGGCAATGCGGCTGCGCAGGGTGGTGCAGGCAATGCGATCGGACATGGTGGTGTTGACGCTCCTCTCTTCATGGGGCGGGTCTTGGCGATCCGTCGAGCGCGCCTATGCGCTGCCGAACGCGCGCGAGACAAGCATAGTTGTGCGCCTATCCGGGGTTTCACGCGTTGTTTTTTGCGCGGACAGCGTTAGCGGGCGGCGAAAGCGAAAGTCTGGCGTGCGTCATCCGCAAGTCGCGGATGCAGTCGACGCATGGCTTGCATTTGAAGGACGTGGCGATTGACCGAGGAGCAACTGGCCGAACAAGTCGGCCGATTCTATTCCCGCGTGCGCGAGGACGCGTTGCTCGGCCCGGTTTTCGACAGCGTGATCGACGACTGGCCCGCGCACCTGGTGAAGCTCCAGGCCTTCTGGTCGTCGGTGATGCTGTCGAGCGGCCGCTACCACGGGCGGCCGATGCCGGCGCATGTCCGCCACGCCGACCGCATCCGTCCCGAAATGTTCGAACGCTGGCTGCAACTGTGGCGCGAGACCGCCGACCAGGTGTTCGATCGCGACGATGCCGACGCGCTCGTCGCGAAGGCGGCGCGAATGGGGGAGAGCTTCTCGCTCGCGCTGTTCTTCCGGCTTTAGGTGCCGGCACCGAGCCTTTTCTAGCGCCGACCTGAGAAATGTCTTGCTGAAGGCGTGGCGGGGATCATGCTCATCGACGGTTCATCGCGCGGGGCCGAGGATAGGCGCGCGATTGGAGAGGAACGGATGATGGCGGGGCGATGGAAAGCGAACGGGGCATTGCTCGCCGGCGTAATCGCGCTTGCCGGGTGCATGCCGGTCGGCACCGACGATGCTTATTACGGCCCCGCCAGCGCACCGCCGCCGCCGCGCACGCCGATCGACGGCGGTGCGGAGCCGGCGCCCGACGACGCCTATGCCTATCTCGATCGCGCCGAGGCGTTGTGGGCCGCGATCGGCCAGTCGCCGCCCGACCATAGTTTCGACTTCGACGGCGGCCAGCCCTGGGCCTGGGAAACCGCCGACGGCCACTGGGTCGTCGTCGAGGACCGCGATGCGCAGATGCGCAGCTATTATTTCGCGCCCGGCGCGCCCGATCCCTTTCTGGTCGCCGAGGGCGGCAACCGTTTCGCCTTTGCCAAGGGCCGGCTGGTCTATGTCTATGACGCCGAAGGGCGCCCGGTCGATCCCGACGGCGCGGACAGCGACGCGCTGACCCGCCGCGCCGACTGGCTGCTCGATCGGGGCCGCGCGTTGCGCGCGGTGCTGTCGCGGCGCGAATGGGAGAGCGTCGACAGCACCAGCTGGATCGACACCAGCCCGATGCTGTGGAGCAACATCGACATCTGGTTCGCCACGCGCGACATCGATCCCGGCTGGCGCCGTTATCGCGACAGCCGCGAGGCATGGCTGCTTCGCGAACAGCTCGCCGCCGAACGGCGCCGGCGTGAGGAACTGGCGCGCCGTTTCCGCGAATGGCGCGAGCACGGGTTTCAGGGACCGCCGCCGCCAGGCGTGCGCCCGCCGCGCGGCTGGCCCTGGGGC
>JAFABD010000123.1 GCA_023426225.1 Pseudomonadota bacterium | reverse complement strand
CTGACGCGCCGGGGCGGGGGGCGCCGGGGCCCACCCCCGCCGCCGGGACGGCGCCTAGGCCATCGTGTTGATCGCCTTGCGGAACTGCGCGAGCGCAACCGCATAGAAAACCGCCCCGATCGCGAAGATCGCCGCAAGCTGCGGCCACACCACGCTGAGATCGGCACCGCGATACAGGATGCTCTGCGCCAGCTTGACGAAGTGCGTCGTCGGCGCCGCCAGCATCACGTTCTGGACGAACTGCGGCATGCTCTCGCGCGGGGTGCTGCCGCCCGACAACAGTTCGAGCGGAATGATCGTCAGGATGACGAGCAGGCCGAACTGCGGCATCGAGCGCGCGATCGTTCCCAGGAAGATGCCCATCGACGTCGTCGCGAACAGGTGCACCGCCGCGCCGAGCAGGAACAGCGCGATCGACCCCTCGATCGGCACGTGCATCGCCCCCTGGACGACGAAGGTCAGCGATGCCCAGGTCGCGACGAGCACGACCATTGCCATCGACCACACCTTGGCCGCCATGATCTCGAACGGAGTCACCGGCATTACGAGCAGATGCTCCACCGTGCCGTGCTCGCGCTCGCGGATCAGCGCGGCGCCCGTCAGGATGATCGAGAGCAGCGTGACGTGGTTGATCACCTGCATCACCGCGCCGAACCACAGCGAGGTGAGGTTGGGGTTGAACCGCGCGCGCACCGCCAGCCCGACCGGCACCGCGCTCGCGCGCTGGTTGCGCCGGGCGAAGGCGTCGATCTCGTTGTTGACCATCTGCTGGATATAGGCGTTGCCCGAAAAGGCCTGCGTCATCCGCGTGGCGTCGACGTTGATCTGGATCTCCGGGTTGCGCCCGGCGAGCAGGTCACGCTGGAAATTGGGCGGGATGTCGAGGACGAACGTGTAATCGCCCCGGTCCATCCCGGGATCGACGGCATCGCGCCCGATCAGCGCGGGCCGGGTGAAGTGCGGCGGGTAGAAGGCGCTGACGATCCGCTGCGACAGCGGCGACTGATCCTCGTCGACGATCGCGATCGGCGCGAGGTTGAGCGTTTCGGGAATCCCCGTCGCCGCGACATAGACCGACGCGGTGAACGCCCACAGGATCAGCGCGACCATCATCGTGTCGCGCCACAGGCTGCGCAGTTCCTTCACGCCGAGGCGGGCGATGTTCGAGACGCGCATGGTTCAATGCTCCTGCTTGCGGACCAGCGCGATGCCGAGCGCCATCAGCACCGGCGCCGTCACCGCGAGCGCGGCAAAGGCCCCCGGCAGATCGGCGACGCCCAGCGCCTTGCAGAACACGCCGCGGCTGATCGTCAGGATATGCGTGGCGGGATAGATCATGCCGACGATGCGGCCGGTGCCTTCGAGCGAGGCGACGGGAGTGAGCAGCCCCGAGAACTGGACCGCGGGCACGATGGTGCCGATCGCGGTGCCGAAGATCGCGGCGATCTGGCTCCGCATGAAGGTCGAGAAGATCAACCCGATCGCCGTCGCGCTGAGCACGAACAGCAGCGAGCCGAGCGTGAGCGCGAAGAAGCTCCCCTTGATCGGCACCCCGAACACCGTCACCGCAAGCACGACGAGCAGCACGAAGTTGACCATCGCCAGCACGACATAGGGAAGCTGCTTGCCCAGCAGGAACTCAGTGCGCGTCACCGGCGTGACATAGAGGTTGATGATCGACCCCAGTTCCTTTTCGCGCACAACGCTCAACGCCGTCAGCATCGACGGGATCAGCAGCAGGAGAAGCGGAATCACCGCGGGAACGATCGCGACCAGGCTGGCAACGTCGGGATTGTAGCGATAGCGGGTCTCGAGCTGCGCCATGCCCAGCGCCGGGCGGACGCCCAGCTTGCGCTTCGCGAAGTCGGCCAGCCACGACAGGTGCATCGCCTGGACATAGGATTGCACGGTTTCGGCGCGGCTGGGCATCGACGCGTCGATCCACATGCCGACGGCGGGTGCGGCGCCGCGCTGGATGTCGCGGCCGAAATGTTCGGGCAGTTCGATCACCACCGCCAGCTCGCCGTCGCGCATCCGCCGGTCGAGCTCGGCATAGCTGTGCACCGGCGCATGCTCGACGAAATAGCGCGAGCCCGCGAGGTTGAGCGCATAATTCTGGCTCGTCACCGAGCCGTCGCGGTCGAGCACGGCGAACGACAGCTTCTCGACGTCGAGGCTGATGCCATAGCCCATGATGAACAGCAGCACGATGCTGCCGACCAGCGCCAGCGTCGCGCGAATCGGATCGCGGCGCAGTTCCAGCGCCTCGCGGTGCGTGTAGCTGAGCATCCGACGCAGGCTGAAGCCGCCGCCGGCATCGTGACGCACGTCCGCATCGGCCACGCCCGCAGGGGCGGCGAGCGGATCGACGGCCTGGCCCGCATCGGCAGCGCCGGCGGCAGGTTCCGCCTCGCCCTCGAGCCCGCCGAGCCGGCGGAGATGGCCGATGAACGCCTCTTCGAGCGTCGGCGCACCGCTGTCGCGCACCACCGCCGCCGGCGTGTCGATCGTCAGCACGCGGCCGGTGTGCATCAGCGCGATGCGGTCGCAGCGCTCGGCCTCGTTCATGAAATGGGTCGAGATGAAGATCGTGACGCCGTCGTTGCGCGCCAGGTCGCTCATCATCTGCCAGAAGCCGTCGCGCGCGATCGGATCGACGCCCGACGTCGGTTCGTCGAGGATCAGGATTTCGGGACGGTGGATCACCGCGACCGCCAGGCTCAGCCGCTGGCGCTGACCGAGCGGCAGGCTTTCGGGATAGGCGTCCATCAGCTCGTCGAGCCCGAAACGCGCCGCCATTTCGGCGACGCGACCCGCGACCTGCTCGCGCGGGACGTGGAAAAGCTGGGCGTGGAGCTCCAGATTCTGCCGCACCGTCAGTTCGGCATAGAGCGAGAAGGCCTGGCTCATATAGCCGACGCGCCGACGCGTATCGATGTCGTTGGGATCGACCGCGCGGCCGAACAGCAACGCCTCGCCTTCGCTGGCGGGCAAGAGGCCCGTCAACATCTTCATCGTCGTCGTCTTGCCGCAGCCGTTCGAGCCGATGAAGCCGAAGATCTCGCCGCGCTCGATGCGGAAATCGACATGATCGACCGCGGCGAAATCGCCGAACCGCTTGGTCAGCCCGCGCGCCTCGATCGCGGGAACGCCGTCGGGCGCGGCGACGCGGGGCGGGATCACCACCGCACGATGCCCCTGGCGCTCGGCCTCGGGCAGCAGCGCGATGAATGCCTCTTCGAGCGTTGCGCAGCCGGTGCGCGCGAGCAGTTCGGGCGCGGTGCCGGTCGCCAGCACCTTGCCGTCGTTCATCGCGACGAGCCAGTCGAACCGCGCAGCCTCCTCCATATAGGCGGTGGCGACGAGCACGCTCATTTCGGGACGGCCGGCGCGGATGCGGTCGATCAGCTCCCAGAACTGCACGCGCGAGAGCGGGTCGACGCCGGTGGTCGGTTCGTCGAGCAGGAGCAGGTCGGGGTCGTGGATGAGCGCGCAGCACAGCCCGAGCTTCTGCTTCATGCCCCCCGACAGCTTGCCCGCCGGACGGTCACGAAACGGGGCCAGCCCCGTCGCCTCGAGCAGCGCATCGATCCGCGCCATGCGCTCACGGCGCGACTGGCCGAACAGCCGCGCGAAAAAGTCGATATTCTCGAAGACCGAGAGCGTCGGGTAGAGGTTCTTGCCCAGCCCCTGCGGCATATAGGCGATGCGCGGACAGACCGCGCGGCGATGCCCGGCATCGGCCATGTCGCCGCCCAGCACCTCGACATGCCCCTGCTGGATCGACCGCGCACCGGCGACGAGCGAGAACAGGCTGGACTTGCCCACGCCGTCGGGGCCGATCAGCGCGACGGTCCGCCCCAGCGGCAGCGCCAGATCGACCGCGTCGAGCGCCAGCGTCGCGCCATAGCGCAGCGTGGCGCCTTCGAGGCGGGCGGCGAAGCTGCTCATTTCGCCGCGGCGTTCGGCGCCAGCTTGGCCGGCCAGGCGGCGCCCGGCGTCAACCGGACATAGGCCATGCCGGGCATCCCCGATTTGACCATCGCGCGATACTGGGCGGCGGTCCGGCGATCGATCGTGGCGCGGACGCGGAACATCAGCTTCTGGCGTTCATCCTTGGTTTCGACCGTCTTCGGCGTGAACTGGGCGACATCGGCGACGAACGAAATCCGCGCCGGGATCACTGTGTTCGGCGCCGCGTCGAGCACCAGCCGTGCCTCGTCGCCGATCCCCACGCGGCCGACCGCGCGTTCGGGCAGGAAGAAAGTGAGGTAGACATCGTTGAGATCGGTGAGGCTCAGCACCTTGCCGCCCGCGCCGACGACTTCGCCCGGCTCGGCAATGCGATACTGGACGCGGCCGTCGCGCGGCGCGCGGAGCACGGCATCGGCGATATCGGCATCGAGCCGCTGGATCGTCGCACGCGCCGCCTCGACATTGGCGCGCGCGCCGTTGACCTGCGAACGCGCGGTGTTCACCGCCGCCTCGGCCGCCTGGATCTGCGCGCGCACCGCCTCGGCCGCCGCCTGCGCGCCCTGAAGCCGCGCGCGATCGTCCTCCTGCTCCTGCCGCGGGGTCGCGCCGTCGGCGGCGAGCGCACTCGACCGGCCGAGATGCTGGCGCGCCAGCCCGACATCGGTCTGGCGCTGGCGAAGCTGCGCGATCATCGCCGCACGCTGGCTCTGCGCCTGCGCGACCTGCGCCTCGGCCGACTGCACCATCGTCAGCGCCGCCTGCATCTGCGCCACCGCCTGCGCACGCTGCGCCTGCAGCGCGTCGATGTCGATGCGGGCGAGCACCTGCCCCGCCTTCACCGTATCGCCTTCGTCGACCAGGATCTCGCGGATGCGTCCCGGCGTCTTGGCAGCGATATCGACCTCGGTCGCCTCGATCCGGCCGTTGCCCGCGGCGATATCGTCGCCCAGCGGATCGCGCGTCAGCAGCCGCCAGGCGACAATGCCGCCGGCAACGACGATGGCGACGATCGCAAGCCGGATCGCCCATTTCTTCCAGCTGGTGTTCACGGATTTCGTCCCTGCGCTTGCGTGTCGGTAAAGGATTCGGGCGCGCCGCCGCCCAGCGCGGCATAGAGCGCGACGCCGCTCGCCAGTTCGGCCCGGCGGAGCTGGACAAGCTTCTGGCGCGCGCTGAACAGGTCGCGTTCGGCATCGAGCACTTCGAGATAGGCCGAACGGCCGGCATCGTAACGCAGTCGCGCCAGCCGCGCGCGCTCGGTCAGCGCCGCGATCGAGGCGTTGACCGTGCCGATCTGTTCGGCAAACCAGCGGCGCTGCGCCAGCGCGTCGGCGACGTCGCGAAATGCCTGCTGCACCGCGCGGTCATAGCCCGCGACGAGCTCGTCGCGCTGCGCCTCGGTATAGCGAAGATTGGCGTTGAGCTTGCCCGCGGTAAAGATCGGCAGCGAGATCGACGGGCGGAACAGCCAGACGCCGGTGCCGCTGTCGAACAGCCCGTCGAGATCGCGGCTGGTGGTGCCGCCCGCGGCCGTCAGGCTGATGCTCGGGAAAAATGCGGCACGCGCCGCGCGGATATTCGCCGAGGCGGCGCGCAGCCGGTGTTCGGCGGCGACGAGGTCGGGACGGTTGACGAGCAGGTCCGAGGGCAACCCGGTCGGGATCGGCTGATCGAGACCGACCGCGTCGAGCGGACGCGTGAAATCGGCGTCGCGCACGGGGCCGCCGACGAGCAGCGACAGCGCGTTGCGGTTCTGCGCACGGGCAAGCTCGGTCGCCTGGATTTCGGCAAGCGCCTGCGTGCGCAGCGTCTCGGCCTGCGTCACCTCGACCTTCGACCCCGAACCGACCGCATAGCGGCGCGACAGGATGCGCAGCGATTCCTCGCGATTGGCGAGCGTGTCGCGCGCGAGCGCCAGCCGTTCGGCATATTCGCGATCGGCGAGATAGCCGGCCGCGACCTGCGCGACCAGGCTCGCCGCCAGCGCACGCCGCGCCTCGCCGCTGGCCAGATATTGCTCGAACGCCGCCGCGCGCTGGTTGCGCAGCCGGCCGAACAGGTCGACTTCCCAGCTGGCCATCGCGATACCGTCATAGCTGGTCAGCGTGTCGTCGCGCAGCAGCCGGGCAAGATTGTCGGGCAGGCCGAGCTTCGTCATCCCCGCCGACGCGCTCGCCTGCGGCGCCAGGTCGGCACCGCGGACCCGCACCGCGGCGCGCGCCTGGGCGATCCGGGCGGCCGCGGCGCGCAAGTCCTGATTGCTGGCGAGCGCGCGCGTGATCAGTGCCTGCAGCTCGGGCTCGCGGAAAAAGTCGCGCCACCCGATCGTCGCGGCGGAAGGCGCACCCGCATCACGATCCGAATAATCCGGATAGCGGTCGGGCGCGGCGGCCGGCTGAGGCGCCGGTGCCAGCGCGCAGCCGCCGAGCAACGCCAGCGCCGCCGCCGATACCGCCCATTGCATCACCCGTTCGGCCAAGGTTCCGCTTCCCTGTTGGTGGACCAGAGATCGAAGGGCTACCGCGGTGCAGCATAGATCGGCATTGGGGATGGTACGGATGCGGCCGAACCGGCTGCGATCAGAACAGCCCGTCGTCGAAATCGTCGTCGTCGTCGGCCGCCGGTCCGGCCTCGGGCGCGATTTCGGCGGGGCCGCCCAGCGCGAACTGGCGATGGATCTCGCGTTCGCGCGCCATCGTATAGCGCGCGGCGAGATCGTCGAGCAGCGGGGCCAGCCGCTCGCTCACCGCCTCGTCGGGATCGGTCGCGGCCGCTGCCAGCGCCTGGAGCGTCGCCGCAACGGCTTCGAGATCGCCGCCGAACGCCGCCTCGCAGTCGATATTGGCGGTGGTTTCGTGGAGGATCTGGGCGATCGCCGCGGCGTCATGGTCGAGCCCGGCCATGCCGTCGCGCATCCGCTGCGCCCCTTCGCGAATCAGGTCGAGCGATTCGCCGAGCGCCTGCCCGACGTCGCGCTCCGCATCGGCATCGGGCCCGCGGACCGCCAGCACCGCCCCCGCGAGCGCATCGACCGAGGCGCTGATCGTGGCCGAGATGTCGCTGAGCGTGTTGGCAAAGCTGCGGATTTCGGCCGCGACCATCGCCAGGCCGCGCCCCTCGGTTCCCATGCGGTTGCACCGCAGGTCGGTGTTCCACGCCATCTGGTGCACGTCCTGGTTGACGCGATGGACGGTGCCGAGCCGGCGGGCGAGCCGCTCCGCCGTGTCCGAGACGGTCGTGCCGAGGACCAGCGCGCGCTGGTCGGCATCGTGCAGCCGGGCGGTGACGGTGGCGATTTCCGCGACGCTCTGTTCCAGCTCGATCAGGAAGGCGCCCTCCTCGCCCTGTTCGCCCTCGCCCTGTTCGCGGATCTGGAGCAGCGCCGTGGCGCCGGGGCCGATCCCGCGGACATTGGCGGCAAGCACGCGCGCCTCGGCCTGAAATGCCGCGATCGTGTCG
>JAFABD010000101.1 GCA_023426225.1 Pseudomonadota bacterium | reverse complement strand
GCGATCGACTTGACGATCGTGCGCCCGCCCGCCGCCGGCATCGGGCGCCCGGCAGCCGCGAGCGCGGCGTCGAGCAGCGCGATCACCGCCGGCGCATCGAGCAGCGCGACGTCCTTCAGGCAGACATAGCGCCCCTGGCGCCCCTCGCCGCGCAGCAACCCCGCAGGGTCGGGCAGCGTCGTACCGAAACGGAAATAGAGCAGGACGTTGCGCGGATAGACGGCAAGGCTGAACATCGCCTCGGACGCCCGCTCGCCCGCGCCATAGCCGATCGCGAGCGCGTTGTAATTGTCATAGACCAGCTCGGTCGCGCCGGGGAACCGCGCACGCAGCACCGCGCGCGCGGCGCGAACGCGATCGGCGATCTCGGGTGCGAAACGGTCGATGAAACCCTCGACCTGCGCCTGCGTGGCGTCGCCGTCGTCGGGATCGGCGGGTGTCGTCATCATCGGCCTCCTGCGGGCGGGGCGGCGGCCCCCTGGTCGCACCTGCCCCGCGCCCCGATCCTAAAGGCTTCCCGCCCGAAGCAAAACGTCCCTGCCCCCGCATTCTCCCCGGCCGCGGGGTACCGGCCCCCGCCCCCCGGCCCTCGCCCCCCGGCCCGGCCGCACCGCCGCGCCGGCCGCACGCGTCCCAACGAAAAACGGCCCGAAGCCTGCGCTCCGGGCCGGTTCTTCACCTCAAGGTCGGGGGTCCCCGCCTCAAAGATCGTCGTCGGGTTCCGGCCCCGCCATCAGCCCCTCGGCCACCTGTTCGGTCCGGCCGCGGATCGCCGCCTCCAGCCGCGCGCACAATTCGGTGTTCTCGCGCAGGAAGTTCTTGGCGTTCTCGCGTCCCTGGCCGATGCGGACGCTGTCATAGCTGAACCACGCGCCCGACTTCTCGACCAGCCCGGCCTTGACGCCCAGGTCGAGGATCTCGCCGATCTTCGACACGCCCTCGCCGTACATGATGTCGAACTCGACCTGCTTGAACGGCGGCGCGACCTTGTTCTTCACCACCTTGACGCGCGTGCTGTTGCCGATGATCTCGTCGCGGTCCTTGATCTGCCCGGTGCGGCGGATGTCGAGCCGGACCGACGCATAGAATTTGAGCGCGTTGCCGCCCGTCGTCGTCTCCGGGTTGCCGTACATCACGCCGATCTTCATGCGCACCTGGTTGATGAAGATCACCAGGCAGCGCGACCGGCTGATCGATCCGGTCAGCTTGCGCAGCGCCTGGCTCATCAGCCGCGCCTGCAGGCCGACATGGCTGTCGCCCATCTCGCCCTCGATCTCGGCGCGCGGCACCAGCGCGGCGACCGAGTCGACGACCAGCACGTCGATCGCGTTCGATCGCACCAGCGTGTCGGTGATCTCCAGCGCCTGCTCGCCCGTGTCGGGCTGGCTGACGATCAGCTCGTCGATGTCGACGCCCAGCTTCTTGGCATAGACCGGATCGAGCGCGTGCTCGGCGTCGACGAACGCGGCGACGCCGCCGTTCTTCTGCGCCTCGGCGATCGCGTGGAGCGCCAGCGTCGTCTTGCCCGAGCTTTCGGGGCCATAGATCTCGACGATGCGCCCGCGCGGCAGCCCGCCGATGCCCAGCGCGATGTCGAGCCCCAGCGACCCCGTCGAGATCGCCTCGATCTCCATCGTCTGGCGGCTGCCCAGCTTCATGGCGCTGCCCTTGCCGAACGCGCGGTCGATCTGTGCGAGCGCGGCGTCGAGTGCCTTCTGCTTGTCGGAAGAAATCGCCATGTTGCCTTCGATCACCTTGAGGGATGCTGCCATCTGAAGTCCCCGTCGCTAAAGCGTTTGCGCCGCTCGTTCAACCGCGCGAGTGGCTATGTATTCCATTTGTTCTCGCGGAACAAGAGGAGAACTTCGTTCCGCCGCGGCACGGCGCCGGCCCGGCCCCGGCACGGCATCGGCCCGCCCCCGGCCCGCCGTCGTCCGCGCGGCGCCGCCACGAAAAAGGGGGCGGTCGCCCGCCCCCTGCCCGTCTTGCGGCGATCGTTCGGCGGGGCCGGCGCGATTCCCTCCCCGCCCGGCGCTCACACCAGCCGCGAATGCTTCACCGCCGCGGCGATGAAGCTCGCGAACAGCGGGTGCGGATCGAACGGCTTCGACTTCAGCTCAGGATGGAACTGCACGCCGATGAACCACGGATGGTCGGGGCGCTCGACGATCTCGGGCAGCGTGCCGTCGGGCGACATGCCCGAAAACACCAGCCCGCCCTTTTCGAGCACCGGCTTGTACGCGGTGTTGACCTCGTAACGGTGGCGATGGCGTTCGCTGATCTCGGTGCCGCCATAGATCGATGCGACGACGCTGTTGCCCGCCAGCCGCGCGGGATAGGCGCCCAGCCGCATCGTGCCGCCCAGGTCGCCGCCGGCCTCGCGCTTTTCCAGCCCGTCGGCGGTCATCCATTCGGTGATCATGCCCACCACCGGCTCTTCGGTCGGGCCGAATTCGGTGGTCGACGCCTTGGCGATGCCCTGCGCGCGCGCGCCTTCGATGCACGCCATCTGCATGCCCAGACAGATGCCGAAGAACGGCACGTTGCGTTCGCGCGCAAAGCGGACGCCCGCGATCTTGCCCTCGCTGCCGCGCTCGCCGAAGCCGCCGGGGACGAGGATGCCGTGCATCGGCTCCAGCGTCGCGGTGATGTCGGCCTCGTCCTTCTCGAACAGCTCGGCGTCGAGCCAGCGGATGTTGACCTTCACGCGGTTGGCGATGCCGCCATGGACCAGCGCCTCGGTCAGCGATTTATACGCGTCGGGGACGCCCATATATTTGCCGACGACGCCGATCGTGACCTCGCCCTCGGGGTTCTGGAGCCGCGCGACGATGTTTTCCCACCGCTCGAGCGGCGGCGGGCCGCCCGCGTCGATGCCGAACGCCTTGAGCACTTCGACGTCGAGGCCCTCATGGTGATATTGCAGCGGCACGGCATAGATGCTGCTCGCGTCGAGCGCGGGGATCACCGCGCTCGCGGGGACGTTGCAGAACTGCGCGATCTTGGCGCGCTCGCCCGCGGGCAGGTCGCGCTCGCACCGGCAGACGAGCACGTCGGGCTGGACGCCCAGCGCGGCGAGCTCGCGCACGCTGTGCTGCGTCGGCTTGGTCTTCAGCTCGCCCGCCGCTGCGATGAACGGCACCAGCGTGACGTGGATGCTCACCGTCTGGCCGCGGCCCAGGTCGTTGCGGAGCTGGCGAATCGCCTCGATGAACGGCAGCGATTCGATGTCGCCCACCGTGCCGCCGATCTCGCACAGCACGAAATCCAGGTCCTCGGTCTCGGCCTGGGCGAACGCCTTGATCGCGTCGGTGACGTGCGGGATCACCTGCACCGTCGCGCCCAGATAGTCGCCGCGCCGCTCGCGCTCGATGATCGTCTTGTAGATCCGGCCCGACGTGACGTTGTCCGACTGGCGCGAGGCGACGCCGGTGAAGCGTTCGTAATGCCCCAGGTCCAGGTCGGTCTCGGCCCCGTCGTCGGTGACGTACACCTCACCATGCTGGTGGGGCGACATCGTGCCCGGATCGACGTTGAGATAGGGATCGAATTTGCGGATGCGGACTCGATAGCCACGGGCCTGGAGCAACGCCGCAAGGCTTGCCGCCATCAGACCTTTGCCAAGCGAGGAGACCACGCCGCCGGTGATGAAGATATACCGCGCCATGGGAGGAAACGCCTAACGTGAATGTGCGCGCGCCGACAAGCGCCCGAATCCGGGCCGGCGCACTATTTTTTGGTCAAGTCCGGCGGATGCCGGACAGCGAAACGGCTCCCCCGGCGCCGCGGCCGGGGAGCCATGGGGGTGGTCAGGCCCGCGCCGCGGGGGCGCGGGGCCGGCCGGTTACTGGGCCAGCGGAACCTGGCCGTTGGCGGGCGCCGGTGCGGCGGGCGCGGCCGGAG
>JAFABD010000030.1 GCA_023426225.1 Pseudomonadota bacterium | reverse complement strand
CGTCGAGGCGCCGGACGGAATCGCGCGCGCGTCGATCCACACCCATTGCCGCCGGTGCGCGGGCTCGGCGGACTTGCCGCCGCAGCGATAGGCCGCGGCCGGCGGCGGCGCGGCGCCGATCGGCGTGAGCGCGTGGCAGAAGGCGCCCGACAGATCGCGCGCCGCCGCCGGCGCCGAAGCGACCAGCGACGCGATCAGAGCGATCGCCAGAAGGAGAAGCCGTTTAACCATGTGCGACGCCAGACGATGGACTTAACGAACCGAGGTTAGCGATTGTTAAACCTGGACGCGATCAGTCGATATGCCGTTTTTCGAGTTTTCGCGCCAGCGTGCGGCGATGCATGCCCAGCCGGCGTGCGGCTTCGGAGATGTTGAAGCCGCTTTCGGCCAGCGTCTGGTGGATGCGTTCCCATTCGAGCGTCTTGATCGAGGTGGGGCGCGTGGGCAGGCCGATGTCGGGATCGCCCTCGGTCCGCGCGAACGCGGCCTCGATCTCGTCGGTGTTGGCGGGTTTGGTGAGATAGTTGGTCGCGCCGAGCTTCACCGCCTCGACCGCGGTGGCGATGCTGGCAAAGCCGGTGAGCACGACGATGCGCATGTCGGCAGCGCGCTCGCGCAGCGTGCGGATGCAGCCGAGCCCCGAGGCGCCGTCGAGCCGCAGGTCGACCACGGCATGATCGGGCGTGAAATGTTCGAGCAGCGCATCGAGCGCGGCGGGGCTGGGCGCGACCTCGACCGCATAGCCGCGGCGTTCGAACGAGCGGCGCAGCGTGCGCGCGAACGCCTCGTCATCCTCGACGATCACCAGCCGGGGGGATGCGTCAGCCATGGCGTGCCTCCAGCGCGAGCGCGGCGAGCGGGATGGTGAGCGTGACCACCGCGCCGCCGCCGTCGCGATTGGCCGCGGCAAAGGTGCCGCCGAGCTTGCGCACGACATTGACCGCAAGGAACAGCCCGAGCCCGCCGCCGCGCTTGCCCTTGCTCGTCTGATAGGGCTTGCCGATCGCGGCGAGCATCGCGGCGGGAAAGCCCGTGCCGTTGTCGCGCAGCGTGAGGATCAGCGCGTCGGCATCGCGCTCGGCGATGAGCAGCAGCGAGGTCGCGGCGGCTTCGAGCGCGTTGTCGAGCAGGTTGGTGATCACCTGTGCCAGCGTGCGGTCGGCGACGATGCGGACGTCGTCGCCCAGCCGGTCGTCGAGGCGGAGGATGCCCGGATGGACCGCATCCCACCCGTCGGCTGCGGCGTGGACGAAGGCGCGCAGCGTGGTGCGCGCGGGCGCCTCGCCCTGCGCCTCGCCCGAGGCATAGAGGATGCCCTTGAGGATCGCCTTGCACCGCGCGACCTCGGCCTCCATCTCGCCGATCTCCTCGCGCAGCCCGGGATCGGCGGCGATCGCGGGAACGTGCTTCCAGTCGGCGAGCGCGACCGCGATCGAGGCGAGCGGCGTGCCCAGCTCGTGCGCCGCGCCCGAGGCGAGCAGCCCCATGCGGACGATGTGATCCTCCTCGGCGGCGCGCTGGCGCAGCTCGGCCAGATGCGCGTCGCGCTTGCGCAGATTGGCCTGGATGCGCGTGAGGAACTGGACGAGCAGCCCCGCCGCGAGGCAGAAGTTGAGCCAGGTCGCGAACAGGTGCGGCCCCGACAGCGTCGTCGCGAGCGACGGCGGGAGCGCGAGCGGGCGGTTCCAGACGATCAGCGCGAGGAACGCCGCAGCGGTGAGCGCGACGAGCGCCCAGCTCGACGCCGCGTCGAGCAGCACCGCGCCGAGCACGACCTGGAGCAGGTAGAGCGAGACGAACGGGTTGGACGCGCCGCCGCTGAGGTAGAGCTGGACGGTGAGCGCGGCGACGTCGATGAGCAGCGAGAGGAACAGCAGCGCGTTGGTGACGTCGCGCTCGCGCATCAGCCACGGCGTCGCGAGGTTGAGCGCGGCGAGCACGCCGACGACGCCCAGCATCGGCGCGACCGGCAGCGGCACTTCGAGCCCGAAATGGACGAAGAGCACCGCGAGGAGGCGGCCGACCACCGCGAGCCAGCGGAGCTGGACGATGAGGCGCATGTTGCGCCCGCCCGCCGCGGCGATCGCGGTGACCCACAGCCCCGTCCAGCCGCGATAGCGCGGCGCGGTACGCGGCCGGCCGGCGGCGTCGGGGGCTGAATCGGGGGGAAGGGCAGCCATGCGCCCCGCCTTAGGCCGGGTCGCGGCGGCGGGCCAGATGTACCAGCGCCCCGGTCAACAGCGCCGCCATCCCGAACCAGGTGAGCGCGTAGACGAGGTGGTTGTTGGAAAAGGCGACGACGGTGAGCCCGCCGCGCGGCCAGCCGGGGCCGGAACGGCGGTCGGCATCGACGAAATAGGGGGCGACCGCACCGAGTCGCTGCGCTGCGGCGATCGCGGCGACGTCGCGCGAATACCAGCGCGCATGTGCGGGATCGTTGCTGCGCAGGAACGCGCCGCCGGGCTCGGTGACGCGGAGCAGCCCGCCGATCCGCTGCGGCCCCGCCGGCGGTGCGGGCATCGCCATGTCGGCGGGGATGAAGCCGCGATTGACGAGCACGGTGAAGCCGCGATCGGTGTCGAAGGGGGTGAGCACCCACCAGCCCGCGCCGAGATCGGTCACCGCCTGGACGCGGACGCTGCCCTGCGGGCGATAGCGGCCGTCGAGCGAAAGCCGGCGATAGGCGTCGGTGCGGTCGATCGCCGGCCATGCGGCCGGGCCGGGGGCGGGGACGGGCGCGGCGGCGAGCCGCGCCTGAACCTGCGCGATGAGCGCCAGCTTCCAGCTGCGCCGCTGGAGTTGCCAGACGCCCAGCGCGACCAGCCCGGCGACGACCGCCAGGCCGATGGCGACGAGCGCGGCACGATGGCCGCGCCCGCGCATCACATGCCGCTCATGTTTTCCATGCCGTGCATCGCGTCCGCGCCGTGCATCGCGTCCGCGCCGTGCATCGGCGCGGCGGCGTTGCCCGCGGCGCCCGCATCGGCCGGGGCGGCCTGGACCGGGGCCATGGTGTCCATGCCCGGCATCATGTTGGCGTTCATGTTGTACATCACCCACAGCGAACCCGCGATGGTGATGACGACCAGCACGAAGGTGAAGATCGCCGCAAGCAGCGTCCAGCCATTCTCCGACTTGCTGTTCATGTGGAGGAAGAACACCATGTGGACGAGGATCTGGACCACCGCGAAGGCGATCACGATCACCGAGGTGCTGCCCGCCGGCAGCGCCTTGCTCATCACCAGCCAGAACGGGATGGCGGTGAGCACGACCGACAGGAAGAAGCCGATCAGATAGTCGCGCAGCGAGCCATGGCCATGCGCGTCGCCATGGCCATGGTCGTGCCCATGGCCGTGGTGCGCATCATGCGCGGTGTTTTCGACGCTCATCGCAGAACCCCAAGCAGATAGACAAAGGTGAAGACGCCGATCCAGATGACGTCGAGGAAGTGCCAGAACAGGCTGAGGCACATCAGCCGGCGCTTGTTCGCCTGGACGAGCCCGTGCCGCGCAACCTGCGCCATCAGCGTCACCAGCCAGATGATGCCGAAGGTGACGTGCAGCCCGTGCGTGCCGACCAGCGTGAAGAACGACGACAGGAAGGCCGAACGCTGCGGCCCGGCGCCTTCATGGATCAGGTTGGCGAACTCGTAGAGCTCGATCGAAAGGAAGGCGAGGCCGAACAGCCCGGTGATCGCCAGCCAGCCCTGCGTCGCGCCGACGCGGTTCTTTTCCATGGCGAGCATGGCGAAGCCGTAGGTGATCGACGAGAAGAGCAGCATCGCGGTGTTGAGCGCGACGAGCGGCAGTTCGAACACCTGGCCGGGGGTCGGACCCCCGGCGAAGCTGGCGCCATAGACGCCGTAGCAGGCGAACAGGATCGCAAAGATGAGACAGTCGCTCATCAGATAGATCCAGAAGCCGAGCATCGTGCTGCCGCCTTCGGGCAGGTGCGGCTCGTGGTCGAGGTGATACGCCCGGGCGGCGCGCGGGGCGTGCGTCGTGGTGGTGCTCATGGCTCAGGCTCCCACGCTGGCGAGCTGGCGGGTGCGGGCCTCTTCGGTCGCGACCACCGTCTCGGCGGGGATGTAGAAGTCCCGCTTGTAGTTGAAGGTATGGGCGATCGCGACGCCGACGAGCGCCACGAACGACAGCCCGGCCAGCCACCACATGTACCAGATCATCGCGAAGCCGAAGACGGTGGCGATGCCGGCGAGGATGATGCCCGCACCGGTGTTGGACGGCATGTGGATCGCCTCGAACCCGTCGACCGGACGGCGATAGTTGTTCGCCTTCATGTCGGCCCAGGTGTCGAGATCGTGCACGACGGGCGTCTTGGCGAAATTGTACGCCGGCGGCGGCGACGAGGTCGCCCATTCGAGCGTGCGGCCGTTCCACGGATCGCCCGTGGTGTCGCGCAGCTCGTCACGACGCAGATAGGTGCGCACGAACTGCATCAGCATCGCGCCGATGCCCGCCGCGATCAGCGCCGCGCCGATCGCCGCGATGACGAACCAGATCTGGAGGCTGGGATCGTCGAAGTGGCGCAGGCGGCGCGTGACGCCCATCAGGCCGAGCACATAGAGCGGCGCGAACGCGACCCAGAAGCCGACCACCCAGCACCAGAACGACACCTTGCCCCAGAACGGATCGAGCTTGATGCCCGTCGCCTTGGGGAACCAGTAGTTCAGCGCCGCGAAGCCGCCGAACACCACGCCGCCGATGATGACGTTGTGGAAGTGCGCGATCAGGAACAGCGAGTTGTGGAGGACGAAGTCCGCCGGGGGCACCGCGAGCAGCACGCCCGTCATGCCGCCGATCACGAAGGTGAGCATGAACGCCACCGTCCACATCATCGGCAGTTCGAAGCGGATGCGGCCCTTGTACATCGTGAAGAGCCAGTTGAACATCTTCGCACCCGTCGGGATCGAGATGATCATCGTCGTGATGCCGAAGAACGAGTTCACGCTGGCGCCCGAACCCATGGTGAAGAAGTGGTGCAGCCACACCAGGTACGACAGGATCGTGATGACGACCGTGGCGTAGACCATCGAGGCATAGCCGAACAGGCGCTTGCCGCAGAAGGTCGAGGTGATTTCGGAGAACACGCCGAAGATCGGCAGGATCAGGATGTAGACTTCCGGGTGGCCCCAGATCCAGATCAGGTTCACGTACATCATGGGGTTGCCGCCCATGGTGTTGGTGAAGAAGTTCATGCCGAGATAGCGGTCGAGGCTGAGCAGCACGAGCACCGCGGTCAGGATCGGGAAGGCGGCGACGATGAGCACGTTGGTGCACAGCGACGTCCAGGTGAACACCGGCATCTTCATCATCGTCATGCCCGGCGCGCGCATCTTCACGATCGTCGCGATCAGGTTGACGCCCGAGAGCAGCGTGCCGACGCCCGCGATCTGCAGCGCCCAGATATAATAGTCGACGCCGACATCGGGCGAATAGTCGAGCCCCGACAGCGGCGCCATCGCCAGCCAGCCGGTGCGCGCGAACTCGCCGATGAACAGCGACGCCATCACCAGCATCGCGCCCGAGGTGGTCATCCAGAAGCTGAAATTGTTCAGGAACGGAAAGGCCACGTCGCGCGCGCCGATCTGGAGCGGGACGATATAGTTCATCAGGCCCGTTACGAGCGGCATCGCCACGAAGAAGATCATGATGACGCCGTGCGCGGTGAACACCTGGTCATAATGGTGCGCGGGCAGGAAGCCCTCGTTCGCGCCGAACGACATCGCCTGCTGGGCGCGCATCATCACCGCGTCGGCAAAGCCGCGCAGGAACATGATGAGCGCGAGGATCATGTACATCGCGCCGATGCGCTTGTGGTCGACGCTGGTGAACCACTCTTTCCAGAGATAGCCCCACAGGCGGTACTTGGTGATGATCGCCAGCATGGCGATGCCACCCACCGCCACGCCGGCGAAGGTGCCGATCAGGATCGGTTCGTGGATCGGAATGCTCTCGAGCGAGAGCCGTCCGAAGATGGTCTTGAGCAAAGTCTCGTTCATCGGTGCTGGCCTTATGAGCGGACGACGGGCGCGTGGCCCGGCCGGGCCGGAATGTCGTTTCGGGTCATGTTGCGGTTCGCCTCGTTGCCGGGCTCCGAACGGCCCGCGGGTTCACCGTGCGGCGCCGACAGGTGCGGCGACGGCTGGTGTTCCGACGGGTGCTGCATCAGCGCGCCTTCGGGCTCGCCCGGCACCGGCTGGGCGGTGTCGTTGACCGGCGGGTGGCCATGGCCCTCGCCGCGGCGCTGCATGTCGCGGTGCATCGTGTCGGCCATGCACGGCGTGTTCGGGCGGACGCACATGTTGAGCACGCGCGCGAACAGCCCGGGGTCGACCGCGGCATAGCGCATCACGGGAACGCGCTCGCTGGGCACTTCGAGCTTCAGATATTCGGCCGAGTCGAGCTTGGCGCCGCCGGCGGCCGCGCGCGTTTCGGCGACCCAGCGGTCGAAGCCCGCCGCGTCGAGCCCCTTCACGGGGAAATTCATGTAGGAGAAGCCGGCGCCGCTATAGTTGGCCGACTTGCCTTCGAACTGGCCGGGCTTGTTGAGCACGGCGTTGAGCTGGGTCTGCATCCCCGGCATCGTGTAGATCATGCCGGCGAGCGTCGGGACGTAGAAGGTGTTCATCACGCTGCTCGACGTCAGCTTGAAGCGCACCGGGCGATCGACGGGGAGCGCAAGCTCGTTGACCGTCGCCACGCCCTGTTCGGGGTAGATGAACAGCCATTTCCAGTCGAGCGACACGACCTCGATCTCGAGCGGGCGCGTGCCCGGCGCGACGGGCTTGCCCGGCGCGATCCGGTCGAGCGGCCGGAACGGGTCGAGCAGGTGCGTCGAGACCCAGGTGATGGCGCCCAGCGCGATGATGATCGCGAGCGGGGCGGACCAGATCACCAGCTCGAGCTTGGTCGAATGGTCCCAGTCGGGCTGATATTCGGCGTCCCTGTTCGACTGGCGATAGCGCCAGGCGAACAGCACCGTCAGGCACATCACCGGAATGATGATGAGCAGCATCAGCACGGTCGCGATGAGGATCAGGTTGGCCTGTTGACGCGCGATATCGCCGTCAGGGTTCATCACCACGGAATTGCAGCTGCTGAGCAGTGCGACCGCGGGAAGGGCCAGGAGCGGCAGCCGCAAGCGGCTGAGTCGGGGTGCACGTACCGGTATCATGGGCGCGCCGTTAGCGCTGCGTTGCAGCAGAGGCCATAGGGCATTTTGTCCCACCGCCTTAATCCGGATCAAAGACGCGACGGATTCCGCTCGCGGGAAACCGCGATTCGTGCGACGATCCCCCTGCTCACGCGTTGGGCCAACGAAAGCGCCGTCCAAAGGGCGGCAAAAGGAGAGACGCATGAATGCAGTGGCTGCTTCGTCCGCTCCGCTCGAACGCGACGCACGCGCGATCCATGCGCGTCGCGACGACCATGTGAGCCCCAGCGATATCGCGGTGGGCGTCATCATCGGACGGACCTCGGAATTCTTCGACTTCTTTGTCTATGCGATCGCATCGGTGCTGGTGTTCCCGACGCTCGTCTTCCCCTATGTCGACCGGCTGACGGGCACGCTCTATTCGTTCGCGATCTTTGCGCTGGCGTTCGTCGCGCGGCCGTTCGGGTCGCTGCTGTTCATGGCGATCGACCGGCGGCACGGGCGCGGCACCAAGCTGACGATCGCGCTGTTCCTGCTGGGCAGCGCGACGGTCGCGGTCGCGTTCCTGCCGGGTTACGAACAGGTCGGGATGGCGTCGGTGGCGCTGCTCGCGCTGCTGCGCATCGGCCAGGGCGTCGCGCTGGGCGGCGCGTGGGACGGGCTCGCCTCGCTGCTCGCGCTCAACGTGCGCGAGAACCAGCGCGGCTGGTACGCCATGGTGCCGCAGCTCGGCGCGCCGCTGGGGCTGATCGTGGCGAGTGCGCTGTTCGCCTTTTTCTATGCCACGCTCTCCAACGCCGAGTTCCTCGCCTGGGGCTGGCGCTATCCGTTCTTCGTGGCGTTCGCGCTCAACGTCGTCGCGCTGTTCGCGCGGCTGCGGATGGTGGTGACGCCCGACTATACGCGCCTGTTCGAGAACCGCGAGCTGCAGCCGACGCCGGTGCTCGAGACGGTGCGCCAGGAGGGGCGCAACATCATCATCGGCGCGTTCGCCCCGCTGGCGAGCTTTGCGCTGTTCCACATGGTGACGGTGTTCCCGCTGTCGTGGATCCACCTGCGCACCAATGCCGGGATCGTGCAGTTCCTGACGATCGAGATCGTGAGCGCGATGTTTGGGATCGGCGCGATCGTCGTCTCCGGGCTGCTCGCCGACCGGATCGGGCGGCGGTCGCTGCTCGCCTATACCGCGGCGGGGATCGCGGTGTTCAGCGGCTTTGCCCCGCAGCTGCTCGACGGCGGCGACACGGGCGAGGCGCTGTTCATGATCCTGGGCTTCACGCTGCTGGGGCTGTCGTTCGGCCAGTCGTCGGGGGCGGTGAGCGCCAATTTCGAAAAGCACGCGCGCTATACCGGGTCGGCGCTGACGTCGGACCTTGCCTGGCTGTTCGGTGCGGGGTTCGCGCCGCTGGCCGCGCTGCTGCTCGCGACGCAGTTCGGGCTGATCGCGGCGGGCGGATACCTGCTGTCGGGCGCGATCGCGACGCTGGTGGCGCTGGGCATCAACAAGGAACTGGCGCGCAAGCTCGACTGAGCCTGCGCGGCGGGAGGGGGCGGGGCGGCCGCGGCGCCGGCCCCGCCGCTGACGATTGCGAGGAGCGACCATGCCGGCACCGATCGTCCATTTCGACATCGCCGGCCCCGCCGATGCGGGGCAATCGGCCTTTTACGAGGCGGTGTTCGGCTGGACCGCCGGGCCGGGGGGCGTGGTTTCGGTGCCGGTGAGCGGGACGTGATTGTCCGGAACGCTGCGCACCGACCCGGCCGACAAGATCCTCTATCTCGGCGTCCCCGACGTGACCGCCGCGCTCGCCGCAGTCGTCGCGCACGGCGGCACGATCGTCGCGCCGCGTTTCGAGGTGAAGAACGTCGTCGTGCTGGGACTGTTCACCGACCCCGCCGGCAACCGCATGGGGCTGGTCGAACTGACGCCCGAGGGCACGCCGCGAATCCCCTGACGCGGGCGATCCGCCGGGCCAGGCCCGTTTTCGGACGACCGGGAGCGCGATCCTGCCCAATTTGCGATGGTTTCCGGCGATTTGCGCCGATAGCATCGCGTGATGCGAATCCTGATGGCAATCCTTGCGCTCGGCTTCGTTCCCGCCGCCCATGCCGAAACCGATCTCGAACGGGGCCTGCGGGGCGCGCTGACCGGCTGCGAGACATGGATCCTCGATCCGGCAAGCTGGAACAAGGGGCCCGCGCCGTTCGTGGCGAAGGTGGGCCTCGGCGCGAAAATGGGGCTGGTCGATCGGGCCGAGGAAGTGAACCTTCCGCCGCCCGCGCTGCGGGACGCCAACCATTATTGGCGGATCAATTCGACGGCCACATCGGGTTACGTGCTCGTGGTGTCGGACCGGCTTCCCATGTGCCACATCACCGGCGGCGGCGCCGCCGACCTGCAACCCGCGGCCGAAACGGTGCTTTCGTCCGCCGATTTCAACGCGCGATGGGAGAAGCGCGAAAGCGTGACCGCAAAGGGCATGGTTTCGACCGTCTATCGAAACCGCACCGATCCGTTGCTTTCGATCCGGATCAGCCGCGCGGACAAGCCCGGCCAGCGCACCGATCATGTGCAGTTGATCGCCACCGCCGTCTATCGCGTCGAGCCCAAACGGTAACGGCGCCGGCGCGCGCCTAGCCCCGCGGGCCGAGCTGGCCGAGCGGGAGGGCCGAGGCGTCCTTGAGCGTTTCCATCGAGATGTGCGCCGACACCTCGCTCATCTCGATCGCGGCGATGAGCTGCTTGTAGACCGCGTCATAGCGTTCGACCGACGGCAGCACGACCTTGAGCAGATAGTCGACCGTCCCCGTCATCCGGTGCGCCTCGACGATTTCCGGGATCGCCTCGATCGCGGCGCGGAAGCGCGTCGTCCAGTCCTCGCAATGCTGTTTGGCGCGGATCGAGACGAACAGCGTCGTGGGCAGCCCGATCCGCCTCCGGTCGACCTGGGCGACGTTGCGGCGGATATAGCCCGCCTCGCGCAGATGGGCGATGCGCCGCGAACAGGCCGAGGGCGAAAGATGGACGTGCGCGCTGATCGCCGCGAGCGGCGTGTCGGCATCCTGTTGCAGCAGGTCGAGAATCGCGATGTCGCGCGGGTCGAGCATGACGGGGCCTCCTGCGGGCGATGTGCGGGCGATCGGGGGCGCGTGCAAGCGATTTGCGCGGGGACGGCATCCGGAGCGTGCCGATTGCGCCGCCTTCGCCATTCGAGCGCAAGGTTGCAACCCGGCGTCGCGCCCGCGATGCTATAGTCGCCGCCAGCAAGACCAACAGCGACGAGAGACGGGCAATGCGGGTGGAAGCGTTCGAGAGCGGGCCGCGGACGGGCGAGACGGCGTGCGCCGACCGGGCATGGCTGTCGCAGGCGATTGCGCGGCTGCATGCCGAGCAGCGCCGTTCGGCCGACACGCACCTGATCGCCGTCCCGCTTGCCGACGCGCCGGGCGTGTCGCTGTACCTCAAGGACGAATCGGCGCACCCGACGGGGAGCCTCAAGCACCGGCTCGCGCGGTCGATGTTCCTCCACGCGCTGTGCAACGGCTGGATCCGCCCGGGCACGACGGTGGTCGAGGCGTCGTCGGGATCGACCGCGGTGTCGGAGGCGTATTTCGCGCGGCTGCTGGGACTGCCCTTCGTCGCGGTGGTCCCCGCCTGTACCGCGCGCGAGAAGATCGAGGCGATCGAGCAGCAGGGCGGGCGGTGCCAGACGGTCGACGACCCGCGCGACATGTATGCCGCCGCCGAACGCATCGCGGCCGAGACCGGCGGCCATTATCTCGACCAGTTCACCCATGCCGAGCGCGCGACCGACTGGCGCGGCAACAACAATATCGGCGACAGCATCTTCGGCCAGATGGCGTGCGAGGCCGATCCGGTCCCCGCCTGGATCGTGTGCGGCGCGGGGACGGGGGGCACCTCGGCGACGATCGGGCGCTATATCCGCTATCGCGGCCATGCGACGCGGCTGTGCGTCGCCGACCCCGAGGCGTCGGTGTTCCACCGCCATTATGCCGACCGCAGCGTCACCGCGGTCGAAGGCGCGATGTCGTGCATCGAGGGGATCGGGCGGCCGCGCGTCGAGCCGTCGTTCATCCCCGACGTGATCGACCGGATGATCGCCGTCGCCGACTGCGACAGCATCCGCGCGGCGCGGCACCTGAGCCTGGTGATGGGGCGGCGTTGCGGCCCGTCGACGGGGACCAACCTGCACGCCTGCCTGATGCTCGTCGACGAGATGGTGGCGCGCGGCGAGCGCGGGTCGATCGTGACGCTGCTGTGCGACTCGGGCGATCGCTATGCGTCGACCTGTTTCGACGACGGCTGGATCGCCGCGCGCGGGCTGGGCGGCGGCGACGCGGCCGGACGGCTGGCGCGTTACCTGCCCGTGCGCGCGCGCGACTGACGCGTCGGCGCCGGGAAGGGGCGCGGGCAAGGGGTGTCGCAAGGCGGCTGCGTGCGCCGTGGCGCCCCAAGACGGCGATGTCGGGAAAGATGCTGGAGGCCCGAGCCGGATTTCCCTAAGTGTTGTAACACAAGCACTTGGCTGTCTAACCCACCCGAAAGCCACCACGGATTTCTGCGGCATCCCGCGCCGAGTGTCTAACCCTTCCTGGCTATCAGGTCGAGCCTCTTCACAGCTTGGGCTCATTGGAAAAGTCCGGCTCGGCGCCAGTCAGTGGTAGTGCCGGATGTCGACGACCGTTCACAAATGAGAGCATGAGGAGGCGGGTGCTAACCCGTCGATAACGCAGAAGCAGCGCAAGACGTTTCAGAGATGCTCTGTCCATGTGCTCGAGGCGAGGGCGAAAGTACGGATCAACCCGGGGGAGGAGACTTTTCCGCAGGCGCATTCTCGTTCCACGCATCACCGTCCTCGTTCCACGCATCACCGTCCTCGGCGCTCTGCGGGAGCTCGTCCGCCGGCGCTGTGTCACCCAATTCAACAACCTTTTCGACGAAGTCGAGAAGATGATCCGGGCTCCGTGGCCCAATTCCCAACCGGAGGCAGGGTGATCACTTACATACCTGTCGCTGGCGGCGTAAGCCACTGAAAACGCGTTAGAAAATGACGTTTATCCATCGTCAGATTTCGCAAACGACCGAGACAATGGATAAACTGCTTTTTTCGGTGTAAAAACAACAGCTTATTCGGCGTCTGACAGGTCTGTCATTCGCAAGGCAAGGCAAGGGAAATGGAATATCGGCGACCTCGATGTACTTCGCATGAGCCCGCGCCGAAGCCTTGCGCGCCGCACTTTTGAATGCTGCGTCCACGACCTCGATCATTTTCTGCCGGTCGCGAGACGCGATCACCTCGAAGATGTTCATGTGCGACCTCCTAAACCAGCTGCGCCTCCAGATACTGGCGCACGCTAGCAAGATCATCAACCGAGCCCGACGTCATCCGCTCGAGTGCGCTCTGTCCGCCGAAAAGGGGCGCTTTGTTGGGTGCGCGCATCCAGGCGTCGGCTCTCCCGGGATCAGGGAGCAGGGTGTTGATCGCTTTGAAGATGCCGAGCAGGTGGGAGATGCGCTCGAGCGTTTCGGGGCGGACCTCGGGGGCGAGCCCTTCGCGCCAGCGCTGCAACGTCAGGCTCTCGGATATCCCGAGAAGAAGCATCTGCTCTTGCTCGTTCAGGCGCCAAGCTTCGGCGATACCGACGAATGCGCGTAATGCTGGCAATTCGACAATCACGGTAGTATTTTCCTCCGAAGAGATAAAAAACGGATAAATAAATATCTGTTTTATATCCTTTGAGAAACTAGGATGTCATCATAAATTCTACTCACGAGATGAGATTTGGGCTTGTGAGGAGAAATATCGTGTTCGAAGTTATTGACAAGCCGTTTGAGGGTACGGGCAAGGACGGCAAGCCCTATCGCCGCCTGAAGGTGAAGGTCCACGGCACCGATTATGATGGCGATGCGACCACCAGCAAATATTCGGCTTTCCTGCGGCCGGAAGACAACTACGCTCCCGGCTGCTACCTGCCGCATCCGGAGCGGGCTTACTATGTCGGCCGCGACCAGAAGGGCAACGAGCGCGTCATGATCGCCAAGAGCCCGGCTCTGATCTCCCTCGAGGACATGATTGCCTGGTGCCAGGAGCAGATCGCAGCGCTGCAGCCGCAGGCGCGTAAGGCGGCCTAATCCACCCCCCGGCGGGCTTTCGGACATAGGTCCGCCGAACTGGTCCGAGGGGCGCTCGCCCCCCTCAACCGTAGCCCCTCGGACCTTTCTCCACCGGCCCCGGCTTCGGCCGCCTCCGACAGTCACGCGATTAGAAAGACGATCAAATGGCTGAATTCACTCTCATCTGCCGCGTGCAGCCGTTGCCAGGCGAGCCTTGCCCGGTGGGTGAGAGTGCATGGGTCTCCACTTTCGACGCGCAATACTCGCATTGGCGCGACATCCTCTTCGGCGCTCCTCCGATCGACTCGGATATCGCGCTGATCGTGTCGACGACGGCGACGATTGCGATCCTGCTCGGAATCCCCGGCTTCCTCACGAAGCTGATCCGGGGGGTCCGGAACGCAGGTTGGCTTTAGTCAGCACGGGGCTGACAGCGTGGCCGGCGCCCCCGGCAGAGCGAGTAGAAAGGAATTTCCTCATGGAAATCACTCCCCTCGATTCGCAGACCTTCACGGCGCTCCTGACCTACGTGGCAGGTGCTTCGGCCCTGGCCGTCTCGGCCGTGCTTGGCATCCAGGCTGCGCAGTTCGCGCCGGCCCTGGTTGGCAAGTTCATCGGCCTGGTCCGCCGTCGGAACATCTAATCCGGCGTCGACCATAGGGAACCCCCTCCGGCGACACAGGATGGGCCCGGTTGCAGCGCGGCCGGGCCCGTTCTCCATCTGAAAGCTTCAGCAAGTGATCTGGTTCATGCTCGTCATCTGGCTTCTGGGACTCGCGATTTCGCGGGCCATGAACGGCTGACATGCGCGCTGTTTTTTTCTTCGGTGTCGCTGTCAGCGCGATCGGTATGGCCGTCCTCGCGCCGCCCGCTGTTGCGCAGACCACCGCCCCCCCGCCGACGCAGTTCGAAATCCCCGTTGATACCTACAATCCGCGCCAGCTGCCCGTTGTCTACAGCCGCACCAACGCCATCAAAAATCAGATCGGCCACGTTGTTCAGCAAAGCTGCCTTCGCAACGGTCGCGCGGCGGGAGCCTGTGCGCTCGCCGGCGCCACCGCCGGCGGTATCGGCCTCGCGCGCGCCTTTGACCACAGCTGGGGCGAGATTGCTAAGACGCTCGGCACTCACGTTGCTGGGAGTGCCGCTGCCAACGCAGGCGCCAGCTGCGTCATTGGAGGCATCGGAGGGGCTTGGTTCGGAGGCGTCGGTGCCGTGCCGGGCTGCACTGCTGGCCTGATCAGCGGTGCGATTATCGGGGGCTTCATCGGGCTGGGCACCGGCCTCTATTCCCTGACCCAAGACGGCTCCGTTGGGATCAACGCCAAAGGCGAGGTGGCCGGCACTGGCGTACGCACCTCCTCTGTTGTGAACGCCCCAGCGGGCACTACCATCCCACATTTCGCGTTTTTGCCGAGTTCGACCACCTCTTCCTATCAGGCGGCCTTCAACTCGTTTGGATTCAATCGAACGTTCTTGTGCAGCGGATCGATGGTCTCGGCCCAATATTACGAATGCTTCTTCTACGACGCCGTTCTCTCCCGCGACGGCGATAGCTTCGGCTATATTCGTTCGGACGATAAGTTCCAGGTTTCGCCGAAGTGGGGCTACTGCGCCGGTTCGTATCGGCCAAACACCTGCACAGTGGGGGCGGCGACGTATACGGCGTTCTCGTCATTGCAAGGTGTCCAGACCACGGTCGCTGGCGCGGTGCAGGGCCATCAGATCACCCTTCTGGCTCGTCCTCTCGGCGTGTCGACCTCACAGCCCGCGCCTAACATCGCCCAGCAAGTATTTGCTCCGCTCCAGGCAACGCCAGCATGGGCCTCTGGTTTCGGCCCCAATGTGTCGCCGGAGGCTCTCAATAAGCCCCTTTCCGATGCGTTCGTGGCCGCGCTGGCAAACTATGCTTGGCAGCGCGCCGGCAGTGATGCAGGCGAAGGGGCCTACAATGGCGGGCAGCCGGTAACGGCGGCGGATGTTGCCGAGATCAACGCACAGTTCCCGCAGCAGCGTCTTCTGCTGCAGGATATCTACAAGGGCATCGCCGATCTCAACGCTGCTGGAGGCACCAAGGAGCAGCCTCTTAAGGATCCGCAGCAGGTGAGCGTCGTCAACCCGAGCTCCGGTGTCGGCGCGGGAACGGGGACCGGGACGGGAACCGGAACTGGAACCGCCGAGCCCGAGAGCGACCTCGATCTCGAGGCGGGCATCCCACTCGGCAACCCGATCCAGCCTGTGATCGACTTCCTCTCGGGTCCGCTGGCGCCTTTCATCTCGCCGACTTTCCAGTCGGTGCAGGGGCAATGCCCGATCTGGGAGGTCGACATGCGGCCGTGGTTCAGCTGGTTCCTTGAGAAGGATCTCTACGGCAATGCGGTGGCTGTCTCGAGCACCTCGGACAAGGCGCGCAGCTTCCTCCAGTGGAATTCGCAACCCGTCTGCACCTTCCTCGACGAGCACTACCAGACGATCCAGCTGATGTGCTCGATCTTCATTCTCATTGCCGGCTTCACCCGGTTCTTCGACAACTCGTGAGGGTCTGACCATGGGCTTCATGTCATCGAGGGCTGCCAGCGGAGCCTTCGGCTTCCTGACCAAGGGCGGCGGCTCTAAAATGATCGCCTATGTGGTCATCATCTGGGTTCTCGCTGCATGCGTGAACTTGCTGCAGACGATGCTGCCGGCGTTGCTGCCCACCGACATCTTCGGCCGGCTGCCGTCGTATATGTTCTATTTCGTCAACCTCTTCATGCTGCCGGCATACCTGTCGATGTCGATCGGCGTCGCGGTCACGAAGTGGTTCATCCGCAAAATCCCGATCATCGGAGGCTAAACATGTTCATCGACGCGCACCTTCTCTCCAGCCTCCTCGGTGCCATTAGCTATATGGTCGCGCTGGGCGTCTTTTTCGGCCTGCTCGCCTACGATTTCTTCGGCTTTTTGGTTCGGGCTCTCCGTTGGGCCGTGGGAAAACTCACGGCCCGCATCGACGGCATTTCGCACGAGAAGGCCGCCTAATGGCCTCCGAGACGATCTACGGCTATTTCGGCAAGAAGGGCGCTGGCAAGACGCACGAGCTCATCCGCGTCATCCTGCAGCGTCTCCGTGAGGGCCGCTACGTGGTCGCGGTGATCCCACAGCTCGATGTCGAGAAGGTCGCCTCCTACCTCAAGGATCCGACCGTCAAGGACCGCCTGGTCGTAGCCGACTACACCGAGGTGGAGAGCAACGAGAACTTCTTCCCCGACGAGGATCTGCTTCGCCGCCTGCAGATGTGGAAGCGCGGCGATCCTATCCCCGCCGATGCGCACAAGTGGTGCTCTAGCCTGAATTATTCACCGCGGTGGGGGTGAAGGGTTGGCGGGAGTGGCGTAAGCGTTTGCTTTGCAGTAGGAAAATGGGTGTCTAGACCAGTCCTGCAGCGAGGCAAAAAATGCCACAGGCCACACCCG
>JAFABD010000233.1 GCA_023426225.1 Pseudomonadota bacterium | reverse complement strand
GATGCGCACCGCGCTCGATGCCGCCACGCGCGCCGCGGCGGCGGGGGAGGTGCCCGTCGGCGCGGTGGTGGTGCGCGACGGCGTGGTGCTGGCGGTGGCCGCGAACGCGCCGCGCGCGCTGCATGATCCGACGGCGCATGCCGAAATCCTGGCGATCCGCGCCGCCGCGCAGGCGATCGGCAGCGAACGGCTGGAGGGATGCGACCTGTGGGTCACGCTGGAGCCGTGCGCGATGTGCGCGGGCGCAATCGCCCATGCACGCATCGCGCGGCTTTATTACGGGGCGCCCGACCCGAAGGGCGGGGCGGTGGAGCACGGCCCGCGGCTGTTCGGCCAGCCGACCTGCCACCACCATCCCGAAATCTATCCCGGCATCGGCGAGCGCGAGGCGGCGGTGCTGCTGCGCGACTTTTTCCGCGCGCGACGCGACGGATCAGCGACGGGCTGAATCGCGCACATCGGCCTGGGTCACGGGGACGAGCTTGATCTCGACGCGGCGATTCGCGGCCCGCCCCGCCTCGCTGTCGTTGCTCGCCACCGGCTGTGTCTCGCCATAGCCGCGCGTGCCGATCCGGACGGGCTCGACGCCGCGGGCGGCCAGATAGTCGGCAACCGCGGTGGCGCGGCGTTCGGACAGCGCCAGATTGTACGAATCGCTCCCGGTCGAATCGGTGTGGCCGTAGATGTCGACATAGGTCTGGCGATAATCGCGCAGCACGTCGGCGACCTGGTCGAGCGTCGGGCGGAACTGCGGCTGGATCGTCGCCTGGTCGGTGGCGAAGGTGATTCCCGAAGGCATGTTGAGCAACAGTTCGTCGCCGCGGCGGATCACCTGCACGTCGGTGCCGGCGGTGCGGCGGCGCAGCTCGCGCTCCTGCCGGTCCATATAGGCGCCGATCCCCGCACCCGCGATGCCGCCGATCCCGGCGCCGAGCAGCTTTTCGGTGCGGTCGTGGCGGCCGCCGACGATGTCGCCGAGCAGATAGCCGCCGAGCGCGCCGCCGACGCCCCCGATCGCGGTGTTCGAAAGCCGGCGCTGGCCGGTTTCGGGATCGGTGACGCAGCCGGCGGTGAGCAGTGTCGCGGCGAGCGTCGCGGCAATCAGCGCACGGCGCGGATGGAGGCGGTGGTTCATCCTGTCTTCTCCCTGATCGAACGGTCTGTCGCAGGCGAAAACCGCGTCGGCGGCGGATCGTTCCGGCCCCGTGCCGGGGGCGGCGCGACCTTTGCGCACGCGATGGTTGTGAAAGGCGGTGCGTTGCGGATATGAATGGGGGACACCATGCCCGCGCCCTTTCCCTGGATCGATGTCGCGATCATCCTCGTGCTGATCGCCGTGAACGGACTCTTTTCGATGTCGGAGCTGGCGATCGTTTCCGCCCGCGTCGCGCGGCTGGAGACGATGGCGCGCAGCAACCCGGGCGCCGCCACTGCGGTGCAGCTCGCCGCCGATCCCGGCAAGTTCCTGTCCACCGTGCAGATCGGCATCACGCTGATCGGCATCGTCGCGGGTGCCTATTCGGGCGCGAGCCTGGGCGAGCCGGTGGCGCAGCGGCTGGAGCTGCTGGGGCTGACGCGCGAGCTGGCGCATACCCTGGGCCTGACGCTGGTGATCGGCGTGACCACCTTTGCCTCGCTGGTGGTCGGCGAGCTGGTGCCCAAGCAGTTCGCGCTGCGCTCGCCCGAACCGATCGCCGCCGCCGTCGCGATCCCGATGCTGTGGCTGTCGCGGCTGACCGCGCCGCTCGTCTGGCTGCT
Source organism: Pseudomonadota bacterium (assembly GCA_023426225.1). Classification (GTDB taxonomy): domain Bacteria; phylum Pseudomonadota; class Alphaproteobacteria; order Sphingomonadales; family Sphingomonadaceae; genus Sphingomonas. The sequence goes on along the minus strand of JAFABD010000233.1, from coordinate 1,132 downwards.
CGATTCGACCAGCAGCTTCGTGTTCCGCCTGCTGCGACTCAACCGCGAATCGGAAAACCGCGTGACGGCCGAGGAATTGCACCTGATCGTCGCCGAGGCGTCGAAGTCGGGCGTGATCGAGGAGCAGGAGCGTTCGATCATCTCGGGCGTCGTGCGGCTGGCCGACCGGCCGGTGCGCGAGGTGATGACGCCGCGCACCGCCGTCGACTGGCTCGACATCGACCTCGACGCCGCGGGAATCCGCGAGGCGTTGCTCCAGACGCCGCACACGCGGCTTCCCGTTGCCGAAGGGTCGGTCGACGGCGTCGTCGGCGTCGTTCAGGCGCGCGACATCGCCGCGGCGCTGTTCCGCGGCGAATCGCTCGATCTGCGCCGGCTGATGCGCCCCGCGCCGATCCTGCCCGACCAGGTCGACGCGATGGACGCGCTGGGCGCGCTGCGCCGCGCCGAGGTGCCGATGGGCCTTGTCCATGACGAATATGGCCATTTCGAAGGCATCGTGACGCCGGCCAACCTGCTGGCGGCGATCGCGGGCGAGTTCGCGTCGGATGCCGAACCGGGGCACGACCCCAATCTGGTGGTGCGCGACGACGGATCGCTGCTCGTTTCGGGGCAGATGCCCGCCGACGCGCTGGCCGACCGCATCGGCATCGACCTGCCCGAGGACCGCGATTATGCGACGGTCGCGGGGCTGGCGCTGGCGGTGCTCAAGCACCTGCCCGACGAGGGCGAAACCTTTGTCGAGCAGGGATGGCGGTTCGAGATCGTCGACCTGGACGGCCGCAAGATCGACAAGCTGCTGGTCAGCCCGGCCGAGGCGTAAACCGTTTCGCGCGGGCCGCGCCGCAGCCCCGCGCGCGACGGCCCCGCGTCACAGCTTGCCGAACGCGGCCTCGTATCCGGCAACATCGCCCGCAGCGAGCAACCGGGCCTGTTCGATCCAGCGATCACGGTGCAACCGCCCGCGGAAATTGTCGAGCTGGGCATCGAGCGCCTCGGCCCCCGCGGCGTCGAGCGCGGCAAGCTGTTCGAAGCGGGTGATCCCCAGCGTGTTGAGCCGCTGCGCCAGCCGCGGGCCGACGCCCTTGAGCCGGGTAAGATCGTCGCTGCCGTCGGCGGCCGAGAGCGGCGC
>JAFABD010000215.1 GCA_023426225.1 Pseudomonadota bacterium | reverse complement strand
GGGCCACCGCCGCCACCACCGTCGCGGGCAGCGCCGCGGGACCGCCCGCGCTGCCGTCGTGCCGCACGCGCTCGGGCCCCTGATGCCAATCGGCGGCGCTGGCCTGTTCGCCACGCTTCGCCGCGATCGCAACGCTGGTCGTGGCCGGGTTGAAGGCCGCGCCGTGGACCAGCGTTTCGGGCGGCCCCAGCGGCGCGACCGCGCCGATCAGCAGCGCCAGCACGAACAGCCACACGGCGCCCGCCACGCTCCGCATCCGCGCAGGCGGACGCATGGGCGTGTCGATGCGCATCGCGGCGCAGGCATGGGCGCGGATTCGGGCCATCGCCCGATCAACGCACCGCAATCGCTTTGGTGCCGTAACGACCGGCGGTTTTTTTGGGTACCTCGGCCCGTCCGTCTCCGGCGCGGCGCCGGCAAAAAAAAGGGGCCGGCAACCCCGCGGTCGCCGGCCCCCACGCCAAATCGTCTGTCGTCGTTTCGGCCGTTCAGCCCTCGCTCGGCACGTAGAGCGCGCCGCCGGTCTCGCGGAAACGTTCGCGCATCTCGGCCATGCCGGCCTCTGCCGTCGCGGCGTCGACCGGCGCCGCCGCCAGGAAGCCGTCCGCCGGCTGGTTCTGCTTCGCGGCAAAGTCGCGTACTTCCTGCGTGATCTTCATCGAGCAGAATTTGGGGCCGCACATCGAACAGAAATGCGCGGTCTTGGCGCCCTCCGCCGGCAGCGTCTGGTCGTGATACTGCTCCGCCGTGTCGGGATCGAGCGACAGGTTGAACTGGTCGCGCCAGCGGAACTCGAACCGCGCGCGGCTCAGCGCGTCGTCGCGCACCTTCGCCGCCGGGTGCCCCTTGGCCAGGTCGGCCGCGTGCGCCGCGAGCTTGTACGTCACCACGCCCACCTTCACGTCGTCGCGGTCGGGCAGTCCCAGATGCTCCTTCGGCGTGACGTAGCAGAGCATCGCCGTCCCGAACCAGCCGATCATCGCCGCGCCGATCGCGCTGGTGATATGGTCATATCCCGGCGCGATGTCGGTCGTCAGCGGCCCGAGCGTGTAGAAGGGCGCCTCGCCGCACGCTTCGAGCTGCTTGTCCATGTTCGCCTTGATCTTGTGCATCGGCACATGGCCGGGGCCCTCGATCATCACCTGGCAGTCGTGGCGCCACGCGATCTGCGTCAGCTCGCCCAGCGTCTTGAGCTCGGCGAACTGCGCCTCGTCATTGGCGTCGGCGATCGATCCGGGCCGCAAACCGTCGCCCAGGCTGAAGGCGATGTCGTATTCCTTCATGATCTCGCAGATCTCTTCGAACCGCGTATAGAGGAAGCTCTCCTGATGGTGCGCCAGGCACCATTTCGCCATGATCGAGCCGCCGCGGCTGACGATTCCCGTGACGCGCTTCGCCGTCATCGGGATGAAGGGCAGCCGCACGCCGGCATGGATGGTGAAATAGTCGACGCCCTGCTCGGCCTGCTCGATCAGCGTGTCGCGGAAGATGTCCCAGGTCAGGTCCTCGGCGATGCCGCCCACCTTCTCCAGCGCCTGATAGATCGGCACCGTGCCGATCGGCACCGGCGAATTGCGCAGGATCCATTCGCGCGTGTCGTGGATGTTGCGCCCGGTGGAAAGGTCCATCACCGTATCGGCGCCCCAGCGGATCGCCCACACCATCTTGTCGACCTCGGCCGCGACGTCGCTCGCCACCGCCGAATTGCCGATATTGGCGTTGATCTTGACCAGGAAGTTGCGGCCGATCGCCATCGGCTCGCTTTCGGGGTGGTTGATGTTGTTCGGGATGATCGCCCGGCCGCGCGCGATCTCGTCGCGGACGAATTCGGGCGTCACGTAATCGGGAATCGCCGCGCCGAAATCCTGCCCGTCGCGGACCAGCTCCCGCAACCGCTCGCGGCCCAGATTCTCGCGCGTCGCCACATATTCCATCTCGGGCGTCACGATGCCGCGCCGCGCATAGTGCATCTGGGTGACGTTCATCCCCGCGCGCGCGCGCAGCGGCCGCGCGACGACGTTGGGGAAGGGGCGCACGCCGCCGGAACGGTCGGGGCCGAGCTGGCCGTTGTCCTCGGGGCGGACCGCGCGGGCGGGCACGTCCTCGACATCGCCGCGCGCCCGGATCCACGCATCGCGCAGCTTGGGCAGGCCCGCCATGATGTCGATCCGCGCGTCGGGATCGGTATAGGGGCCCGACGTGTCATAGACGCGCACCGGCGGCTCGCCGCTCGTCGGCTCGAGCGCGATCTCGCGCATCGCCACGCGGTGCGGGCCGACATGGATCTTGCGTGAACCCCGGATGGGGCCGGTGGTCACGCCGATTTCGGATTTGGCAGGGATGTCGGCCATCAACGCGCACTCCTCTCGTGTCGGAGGGCGAGGGGTGCACGGTTCCCGGATCGAAAGCCGCTTCCCTCCCTCCGCCGGTATCAACCGGATCAGGTTCAGCGGGTCGGGGGCTGCAGCCCCCCTCTCAACCGCGCGTCAGCGGTCCCCCGGGGATAGCGGCGACTCTAGCGCCTCGGATCAGAAAGTATAGGCCAGACCCAGCGCGCCGAACCATTGGTTGCGCGATCCGGCGACGCTGACGATCGGCGTGTCGGCAAAGTCGTTGAGCATGCGCTTGTACCCGCCGCCCGCCACCACGGCCAGGCCGTGCGTCAGGTCGCCCGTCAGCGACTTGGCGGCAAAGCCGGCCAGCGACCAGCTCTTCCACCCCTTGCGCGCGCGATAGGCAGGGAGGCCGCTCGCCGCCGCACCCGCGGGCGTCACCGAGAAATAGGTGTCGGCATAGCCCTGGCCCACGCGCTCGGCCGAAAGCGACAGCCCGACATAGGCCGAACGGCTCAGCGGCGTGCTGTAGTTGATCTCGGGCGAGATCAGGTCGCTGTTGTGGATGCCGGTGACGTCGGTGACATAGGTCACGCTGAACGACAGCCGGTCGTAATCGCTGGTGATCACGCCCGTCCTGCCGATCCCGGCATAGCCGCCGACCTCGAGCGCGGCCTTGCGCCGGCCCAGCGCGTCGACGCGGCGGTCGCCCGGATTGCCCGTGCGCGTCAGGTTGAGCCCGGCGACGGGGCCGAGCATCAGGTCCCAGCCGGGGCCGGCGCCCTTGTCGGCGACGACGTCGGCATAAAGCCGCAGCCCCTCGGTCGAAAAGTTGATGCCCGAAACGCGCCCGCGCACGATCGCGCCCGGCACGACGCGATAGTCCTTGCTGCCCTCGTATCGCGGGGCGACCGCGGCGCCCAGCGCCACCGTCACCGTGTCGCGGTTGAGTTCGGCGGGGTCGATCTGCGCCGACTGGCGGTCCTGCTGGGCAAATGCGGGGGAGGCGGCAAGGCAGGTCATGGCCGCCGCAAGGCAAAGGATTGGCTTCACTTGGGAACTCCGAACAACGAGGTTACGGGCGCGGAACGCTGCGCCGTGCAAATGGCTCCCCCCATCGCCGCTGCGATGCGTCACAGGATGTAACGCATCCGCACCTGTTGCACTTGGGCATCGGTGCCCAGCGCGAACCGCGCCGCATCGAAGCGCGGCGGGCCGAAGCCGATCGTCGGGTTGCGCGAAAAGCCGAAACCCTCGCGCGGGATGCCCAGCGTGGTGTCGAGCTTGGCGTTGCCGTTGGCGTCGTGGATGATCGCCGCGGCATAGGCGCCCACCGGCAACCCGTCGAGGCGGATGCGCGAATTGGTCGCCGGCACGCTCCGTCGCACGCCGTTGCCGCCCTTGCGGCAATCGGGAAAGCTGTGCGGGTCGCTCGTCAGGCAGAGCTGCAACAGGCCCTTGGTCGAACGCAGTCCGACCACGTCGATCTCAAGCGTCGAGACGAGCGTCGCGCCCGGAAGCGTCGCCAGGCACCCCGCGGCGGCGGCGATGCGCAAAATCGCCGAGCCCGCCGTCCGTCCCGCACAACCGATCCCAGAAGCGGAAATAAAGCCCATAATTGCATCCATAACGATCGTGGTGCCGCTGATGGTGGCTGGCCGTGATCAGCCATCCGCCCAGCGGGCCGTGCGTGACGAACCGGGGAAAAACCTCCCACCCCATGTGGTTGGTTACACCCATCACCGTCATGATGGCCAGCACCGTTCCCAGCGCGCCGACATGGATCGGGACGACGAACACCAGCGCCGGGATCACCACCGCGCCCGTCAGCGCCTCGACCGGATGAAAGCTCATCGCCGCCCAGGCGGTCGGCGGGCGGCTGGCATGGTGGACCGCATGCGCGACGCGAAACACGCGCGGAATGTGCATCCAGCGGTGCGTCCAGTAAAACCAGCTGTCATGCGCGAACAGGTAGATCAGCACCGATACCGGCAGGTACCAGAGCGGCCAGGCGTTCACATCGGCATAGATGCGCGTCCAGCCCCAATGCTGCCAGGCATAGGCGACCAGCCCGGCGGGAATGCCGAAGATCGCCGCGCTCAGCAGGCTCCAGCCGATCTCGCGGCGGATCTGGCGGTCGAGCCCGCGGTACAGTCCCGGATGGCGCGCCCGCGTCGCCAGCGCGAACGCGCCCGAGGTGATCAGATAGCGCACGCCGACGATCAGCGTCATCGCAAGCGCGGAAAGCATCAGGGCGGCGGTCATCGGCACGCGCGCTGTTTAATCCGATCGGGCGTGGCTTGTCCAAGCCCTTGGGGGTGGAACGCGGCCGGGGGTTGGGCTAGGTCGCGATGATGACGGGAACGATCAGTTGTGACGTCGCCATCGTCGGCGGCGGCCTGGCCGGCGGGCTGATCGCGCATGCGCTCAAGGTCCGCCATCCGACGCTCGACGTGCGCATCGTCGAGCGGGGAGCGCGGCTGGGCGGCAACCATCTCTGGTCGTTCTTCGTCACCGACATCGCGCCCGAACATCGCTGGATCGTCGCGCCCTTCGTCAATTTCGGCTGGCCGCGCTACGACGTCGCCTTCCCGGCGCACGCCCGCACGCTGCGCGCGACCTATTACGCGATCGAATCGGATCATTTCGACCGCGTGCTCGCCGCGACGCTTCCCGATGCCGCGCGGATGACCGGCCATGACGTGGTCGACGTCACGCCGACCGCGGTGGTGCTCGCCGACGGCGGGCTGGTCGAGGCGAACGGGGTGATCGACTGCCGCGGCGCGGGCGCGCTCGACGTGCTCGATCTCGGCTGGCAGAAATTCATGGGCCGCGAACTGGCGTTCGACATGCCCCAGCCGCTGCCGCGCCCGATCGTGATGGATGCGACGGTCGATCAGGCCGACGGCTATCGGTTCGTCTATGCGCTCCCCTTCACGCCGTCGCGGCTGTTCGTCGAGGATACCTATTACAGCGACACGCCCGAGATCGACGTCGACCTGCTCGGCGCGCGGATCGCTGCCTATGCCGATCAGCAAGGCTGGCGCGGCGGTCGCATCGTGCGCGAGGAGGCGGGCGCGCTGCCGGTGGTGATGGGCGGCGATTTCGACGCCTATTGGCGCGCGGGCGGCGCGGGGATCGCCAAGGCGGGGGTCGCCGCCGGGCTGTTCCACCCGCTCACCAGCTATTCGCTGCCCGACGCCGTGCGCACCGCCGCGCTGGTCGCCGACGGCGGCGATTTCTCGGGTGCGGCGCTCCACGACCTGCTCCATCGCCACGCGCGCGCCACGTGGCGCCGCCGCGGCTTCTACCGGATGCTGGCGCGGATGCTGTTCCGCGCTGCCGAACCTGCCGCGCGCTATCGCGTGCTCGAACGCTTCTACCGCCTCGACCCTGACCTAATTGCCCGCTTCTATGCGGCGCGCAGCACGCTATCCGATCGCGTGCGGGTCTTGAGCGGCCGGCCGCCCGTGCCGATCGGTCGCGCGGTCCGGGCATTGATGGGGGATGGGGCATGAAACGCGTCGCAGTCATCGGGGCGGGGTTCGGCGGGCTGGCGCTCGCCATCCGCCTGCAATCGGCGGGGATCGACACGACGATCCTCGAGGCGCGCGACAAGCCCGGCGGGCGCGGCTATTTCTGGGAACGCGACGGCTTCACCTTCGATGCCGGCCCCACCGTCATCACCGCGCCCGAGGCGCTCGACGAGTTGTGGCGGCTGTCGGGACACCGCATGGCCGACGATGTCGAACTGGTGCCCGTCTCGCCCTTCTACCGCCTGTCCTGGCCCGACGGCACCCAGTTCGACTATACCAATGACGAGGCGGTGCTCGCGAACGAGATCGCCCGGCTCAACCCGCACGACCTCGCCGGCTATCGCCGCTTCCTCGACTATTCGGCGGGCGTCTATCACGAGGGCTATGAAAAGCTCGGCCACGTCGCCTTCCTCGACTTCCAGTCGATGCTGCGCGCCGCGCCGTCGCTGATGAAGTATCAGGCGTGGCGTTCGGTCTATTCGATCGTCTCCAGCTTCGTTCAGAACGAAAAGCTGCGCGAGGCGCTCAGCTTCCACACGCTGCTCGTCGGCGGCAATCCGATGGCGACCAGCGCGATCTATGCGCTGATCCACAAGCTCGAACGCGACGGCGGCGTCTGGTTCGCGATGGGCGGCACCAACCGGCTCGTCGCGGGGATGGTGCGGCTGTTCGAACGGCTGGGCGGGGTGATCCGGCTCGGCGATCCGGTCACCGCGATCGAAACGCTGGGCGAGCGCGTCACCGGCGTCACCACCGCCAGCGGTTTTTCGATGCCGGTCGATGCGCTGGCGAGCAATGCCGACATCGTCCACACCTATCGCCACCTGCTCGGCGGTTCGCGCAGTGCCCAGCGCAGCGCGGCGCGGCTTGAAAAGAAACGCTTCTCTCCCTCGCTGTTCGTCGTCCATTTCGGCGTGCGCGGCACCTTCCCCAACGTGCCGCACCATTCGATCCTGTTCGGCCCGCGCTATCGCGGGCTGCTCGAGGACATTTACGACCACGGCGTGCTGTCCGAGGATTTCTCGCTCTATCTCCACCACCCCACCGCGACCGATCCGTCGATGGCGCCCGAAGGCCATTCGACCTTCTATGCGCTCGCGCCGGTGCCGCATCTCGGCAAGTTCCCCGCCGACTGGGACCAGGTCGGGCCGGTGCTCGAACAGCGCATCCTCGACGAGGTCGCGCGACGGCTGATCCCCGACCTTCACGACCGGATCGTCACGCGCTTCTCGTACATGCCGACCGATTTCGTCGGCGATCTCAACGCGCATCTCGGCTCGGCCTTCAGCCTCGAACCGATCCTGACGCAGAGCGCGTGGTTCCGCGTCCACAATCGCGACGACGCGATTCAGAACCTTTATTTCGTCGGCGCGGGGACGCATCCCGGCGCCGGCATCCCCGGAGTCGTCGGCAGCGCCAAGGCGACCGCGGGGCTGATGCTGGATGACGCCAAGTGAAGGCGTGCGGATTTCCCGCCCGCCGGGCAGGGGAATGGAACGAATGAAGCGGATTGCGGTCTATTGCGGCTCGGCCACGCCGTCGGACCCGGTTTATATCGATGCGGCGCGTGCCGTCGGGCGGGCGCTGGCGGAGCGCGGGATCGGGCTCGTCTATGGCGGCGGCCGGCTCGGGCTGATGGGCGCGGTCGCCGATGCCGCGCTCGACGCGGGGGGCGAGGTGATCGGCGTGATCCCGACGCTGCTCGTCAATGCCGAGGTCGCGCACCGCGGTCTCACCCGGCTCGAGGTGGTCGAGACGATGCACGAGCGCAAGGCGCGCTTCACCGAGCTTGCCGACGGCTTCATCAACCTGCCCGGCGGCACCGGCACGATGGACGAGCTGTGGGAAGCGCTCAGCTGGGCACAGCTCGGCTACCACACCGATCCGGTCGGGCTGCTCAACGTCGCGGGCTATTACGACCAGCTCGTCGATTTCTGGCACCACATGGCGACCGTCGGCTTCGTCCGGCCGCAGCATCGCGACCTGCTGATCGTCGACAGCGACGTCGACGGCCTGCTCGCGCAGATGGCGGCGCACCAGCCGATCACCACGATCGTCCAGATGCGGCGCGAACAGCTTTGACGCCCAGCCGCGACGCGCTGGTCGCGACCGCGGCCGAACGGATCGCGCGCGGCTCGAAAAGCTTCGCGGCGGCCAGCCGGCTGTTCGCGCGGCCGGTGCGCGAACGCGCCTGGCTGCTCTATGCCTGGTGTCGCGCGTGCGACGATCTCGCCGACGGGCAGGATATGGGCCACGGCATGCACGCGGTCGACGATGCCGCCGAACGGCTGGCGCTGATCCGGTCGCGCACCGCCGCGGCGCTCGCGGGCGAATGGGTGGGCGATCCGGCCTTCGACGCGCTGCGGCTCGTCGTCGCCGAAACGGCGATGCCCGCGCGGCTCGCCTGGGATCTGATCGACGGCTTCGCGCTCGACGCCGCGGGCTGGCGCCCCGCGACCGAGGCCGATCTGATGCGCTATTGCTATCATGTCGCCGGCGCGGTCGGCTGCATGATGGCGGTGGTGATGGGCGTCGCGCCCGACGACGATGTCGTGCTCGATCGTGCATGCGACCTCGGCCTCGCTTTCCAGCTCGCCAACATCGCGCGCGACATCGGCGAGGATGCCGCGGCCGGGCGCTGCTACCTGCCCGCGCAATGGCTGGCCGATGCCGGGCTCACCGCCGCCGATCCGCTCGCCGATCGCGCCGCGCTCGCGACGATCGGGGCGCGGCTGGCCGATCGCGCCGCCGCCTATGAGGCGAGCGCGCGCGGCGGCACCCCCGCGCTCGGCTTCCGCTCGGCCTGGGCGGTGCTCGCCGCGGCAGGCATCTATGGCGACATCGCGCGCACCGTCGCCGCGCGCGGCCCGCACGCCTGGGATCGCCGCGTCGCGACCTCGGGCGCGGCCAAGCTCGGCTGGATGCTGCGCGCCTTCGGCCAGGCCGCCGGGCGTGCGCGCCGCTATGCCGCGGTCCCGCGCGACCCGGCGCTGTGGACGCGCCCGCGCTGACCGCGGCTTGCAAGCCGTCGCCGCGTTCCCCAGATCAGCACCCAATGCCTCCCGAAATGTCCCCGTCCGCCACCGAACGTCCCTGGATCGCGACCGTTCGGCGCTTTCTCCCCTATCTCTGGCCGCGCAACGCGCCGGGGTTGCGGTTGCGCATCGTCATCGCCATGGCGCTCGTCGTCGCGTCGAAGCTCGTCCAGGTCTATGGCGCCCCCTTCGCGCTCGAAGGTGCGGTCAACCGGATGGCGCTCGGCAGCCGCGACGCGGTGTGGCTCGTCGTCGCGCTGGTGGCGGGCTATGCCGCCGCCCGTTTCGGCTCGGTGCTCTTCGACAATCTGCGCAACGCGGTGTTCGAACGCGTCGGCCAGGATGCGACGCGGCGACTCGCCTCCGACGTGTTTCGCCATCTCCACCAGCTGTCCTTGCGCTTCCACCTCGAACGGCGCACCGGCGCGATCACCAAGGTCGTCGAACGCGGCACCAAGAGCATCGACACGATGCTCTATTTCCTGCTGTTCAACATCGCGCCGACCGTACTCGAACTCGCGCTCGTGCTCGGCATCTTCTGGACGCGCTACGGCGTGTGGCTGGTCGGCGGCACCGTCGCGATGGTCGTCGTCTACATCGCGTTCACGCGCTGGGTGACCGACTGGCGCGCCAAGCTGCGCGAGCGGATGAACGATCTCGATACCGGCGCGGTCGCGCATGCGGTCGACTCGCTGCTCAACTTCGAAACGGTCAAGTATTTCAACGCCGAACGCCGCGAATCCGAACGCTATGACCGCGGCATGACGGCCTATATGAACGCCGCCGTCGCGTCGGAGAACTCGCTGGCCTGGCTCAATATCGGCCAGGCGGCGATCACCAACGCGATGCTCGCGGCCGGGATGGCGCTGGTGGTGTTCGGCTGGGCCGACGGGCGCTTCCGTCCCGGCGACGTCGTGCTCGTCTCGACGCTGCTCTCGCAGCTTTTCCGCCCGCTCGACCTGCTCGGCATGGTCTATCGCACGATCCGCCAGGGGCTGATCGACATGGCGGCGATGTTCGACCTGATCGACACCCCCGCCGAAGTCACCGATCGTCCGGGGGCCCCGGCGCTCGCGGTGCGCGAAGGGCATATCCGGCTCGAAAACGTCGTCTTCGCCTATGATCCCGCGCGCCCGATCCTCAAGGGCATCGACATCGACATTCCCGCCGGCGCCACCGTCGCCGTCGTCGGGCCGTCGGGCGCGGGCAAGTCGACGCTCGCGCGGCTGCTCTACCGCTTCTACGATACCAGCGCGGGCCGCATCACGATCGACGGGCAGGACATCGCCGCGGTCCAGCAGGCCAGCCTGCGCGCCGCGATCGGCATCGTTCCCCAGGACACGGTGCTGTTCAACGATACGATCGGCTACAACATCGCCTATGGCCGCGAGGGCGCGACGCCCGAGGAGGTCGCCGCCGCCGCGCGCGGTGCCGCGATCGCGGGCTTCATCCAGTCGCTGCCCGACGGCATGGAAACGCGCGTCGGCGAACGCGGGCTCAAGCTGTCGGGGGGCGAGAAACAGCGCGTCGCGATCGCGCGAACGCTCGTCAAGAACCCGCCGATCCTGATCCTCGACGAAGCCACCAGCGCGCTCGACAGCCGGACCGAGGCCGACATCCAGGCGACGCTCCAGGCGATCGAACAGGGGCGCACGACGATCGTCATCGCGCACCGGCTGTCGACGATCGTCCATGCCGATCGCATCGTCGTGCTCGAAAGCGGGCGTGTGGCCGAACAGGGAACGCACGCCGAACTGCTGCGGCGCGGCGGCCTCTATGCCGAGATGTGGGCGCGCCAGGCGCAGGAGCGCGAGGACGGGGACAGCGTCGCCGCGCAATGATCCGCGGCCGCCGGCGTCGCGCCATGGCGGGCGTCGCCGCCCGGCCGGCGATCAGTGCTGCAACAGGTCCTGTGCCTCGGGATGCTTGGCGAACCACGCCTTCACGAACGGGCACCGCACCACGACCTTCAGCCTGCGCGCGCGCGCATCCTTGACGGCAGAGGCGATCAGCCGGCTGCCGACCCCCTTGCCTTGCAGCGCCTTTGGCATCACCGTGTGGGTGAACGTCAGGATGCCGCGATCGAGCGTATATTGTGCGATCGCCAGCATATCGTCGACGACCAGTTCGTAGCGCAGCTTTTCGACATTATCGCGGACGTTGTTCATCGGGCACCTTTTCGTCGCCGGGCTGGTTATGCCCGCGGGCTCGGGCAATCATAGTCCGGGAAGAGCACGAGGGAAGCGGTTCCTATGGTTTTGCTTGTTCCGATCGGTATGGTGGGGGCGCTGGGCATCGGCCTGGCCGGCTGGTCCGCCTTTGTCGCGCGTGCGGCCGAAGAGCGCGTGCCCGCCGACGGCGGCTGCATCGACCTGCCCGGCGCACGGATCCACTATGTCGATCTCGGCGCGCGCGAAGAGGGCGTGCCGACGATCGTGCTCGTCCACGGGCTGATGGGGCAGTTGCGCAACTTCACCTATGCGCTCGCCGAACGCCTGTCGGCGCATGCGCGCGTCATCCTGGTCGATCGCCCCGGCTGGGGCTGGTCGTCGGTCGACGGGCCGCGCCCCGGCATCGCGCGCCAGGCGGAGATCCTGGCCGAACTGATCGCCGCGCTCAAGCTCGACCGGCCGCTGCTTGTCGGCCATTCGCTCGGCGGCGCGATCGCGCTCGCGCTCGCGGCCGAGCATCCCGAACTGGTGCGCGGGCTCGCGCTCATCGCGCCGCTCACCCAGCCGGTCGACCGGCCGCCGCCCGCCTTTGCCGGGCTGATGGCGCCGTCGCTGCTGCGCCCGCTGCTCGCCTGGACGGTGGCGGTCCCGGCGGGGATGGCGAACAGCCGGCGCGTCGCCGCCCAGATCTTCGCGCCCGATCCGGTGCCCGATGATTTCGCGATCCGCGGCGGCGGCGCGCTCGCGATCCGTCCGCGCAGCTATCTCGCCGGGTCGTTCGAACTGTCGACCGCGCGCGCCGAAATGGCCGCGCTCGCGCCGCGCTATCCGGGCATGACGCTGCCGGTTTCCATCCTGTTCGGCCGCGACGACGCCGTGCTCGACGCCGCGGTGCATGGCGAACGCACCGCGGCCACGCTCCCCAATGCGACGCTCGCGCTGGTCGACGGCGGGCACATGCTTCCCGTCGCGCACCCCGATCGCACCGCCGAATGGCTGCTCGCGCAGCTCTGACGCGACGGCTCAGTTCGCGTCGGCGGGTTCGGTCGTCCAGCCGAGCCGGGGGATGGTGATCGACCGCTTGCCCGCCAGGTCGATGCGCGTGACGATCAGGTCGCGGCTTTCGATATAGGCGACCAGCCGCCGCGCGCGGCCCAGCGAGCTGGTGCCATAGGTCGCGGCGATCTCCATGTCGCTGGGGCAGGGCAGCCCCTCGCGCGCGGCGCGGGCGATCAGCAGGAACGGCCCGAGCATGTCGTCGGGCAGCGCGCGCGCCGCCTCCAGCGCCTCGGCCCAGTCGGCGTCGGGGTTGCCGTGGATGCCGGCGCGCGCTGCCGACAGCCGCCGGACAAAGCCCGACAGGTCGAGCGCGGGGCGCGCAAGGCCCACCATCCGGCACCGCACCAGAAAGTCCTGGTACAGCACCGACGGCGGCCGATACGCCGAATCGGCATCCTCGGTGATCGCGCGCAGCACCTCGGTCACGCGCGCCTCGGCCTCTTCGGGGTCGATCTCGGGCGGCGCGTCGACCTGCGGCTGCGCGGCCGATCGCGCCAGCGCCTCGATCATCCGCTCGGATGCGGCGGCGGGCGCCACCGTCGGGGCGGGCGGCACCGGCGGCTGCCAGCTCGGCTCGGCGGGCGCGAGCAGCAGGTCCTTGATCTCCTCGCTCGGCGCCTCGGGCAGCGGCGTCAGCTTGGGGCTCGAACTGCGCGCCGAGGTGATGACCGCGCCGATGCGGATCGCCACCGGTCGCCGCGCCACCGCCGGCCCCAGCGCCAGGAAGGTGCCGCGCTGCAGGTCGCGGATCGCCTCGGCCTGGCGCCGCTCCATCCCCAGCAGGTCGGCGGCACGCTGCATGTCGATGTCCAGAAAGGTGCGCCCCATCAGGAAGTTCGACGCCTCGGCCGCGACATTCTTGGCCAGCTTGGCCAGCCGCTGCGTCGCGATCACGCCCGCCAGCCCGCGCTTGCGTCCGCGGCACATCAGGTTGGTCATCGCCGACAGCGAGGCGCGGCGCACCTCCTCGGCCACCTCGCCCCCGCCCGACGGCGCGAACAGCTGCGCCTCGTCCACCACCACGAGCGCGGGATACCAATGCTCGCGCGGGGCATCGAACAGCGCGTTGAGGAAGGTCGCGGCACAGCGCATCTGTCCCTCGGCCTCCAGCCCTTCCAGGCTCAGCACCACCGATGCGCGATGCTCGCGGATTCGCGTCGCAAACCGCGCGACGTCGCGCTCGCTGTGCTCGGCCGCCTCGATCGCGATATGGCCGTATTTGTCGCCCAGCGTGACGAAATCGCCCTCGGGGTCGATCACCACCTGCTGGACCTGGCCCGCCGATTGCTCGAGCAGCCGCCGCAGCAGGTGCGACTTGCCCGATCCCGAATTGCCCTGGACGAGCAGTCGGGTCGCAAGCAACTCCTCAAGGTCCATCGACACGGGGTTGCCGGCCGAGTCCCTTCCCATTTCCACGCTGACGGTCATCGCGGCTGCTTTTGGGGACGGATCGGGCCGGGGGCAAGACCGCGATGCCGCAAGGCTGTGGATGGTTTGCCCCGCGGCGCCCGGCGGGGGTTGCGGAGCGGCGGCGCGGCGCGGATAGAGGCGCCGTGACCGATCCCCGCGACATTCTTCGCAAGACCTTCGGCTTTGCCGACTTTCGCGGCGTCCAGCGCCAGGTGGTCGACCGGGTGCTCGCCGGGCGCAACACGCTTGCGGTGATGCCGACGGGCGCGGGCAAGTCGCTGTGCTACCAGGTGCCGTCGCTCGCGCTGCCGGGGACGTGCATCGTCGTCTCGCCGCTCATTGCGCTGATGCACGACCAGCTCCGCGCGGCCGAGGCGGTGGGGATCCGCGCCGCGACGCTCACCTCGGTCGACGACAATCGCGAGGAAACGATCGCGCGCTTCCGCGCCGGCGCGCTCGACCTGCTCTACATCGCGCCCGAACGCGCCTCGGGCGAGGGGTTCCGGCGGCTGCTCGAAGCCGCGCCGATCAGCCTGTTCGCGATCGACGAGGCGCATTGCGTCTCCGAATGGGGGCATGATTTCCGGCCCGATTACCGGCTGCTGCGCCCGCTGCTCGATCATTTCGGCCAGGTGCCGCGGCTCGCGCTCACCGCCACCGCCGACGCGCATACCCGCGCCGACATCCTCGATCAGCTCGGCATCCCCGCCGACGGGCTGATCGTCGCCGGGTTCGACCGGCCCAATATCCGCTACACGATCACGCCGCGCGACAATCCCACGCGCCAGATCCTCGATCTCGTCGCCGAACATCCCGGCCCCGGGATCGTCTATGCGCCGACGCGGATGGGCGTCGAAAAGCTGGCCGAACGGCTCGCGGCGTCGTCGGGACGGCCGGTGCTCCCCTATCATGCCGGGCTCGATGCCGAGGTGCGGCGGCGCAACCAGGCTGCGTTCGTCGCGTCGGAGGACATGGTCGTCGTCGCCACCGTCGCGTTCGGCATGGGAATCGACAAGCCCGATGTCCGCTTCGTCGCGCACGCCGCGCTGCCCAAGTCGATCGAGGGCTATTATCAGGAAACCGGCCGCGCCGGGCGCGACGGCGATCCCGCGATCGCGCACCTGTTCTGGGGTGCGGAGGATTTCGCCCGCGCGCGTCAGCGCATCGGCGAGGTCGAACCCGCGCGCCAGTCGGGCGAGCGCGCCCGGCTCGCCGCGCTCGGCGCGCTCGTCGAAACCGGCGGCTGCCGGCGCCGGCTGCTGCTCCGGCATTTCGGCGAGGATGCGCCCGAACGCTGCGGCAATTGCGACAACTGCCTGCACCCGCCCGCGGCGGTCGACGCCACCGTCACGGCCCAGAAATTCCTCTCGGCCGTCTATCGCACCGGCCAGATGTTCGGCGCGGGCTATATCGAAAGCGTGCTCACCGGCCAGTCGAGCGACCGCAGCCGCCAGAACGGGCACGATGCGCTGTCGGTATTCGGTATCGTGACGGGCGACGAGGCGGCGCTGCTGCGCCCCGTCACGCGCGCGCTGCTCGTGCGCGACGCGCTGCGCACCAACGCGCATGGCGGGCTCGAACTGGGGCCGGAGGCGCGCGCGCTGCTCAAGGGCGCGGAGCCGCTGTCGCTGGTGCTGCCGCCCGCCCGTCCGCGGCGCGGCAAGCGGGCTCGCGCGGCGGGCGTCAACCCGGTCGGCAATCCGCTGTTCGAGGCGCTCCGGGCCAAGCGGCGCGAGATCGCGCAGGAAACCGGCGTGCCGCCCTATGTCATCTTCCACGATTCGGTGCTGCGCGACATGGCGCTCGTCCGCCCCGCCACGCTCTCGGCGCTGGGCGAGCTTTCGGGCGTTGGCGCGCGCAAGCTCGAGGCCTATGGTGCCGAATTCCTTCAGGTGATCCGCGAGGCGTCATGATCCGCACCATCGACGAAACGATTTCGGTTGCTCCCCAGATCGCGCCCGAAGCGCTGGCGGCGCTGGCCGGGGCGGGCTTCACGACGATCATCAACAACCGGCCCGAGGACGAGGAGCCCGGCCAGCCCGACGGGGCGGCGATCCGTGCCGCGGCCGAGGCGGCGGGGCTCGGCTATGTCGCGCTGCCGGTAACGCCGGGGCAGTTCACCCGCGAGCTGGCGGAGGCGATGGCCGCCGCGGTCGAATCGGCGCCGGGGCCGGTGCTCGCCTTTTGCCGTTCGGGAACGCGCTCGTGCACGCTCTGGGCGCTGGGACAGGCGATCCGCGGCGCCGATGCCGACGCTCTGATCGCCAAGGCGGCGGGCGCGGGCTATGATCTCGCGCCGATGCGTCCCGCGCTTCAGGCGCTCGCCGCGGGCTGATACGCCGCGGCGCACCGGCCTTTCCATTCTTCTATTGACATTGGCGTAAGCAACTGGAGCAATCAGCGCCGGTCGCACGCCGTCGCGCGCGCCGGAACGACCGGGATCAACCCGGCGGTGGGGAGAGGAAAACGGTGGAAGAACAGGTCGATATCGTCGTCGTGGGCGGGGGCTCGGGCGGCAGCGCGGTCGCGGGCCGGTTGAGCGAGGGCGGCCGCCATCGCGTGATGCTGATCGAGGCGGGGGGCCGCAACACCGGCGTGCGCACGCGCATGCCCGGGATGATGCCGTTTCAGACGCCGACGACCAACTGGGCCTTCGAAACGGTGCCCCAGCCGGGGCTCAACGGCCGCCGCGGCTATCAGCCGCGCGGGCGCGGGCTGGGCGGGTCGAGCGCGATCAACGCGATGCTCTATATCCGCGGCCATCCCGCCGATTACGATCAATGGCGCGATCTCGGCTGCACCGGCTGGGGCTGGGACGATGTCCTCCCCTGGTTCCGGCGCAGCGAGCGCAACGTCCGCGGCGGCGATGCGCTGCACGGCGCCGACGGGCCGCTCTGGGTCAGCGATCAGGCCGATGCCTATGCGGGCAGCCGCGCGTTCATCGACGCCGCCGCCGCGCTCCAGATCCCGGTCAATCCCGATTTCAACGGCCCGCGCCAGGAGGGGGTGGGGCTCTATCAGGTGACGCAGCGCGGCGGCGAACGCTGGACCGCGGCGCGCGCCTATCTGGGCGACGGCCCCGCGCCCGCCAACCTCGCGGTGCGTTGCGACGCGCTCGTCGAACGGATCGAGATCGAGGACGGCCGCGCCACCGGCGTCGTCTATCGGCGCGGCGGCCGGCTGCACCGCGTGCGCGCGGGCCGCGTCGTGCTCGCCGCGGGCGCGTTCCAGACGCCGCAACTGCTCATGCTTTCGGGAATCGGCCCGGCGGCGCACCTCGCCGAACACGGCATCGCGGTGCGGCTCGACCGGCCGGCGGTCGGCGCCGACCTTCAGGACCATATCGACTATGTCGCGGCGTTCGAAACCGGGCCGCACGCCTTTGTCGGCCGGTCGCTCGGCGGCAGCCTGCGCGTTGCGGGCGACATGCTGCGCTGGATGTTCATGCGGCGCGGCGGGATGACGACGCCCTTTGCCGAGGCGGGGGGCTTTCTGCGCACCGATCCGGCCGATCCGCGCCCCGACGTCCAGCTCCATTTCGTCATCGCGCTGGTCGAGGATCACGGCCGCGCGCCCGTGTCGGCGCATGGTTTCAGTTGCCATGCCTGCGTGCTGCGTCCGGAAAGTCGCGGCACCGTCCGGCTCGCGGGCGCCGACCCGGCCGCCGCGCCGCTGATCGATCCTGCCTTCCTCGCCGATCCGCGCGACATGGCGGTGCTCAAGCGCGGCGTGCGCGCGATGTACCGCATCCTCGAAACGCCGCCGCTCGCCGATTATGGCGGGCGCGATCGCTATCCGGTCGATCTGGCCGACGATGCCGCGCTCGAAACGATGCTGCGCAATCGCGCCGACACCGTCTACCACCCCGTCGGCACCGCGCGCATGGGCAGCGATGCCGATGCGGTGTGCGATCCGCGGCTGCGCGTGCGCGGGGTCGATCGTCTCTACATCGCCGACGCCTCGGTGATGCCGCGGCTGATCGGCGGCAACACCAACGCGCCGACGATCATGATCGGCGAACGCTGCGCCGCCTTTGTGGCCGAGGATCTGCGCGGCTGACGCCTCGGCCCGCGACGAAAAAAAGGCCGGTGGTCGAAACCACCGGCCCAGGCTGTCCGCAGGAGGAACATCGGTTGGGTGCCGCGCCCGGCGGCACCCGAATTGCGTCAGTAATTGTAGGCGCGCTCGCCATGCTCGTTGATGTCGAGCCCTTCGCGCTCGACCTCGGCCGACGGGCGGATGCCGATCGTGTATTTCAGCGCCAGGAACAGCACGGTCGAAACCAGCCCCGACCAGACCAGCGTGATCGCCACCGCCTGGAGCTGGATCCACAGCTGCGCGCCGATGCTGTACGCCTCGGGCGTCACCGCGACCGCGGGGAACTTGGTATAGTCGAAATAGCCCTGCCCGCCGAGCTTGGGGTCGGCGACCACCGCGGTCGCCAGCGCCCCGAAGATCCCGCCGACGCAGTGGACGCCGAACACGTCCAGCGTGTCGTCATATTTCAGCTTGTTCTTCACCGTGGTGACGAAGAAGAAGCACAGCGGCGACACCAGCAGCCCCAGCACCACCGACGTCATCGGCGCGCCATAGCCCGAGGCGGGGGTGATCGCGACCAGCCCGGCGACCGCGCCCGTCGCGGCACCCAGCAGCGACGGCTTGCCGTGGACGAACTGCTCGATCACCGCCCAGCTCACCGCCGCGGCGGCGGTGGCGACAAAGGTGTTGATGAACGCGGTGGCGGCGACGCCGTTCGCTTCCAGGTTCGATCCGGCGTTGAAGCCGAACCAGCCCACCCACAGCAGCGACGCGCCGATCATCGTCATCGTCAGCGAATGCGGCGGCATCGGGTCGGCCTTGTAGCCGATGCGCTTGCCGATCACGAGGCAGCCGGCAAGGCCCGCAATGCCCGCGTTGATGTGCACCACGGTGCCGCCCGCGAAGTCGAGCGCGCCGAGATGGTAGAGATAGCCCGCGTCGTTCGGCGTGTCGGCCAGGAAGTCCGGGCCGGCCCAGTACCAGACCATGTGCGCGATCGGGAAATAGACGATCGTCAGCCACGCGACGACGAACAGGATCAGCGGCGTGAACTTCACCCGCTCGGCGAACGCCCCGACGATCAGCGCCGGCGTGATGCAGGCAAAGGTCATCTGGAAGCAGATATAGGCATATTCGGGGATATAGACGTTGTTCGAGAAGGTGGCCGACGAGGTCGTCGCGCTCACGCCCCGCAGCAACGCCTTCGACAGCCCGCCGATGAACGGGCTGCCCCCGGTGAAGCTCAGCGAATAGCCATAGGTGACCCACAGCACCGCCGCGACCGAAACGATCGTCAGCACCTGCATCAGCACCGACAGCATGTTCTTGGTGCGCACCAGCCCGCCATAGAACAGCGCGAGTGCGGGCACCGACATCATCAGCACCAGTGCCGACGAAACGAGCATCCAGCTCGTGTCGCCCTTGTTCTGCATCGCCAGCTGGTGCGCCGCGTCGGGCGCCTTGATCAGCGCGGCCTGGGCAAAGGCCGGCGCCGCGACGAGCAGCGCGCCCAACGCGCCCGTCCCGGCAAATCCTTTAAGCAGCTTCATCTGGACCCCCTTCATCACAGCGCCGTTTCGTCGGTTTCGCCGGTGCGGATGCGCACGGCCTGGCCAAGGTCGAGCACGAAGATCTTGCCGTCGCCGATCGCGCCGGTGCTCGCGGCCGCCTGGATCGCCTCGACCGCGCGCGGGGCGATGTCGCTGCTGCACGCGATCTCCAGCTTGATCTTGGGCACCATGTTGGTGCTGTATTCGGCGCCGCGATAGATTTCGGTCTGGCCCTTCTGACGACCGAAGCCCTTGACCTCGGAAACCGTCATCCCCGTCACGCCGACCTGCGTCAGCGCCTCACGGACCTCGTCGAGCTTGAAGGGTTTGATGATGGCGATGACCAGTTTCATGCCGCCCCCTTTGGCGATTGTCCCGCAGGACGATAACGCAAGGGGCGTGCCAACATCCGCACGGCCGTGCGGCGCCGCAAAAGCGCGCAATCAAATGTCGCGAAGCGTTAAAAATTTGTGCAGATGCGAATGTCTGCCCAAAAAACGGGCAGCACGCGCGCCGCCCGGCGCGTCAGTCCTCGCGCTGCATCGCCGCACGCGCGGCGTCCAGATCCTCGTCGTCGACCATCACGCGCACCGGGATCAGCAGCCAGCTTCCGTCGGCGATGCTCGCGCCCGCGTCGAAGACGAAGCTCGGGATCGCCTCGGCCTCCAGCCGCGACTGGACGATAAAGGCTTCCTGCCGGTCGAACCGGCCGAGTTCCACAAGCGCCATTCCGCCCCCCCCTGTTCCGGTGAGTCCCGGTGTGTCCCGGTGTGTCGCCGCGCGCGCCGGCGGTTACGCCGCCGTTCCGCCCACCGTCAGCCCGTCGATCAGCAGCGTCGGCTGGCCCACGCCCGCGGGGACCGACTGGCCGCCCTTGCCGCAGATGCCGACGCCCTCGTCGAGCGCGAAGTCGTTGCCGATGCCGATCACGCGCGTCAGCACGCTCGGCCCGTCGCCGATCAGCGTCGCGCCCTTGATCGGGTGCGCCAGCCGTCCGTCCTCGACGGCATAGGCCTCGGTGCACGAAAACACGAACTTGCCCGACACGATGTCGACCTGCCCGCCGCCGAAGCTCTTGGCATAGATGCCCTTCTTCACGCGGGCCAGCAGCTCGGCGGGATCGTCGTGCCCGCCCTTCATGAAGGTGTTGGTCATCCGCGGCATCGGCGCGTGCTGGAACGATTCGCGGCGGCCGTTGCCGGTCGGCTCGACGCCCATCAGCCGGGCGTTGAGCCGGTCCTGCATATAGCCCTTCAGGATGCCGTCCTCGATCAGCACCGTCTCGCGCGTCGGCGTGCCCTCGTCGTCGATCGACAGCGAACCGCGCCGGTCGCGGATCGATCCGTCGTCGACCACGGTGACGCCCGGCGCCGCGACGCGCTCGCCGATCCGGCCCGAAAAGGCGCTCGTGCCCTTGCGGTTGAAATCGCCCTCAAGGCCGTGGCCGACCGCCTCGTGCAGCAGCACGCCGGGCCAGCCAGGGCCGCACAGCACGGTCATGTCGCCCGCCGGCGCGTCGACCGCCTCCAGGTTGACGAGCGCCTGCGCCAGCGCCTCGTCGATCGCGCGGTTCCACGTCGCCGGTTCGAACAGCCCGTCGTACAGCGTGCGCCCGCCGGTGCCGAAGCTGCCCGTCTCGCGCCGCCCGTTCGCCTCGACCACGATCGAGACGTTCAGCCGCACGAGCGGCCGCACGTCGGTCGCGACAAAGCCGTCGGGGCGGACGATCTCGACCACGCTCCACTGGCCGGTCAGGCTCACCGAAACCTGCGCCACGCGCGGGTCGCGCGCACGCGCGGCGGCGTCGACCGTCTGGCACAGGTTCACCTTGTCGGCAAAGGGCACCAGGTCGAGCGGGTCGGCATCGGTATAAAGGTGGCGGTTGTTGCCGCGCGGCGGCGGCGCCTTGCCCTGGCGCGCGGGGTCGATCAGCGCCATCGTCTCGGCGGCGCGCCCGATCGCGGCGGCGGAAATCTCGTTGGCATGGGCAAAGGCGGTGGTCTCGCCCGAAACCGCGCGCAGCCCGAATCCCGACTGGGTGTCGAACGACGCGGTCTTCAGCCGCCCGTCGTCGAACCCGAATGCCTCGGTCTTGCGATATTGCAGGTAAAGCTCGCCGTCCTCGGCCGCGGCAAGCGCCCGGGCGGTCAGCCGCACGGCCTCGTCGGGGTCGAGCCCGTCACGGTACAGGAAGGCGCGGGGGTCGGTGCTGGACGTCATGGCCTTGATATAGGCGCGTCGCGCGCGATGTCTAACCTGTGTCGTCCGATCCGTGTCGCCGGAGCGCCGATCGGGGCGATGCGGGCGGCGCAACCCCGGCGCGCCGCCCGTCCCGCCGCCCGTCCTTACAGTCCGCGCACGCGCACCAGCGTCTGGTTGAGCAGCTGATAGGCGATCTCGCCGAAGGTGATCGGCCCGGCGGTGCCGCCGATCGCCTTGCCCGCCAGCTCGCCGAACAGGAAGTTGAGGATGCAGTTGCACGACCACAGCGTCCCCTCCGCCGGGCGCGCCGCCAGCGCTTCGCGGAAGCGCCCGGCATAGTCCGCCACCGGCGCGGCAAAGCGATAGTCGACGCCCGGGAACACCGGGGCATAGAGCGTCACCGTGCGGCCGGCGGCGTCGATCGACCGGATCGACGCATTGACGTGCGCGCCGCCGAAATCGCCGATCAGCGGCAACTGGCCGTCGGCCCGTCCGCGCGCCGCGACATAATCGGCAAAGTTGGTGCGCACCCCGTTCACCTCGCACGCGCCGGGCGTGAACGACGTCTCGTCGAAATGGATGACGTCGCCCTCGTCGGGGGTGAACAGGTTGACGATCTCCACCGACACCAGCGCATCGGCGGGCAGCCCGACGTGCAGCACGACTGCCCGGTCGCGCGACGCGATGCCGGTGCGCCCGTCATAGACGCTGGCATGGGCGCCCGGCTCGTCCAGGTCGAAACCCGCGATCCACCCCACCGTCGGGCGCAGGAACGCCTGGGGATAGCTCGCCGCCTCGGTCGCGAACCGGCGATGGCATTCCGATTCGGCGGGCAGGATCGCCAGCGCAAAGCCGTTGTCGGGCGCCTCGCCCGAAATCCGCTCGAGCTCGTCGGCGGCATAGCTTGCGACCGAAACCTGCGGCGCGGCCGAAAAATCGGTGACGAACACGCGGTCGTCGCCGATCACGGTGCCGCCGTCCTCGGTCATGAAATAGGGCGTCGTCCCGCCGATCCAGTTGCCCGTCGGCAGCCGGTCGAGCGCCGCCGGACGCCCGGCGATGCTCAGCGGCGCGCCCGCGCGGATCAGCGCGGCGGCATCGGCGATCGACATCAGCGTGTTGATCTGGCGATGCTCCAGATTATGCGAATTGGGAGATTTCATCGGCCAGACCCCGTTCCCACTTGAGGAAGAATTCGTGAACTTCGCGCGCCTTTTCGGGCACGGGCGCCGGGCTTCGTTCAAGCCGCTTGACCATCATCTGCACGCCCAGGTTGCTCGTCCGGATGCGTGCCAGCCCGCCGCCGGCAAGTCGCTGCCAACAGGGGGATTCGGGGGGTGGAATTGCCATGGCCTCCATGTCCGCTGGTACCGGCGCGATACGCTGCGCCGCGGGCGATGGTGCGCGACGGGGGCTTAGGCAAAGATGACCGGGGAGCTCCGCGCGTCTCCGCTACGGGACAGGCCGATTGCGGGCTTTTGCGGAAGCCGGCGGCGACGGGACGCGCCGCGGGGGCGTGCGCATCGCGTGCAAGATCGCGTGCAACGGGGCGCACGCCGCCGGTC
>JAFABD010000189.1 GCA_023426225.1 Pseudomonadota bacterium | reverse complement strand
CCGCCGGTCGCCTGCGCCGCCGCGACGCCGGCCATGGGGGATCCAAGGGCGAAGGTCGCGATCGTCAACGTCGCGAGGGCGGGCGCGAGTCGGTTCATGCTGCAACCCTATTGAATGCAGCATTTTGCAGCAATTGCGGGCCGCTACGGGGCCGCCCGCGCCGCGCCGCGGTTCAGTCGCGCCGCATCGCCTCGGCCGCCAGCGCCTCGGCCTCGATCAGCAGCGCGTCGTCGGCGCTGCCCTGCGGCACCGATTCGCGCCCGATCATCACCAGCATCGGCACCGCCATCGGGCTCACCCGCGCCAGGTCACGGTGAAGCATCGTCGCCGCCGCGCTGTCGAGCAGGTGCGCCAGCCGCCCCACATCGGTCATCCGCGCGCGCGCATCGTCCCATGCCGCGCGCAGCAACAGATGGTCGGGCTCGTACCGGCGCAGCACGTCATAGATCAGGTCGGTCGAAAAGCTCACCTGGCGCCCCGTCTTGCGCTTGCCCGGATGCTGGCGCTCGACCAGCCCGCCGATGATCGCCACCTCGCGGAACGCCCGCTTGAGCAGCGCCGACTGCTGCACCCAGTCGACGAATTCATGCTCCAGGATGTCGGGCGAAAACAGCGCGGCGGGGTCGGTGATCTTCTCCAGCCCATAGACGGCAAGGCCATAGTCGTTGGCAACGAACCCCAGCGGCTTCAGCCCCTCGGCCTCCATCCGCCGCGTCAGCAGCATCCCCAGCGACTGGTGCGCGTTCCACCCCTCGAAGCTGTACGCGACCATGTGGTGCCGGCCCTCGTGCGGAAAGGTCTCGACCAGCAATTGCCCCGGCGCGGGCAGCGCCGACCGTTCGGCCTGCGCAGTCAGCCATTCCTGCACCTCGTCCGGGAAACGCGGCCACTGGCTCCGGTCGTGCAGGAAGCCGCGCACTCGCGCCGCCAGGTTGGTGCTGATCGCCAGCCGCGCGCCCATATAGGAGGGGATGCGCGCCGATCGCGTCGTCGCGCGCACGACCAGGTCGGTCGCATCGACGCGCTCGACCTCCAGGCTCATGCCCGCAAAGAAAAAGGTGTCGCCGGGGCTGAGCGTCGCGCCGAAGCCTTCCTCGACGCGCCCCAGCTTGCGCCCGTTGCGAAAGCGGACCTCGAGCATCGGCGATTCGACGATGATCCCCGCGTTCAGCCGATGCTGCGCAACAAAAGCGGGCTGCGTCACGCGCCACCGCCCGTCGGCACCGCGCGTCAGCCGCTTGAACCGGTCATAGGCGCGCAGGCTGTAGCCGCCGTCGGCGATGAACCCCAGCACGCGCTCGAACGTCTCGTCGCTCAGCGCCGAATAGGGCAGCGCCGCACGCACCTCGTCGAGAAGCGCCGCCGCCGCGAACGGCTCGGCACAGGCGCATCCCATCACATGCTGCGCCAGCACGTCGAGCGCGCCGGGGCGGAATGCGTCCGCGTCGAGCTCGCCCGCCGCCACCGCGTCGAGCGCCGCGCGCGCCTCCAGATATTCAAAACGGTTGCCCGGCACGATTACCGCCTCGCTCGCCACGTCGATGCGGTGGTTGGCGCGGCCGATGCGCTGCAACAGCCGCGACGAGCCCTTGGGCGCGCCCATCTGGATCACGCAATCGACGTCGCCCCAGTCGACGCCCAGGTCCAGGCTCGCGGTCGCCACCAGCGCGCGCAGCTTGCCGTCGGCCATCGCCTGCTCGGCCTTGCGTCGGGCCTCCAGGCTCAGGCTGCCGTGATGCACCCCGATCGGCAGCCGCGCCGCGTTGACCTTCCACAGTTCCTGGAAGATCAGCTCGGCCAGCCCGCGCGTGTTGCAGAACACGATCGTGGTGCGGTGCCGCTCGATCTCGGCCATCACCTGCGGGATCGCATAGCGTCCCGAATGTCCGGCCCATGGCACGCGTCCCTGCGGCAACAGGATCTCGACTGCGGGCGGTGCCCCGGCCTCGCCCTCGACCAGCGCCACGCTGTCGATGTCGCCGTGCGGCGCCAGCCAGCCGCGATAGTCGTCGGGGTCGGCGACGGTCGCCGAAAGCGCGACGCGGCGCAGCCCCGGGGCGATCCGCTGGAGCCGCGCGAGCCCGAGCGCGAGCAGGTCGCCGCGCTTGCCGTTGGCAAAGGCATGGACCTCGTCGACCACCACCGTCTTCAGCCCCGCGAACAGCGTCAGGCTGTCGGGATAGGACAGCAACAGGCTCAGCGATTCGGGCGTCGTCAGCAGGATCTGCGGCGGCCGCACGCGCTGGCGCTGCTTGCGCTCGTGCGGCGTGTCGCCGCTGCGCGTCTCGACGCGGATCGGCAGCCCCATCTCGGCGATCGGGGTGAGCAGGTTGCGCTGCACGTCGACCGCCAGCGCCTTGAGCGGCGAGACATAGAGCGTGTGGAGCCCCTCGGCCGGCGCCTCGATCAGCTCGACCAGGCTCGGCAGGAACCCCGACAGCGTCTTGCCCGCGCCCGTCGGCGCGACGAGCAGCGCGTGGCGCCCCGCGCGCGCCGCCGCCAGCATCGCCTGCTGGTGCCGTCGCGGCGCCCATCCGCGCGCGGCAAACCATTGCGCAAGCACGTCGGGCAGCCCCTCGGGCGGCGCGGCGGCGGGCATGGGCGGGGGAATGGGCACGGCGTTCAGCGTTGGCGCGGCGGCGATGCGTTCGCAAGTCCCCCTTTGGGCATCCGCCGCGCCTGCGCCCCCGCACGCCGGGGCTGGCCAAGCCGCGCCGACTGGGGGATGAAGGTGCCAAGGGCGCCGCACGACGAGCGCCCGCGATGCATAGGGGAGAGGGCATGGCAGAGGAAAAGGCGATCTTCATCACCGGCGGCGCGTCGGGCATCGGTCAGGCGGTGGCGCGGCTGTTCGCCGCGCGCGGCTGGCGCGTGGGTCTCGCGGACGTCAACGAAGCCGGGCTCGCCGCGACGCGCGCGATGCTGCCGGGGCCGGCGAGCGTGCATGTGATGGACGTG
Source organism: Pseudomonadota bacterium (assembly GCA_023426225.1). GTDB lineage: Bacteria > Pseudomonadota > Alphaproteobacteria > Sphingomonadales > Sphingomonadaceae > Sphingomonas. The sequence continues at coordinate 1,598 of JAFABD010000189.1, read as the reverse complement.
CGCGATCGCGATCAATGGGCGCGCGCGCTCGCCGATTTCGCCGAACAGAGCGGCGGGCGGCTCGACGTGCTGTGCAACAATGCGGGAATCGCGGTCGGCGGTCCGCTTGCCGCCACCGACTTCGACGCGATCGACCGGCTCGTCGCGATCAATTTCATGGGCGTCGTCAACGGCGCGCGGATCGGCCACGGCTTCCTGCGCGCGACGCCGGGGTCGTGCCTCGTCAACACCGCCTCGGCGGCGGGCATCTATGGCTCGCCGGGGCTCGCGCTCTATGCCGCCAGCAAGTTCGCGGTGCGCGGGCTCACCGAATCGCTCGATGCCGAATGGGCGGCCGACGGCATCCGCGTCCGCTCGATCATGCCCAGCTTCATCGATACGCCGCTGCTCGACGCCGTGTCGCACGGCAGCAACCAAACCGCGCGCGAAAGCGTGCGTGCCGCCGGGCTTGAATTCACCCCGGTCGAAACCGTTGCGCAGGCGGTGTGGGATGCGGTGCACGGCGATCGGCTGCACATGATCGTCGGCCGCACCGCGCAGCGGCTGGCCTTTGCCGCGCGCTGGTTCCCCGGCCGGCTGCGCAGCCAGATGCGGCGGTCGGGGCTGCAACGCTGATCGGCGCCCCGCCCGCGCGGGCGGGGCCGGCGGCGTTCAGTCGAGCAGGCGGTTGATCGCCTTCGCCATCTGGATGTCGCGCGGCGACAGCCCGCCCGCGTCGTGCGTGGTCAGCAGGATGTCCACCTTGTTCCACACGTTCGACCATTCGGGGTGATGGTCGGCCTTTTCGGCGAGCAGCGCCACGCGCGCCATGAAGCCGAAGGCGGCGCTGAAATCGGCGAATTCGAACACGCGGCGCACGCCGTCGCGCGTCGCGTCATAATGCCATCCCTCGATCGCGGTCAGCGATTCGCCGCGTTCATGCTCGGTCAGTCGTGCAACCATCGGTCCCCTCCTTGCGCTCGCGCCTTGCCGTGGCTTCGCGGCTGTGCCTATGGACTAGCCGATGAACGGGCAACCCGCCACCTACGCCCCCGATGCCGCCGCGATCGAGCGGCTGGCCCGCGACGCGCTGGCGCGCATTCCCGCGCCCTTCGCCGGCTATCTCGCCGACATCGTGCTGATCGTCGACGAACTGGCCGACGACGAAACGCTCGACGCGCTCGGGATCGAGGATCCGTTCGAACTCACCGGCCTCTATCACGGCCGCCCGGTGGGGGAGAAATCGGCGTTCGATTCGGGGGCGCTGCCCGATCGCATCCACCTCTATCGCCGCGCGCTCCTCGACGAATGGGCGGCGACCGGCGTGTCGCTCGAATCGCTCGTCACGCACGTCGTCGTGCACGAGGTGGGGCATCATTTCGGCCTGTCGGATGACGACATGCACGCGCTGGAAGAAGCCGTCGGGTGAGCGCCGGCCTGGTATTTCAGGATGTCGCCTGCCTGCGCGGCGGCCGGCTGTTGTTCGAGGGGCTGTCCTACGCGCTCGGCCCCGGCGAGGCGGCGCTCGTCGTCGGCCCCAACGGCACCGGCAAGTCCAGCATGATCCGCATCGCCGCCGGGCTGCTCGCGCCCGCGGCGGGCCGCGTCACGGGCGAGGG
>JAFABD010000078.1 GCA_023426225.1 Pseudomonadota bacterium | reverse complement strand
GTGGTGTTGATCTGGGGCGTCGGCTGCTGCACCTGCACCTGCGCCGGCGGCGTCACGACCTGCGTCGGCGGCGGCGGCACCGGAGTATCCGGGGGCGGGGGCGGCGGCGGTACTTCTTCGGGCGGGGGCGGTGGTTCGTCGACCTGGAAGGTCTTCAACTCCTCCGCCTTCTTCTTGATATACTGGTAAGCCAGGCCCGTGACAAAGGCATACCCCATGCCCGCCACGATGATTGCGACCAGGATGATCGCAACGAACCGGCTCCCAGTTACATTCCGGTCAGCGTAAGCCATGTCGGCAACGTCACTCCTCTAATTCGATGCGACCCTGGGCGGCGGATTGTCCCGCGCACAGTCCGCCCGCCGTTCACTGGTCAAAGCGCACGTTCGGCAGGGCCCGAGTCTGTATCGTGGCACCCCGCGGTACGCAAACGCTTTGTCGGACCAAAAGGGCCTAGCGCCGCGGCATGACGGAATTATTTCTGTTTAAGCGGGCACCGTTGGGCTATCGCAGCACCCATGAATCGAGCCAGTCTGTTAGCAATTTGTTGCGTTGCAGCGCCGCTGGCACTGCCCGCCAATGCGCGGGAATCCGCGCAGAATTCCGCCCCCGCCGCGGTCGACACGGTCGCCGCCGAACCCAGTTATGCGACGCTTGCCGGGCATGTCCTCGCGGCGCCGCTGGTGATCGATGCGAACGTTGTCAGCGCCGCTCGCGTCACCGGTCCACAGGCCGTCGGTACCGCTCCGGGACATGTCCGATTCTATATCGAGGCCCAGGTCGGCGCCCTGATTCGCGGCACAGATCCGCTCCCGGCGCATATCGGGTATGTTGCGGATGTCGCGGTCGATGCGCGCGGTCGCGTGCCCCGGCTGCGCAAGCAGCGGATGCTGCTCTTCGCGCGCGCCCTGCCCGGCCGCCCGGGTCAGGTCCAGCTCGCCGGCGCCGATGCCCAGCTCGCCTGGACGCCCGATCTCGATGCGCGCGTGCGGTCGATCACGCGTGAGGTGGTCGCGCCCGACGCGCCGCCGGCGATTACGGGAATCGGCAACGTCTTCCACGTCCCCGGCACGCTGCCGGGCGAGGGTGAGACGCAGATCTTCCTGCTTACCCAGACCGACGCGCCGGTATCGCTCCAGATCCTGCGTCGTCCGGGTGAACAGCGGCGCTGGGCGGTCGCGCTTGGCGACATCGTCGATGAGGCGGCGGGGCCGCCGCGGCGCGACACGCTGCTCTGGTATCGCCTCGCCTGCGGCCTTCCCGCGACGCTCCCCGATACCAGCTTCGACGGCGCCGATCCGGCCAATGTCGCGGCGGCGCGCGAGGATTATGCCTTTGTCCGGGCGGCGCTCGGCCCCTGTCGCTGAACGACGCCCCGTTCGCCCCGGCCCTTCCCGGCCGGGGCGGCGGCCTCAGCGGCGGTGGCGCACCAGCGTGATGCCGATCGATTCGTTATGCTCGGCGATCGCCAGCTTGACGATGCGCACCTCGACGCGCCGCACGCGCGCGTCCTGGATGAACAATGTCTGGCAGATATGGTCGGCAACTGCCTCTATCAGCGTGAAATGTACGTCCTTGGGCAGCGCGTCGGTCGCGGCATGCTTCAGGTCGATATAGCTTTTGGACGCGCTCAGCGGCGTTTCCGGATCGAAACGCTCGGGCAGGTCGAGATCGGCCGTCACCGAAATGCGCAGCGGCTGCGGCAGATGCGTTTCTTCCGAATAGATTCCGGTCAGGATCTCGACTTCGAGATCATGGACCTGGAGCTGAAGCAGATCGGGCAATCTGGGGCCTTTCGCGGGAGGGGTTGCGCGGGCGCCTTTAGCAGAAGCCGCCTGGGTTGAAAGCCCGGGGCCGCGCGGTCGCGCGTCGTCGCGGCCACGATCCGGGCTTGTTTCGTCACAATCGGGCGGTAAAGCGCGCCACCCGCGGGCGCGAATCGGATGCGCCCGGTTGCAAGGACAAAGAGGTGACCGCACTCGTACCGCTCGACCAGATCCCGTCCGACGCCGTGGAGGCGCTGCTCGACCGCGCTTTCGGTCCGGACCGGCGATCGCGAACGGCGTATCGGGTGCGCGCGGGAACCACGCCGATCCCCGAACTCAGCTTCGCCGCCTGCGCACCCGACGGGGCGCTGCTCGGCACGATTCAATGCTGGCCGGTCGCGCTCGCTTGCGACCGCGGCGGGCATGTGCCGATGGTCATGGTCGGCCCCGTCGCCGTCGAGCCCGATCGGCAACAGGGCGGCATCGGCCGCCAGCTCGTCGCGCGCACGCTTCAGGCCGCGGCGACCTCGGCCGACGCGGAGGCCGATGCGCTGATGCTGATCGGCGATCCCGAATATTATGGCCGCTTTTTCGGCTTCACCGCCGATCGCACCGGCGGCTGGCGGATGCCCGGGCCGTTCGAGGCCCGCCGCCTGCTCGCGCTCGGCAGCGCGGTTCCCGACGGCACCGGGCTGCTCGTGCCGCGCCCGGTGGAACAGGGCTGACGCCGCCCCCGGGTTGAGGCGGCGGGCCGGCTCGCCTAACTGAAGGGGATGCCGCTCCCCCCGCCCCCCGACTTCGCCGGCCTCAGCCTTGCCGAGATCGCCCGTCTCGCCGATGCGAAGCAGTTGCCGCCGGTCGATCGCTGGAACCCTTCGCATTGCGGGCACAGCGAGATGCGGATCGCGCGCGACGGCACCTGGTATCACCAGGGCGCGCCGATCCGGCGGCCGGCGATGGTCCGGCTCTTTTCCACGATCCTGCGCCGTGAGCCCGACGGGCGGCATGTGCTCGTCACGCCGGTCGAAAAGCTCGACATCGACGTCGAGGACGCGCCTTTCGTCGCGGTCGAAATGAAGCGCGAGGGCGAAGGTGCGGCGATGCGCCTCGCCTTCCGGCTCAACACCGGCGACATCGTCGCGGCCGCCCCCGATCATCCGCTGCGCCTCGTCGTGCGCGACGACGGCGATGCGGCCGGTGAAGAGGCGCGCCCCTATCTCGTCGTGCGCGGCGGGCTCCTCGCGCTGCTCGCGCGCCCGGTCTATTACGAACTCGCCGAAATCGCGCTGTCGAACGGCAGCGCGCCCGCCGGGGTGTGGAGCGACGGCGCCTTCTTCGCGCTCGAACCCGATATGGCGGATGCCGCCGCGCATGGAGGCGCCGCGTGACGCTGGCCGAGCGGCTGCGCGACGCGCTCACGACCGACCATCCGCTTCCGCCCGATCTCTGGCCCGGCGATCACGGGCCGGACACGCTGCTCGCCGTCGATGCGCCGCCGCCGCGCCCCGCCGCGGTGCTGATCGGCGTCACCGATCGGCGCGATCCGGGCGTCATCCTGACGCTCCGCAACGCCAGCCTGCGCCGCCATGCCGGCCAGATCGCCTTTCCCGGCGGGCGGGTCGATCCGGGCGATGCCGATGCGGTCGCCGCGGCGCTGCGCGAGGCGGAGGAGGAGATCGCGCTTCCCGGCCGGCTGGTCGACGTGGTCGGCACCGCCGATCGCTACCGCACGATCACGGGCTTCGACGTGACGCCGGTGCTCGGCGTCGTCCCGCCCGACCTGCCGCTCGTTCCGGCCGAAGCCGAAGTGGCCGATGTGTTCGAGGTTCCGCTGGACTTTCTGCTCGATCCCGCCAACCAGCACCGCGCCAGCGTGTTCCATGACGGGCGCGAGCGGCACTATTTCGAAATCCTGTGGGGTGATCGCCGGATCTGGGGTGCCACGGCGGCGATGCTCGTCAATCTTTCACGGCGACTGCGATGGAAACCATGATTCTTCCCGATGCCGAGTGGCGCCGCCGTCCGGGTCTCGACCGGCTGGTGGCCGCGCTGGGCGACGCGCGCTTCGTCGGCGGCTCGGTGCGCGACACGCTGCTCGGCCTGCCGGTCGCCGACATCGACGTCGCCACACCGCTCGCGCCCGAAAACGTGATCGAGCGCCTCCGCGCGGCGGCGATCCGGGTCGTGCCCACCGGGCTCGCGCACGGCACGGTGACGGCGGTGCTCGACGGCGGCCCGGTCGAGGTGACGACGCTTCGCCACGATGTGGCGACCGACGGCCGCCATGCCACCGTTGCGTTCACCGCCGACTGGCGCGCCGATGCCGCGCGGCGCGACTTCACGATGAATGCGCTCTACGCCGATCCTGCGAACGGCACGATTTTCGATTTTTTCGGCGGAATCGACGACCTGTTTTCACGCCAGGTGCGCTTTATCGGCGATCCTTTGCGGCGAATTGCCGAGGATCATTTGCGAATCCTACGCTTTTTCCGCTTCCTCGCGCGCTTCGGCGACACGCCCGATGCCGACGCGCTCGCGGCCTGCACGGCCCGCGCGCGCGATCTGATGGCGCTCTCGCGCGAACGCATCGCCGACGAATTGACCAAGCTCCTCGTCGCGCGCGACGCCCCGCGCGTCGTCCGGCTGATGGTCGAGCACGGCATTTTCGCGCCGGTTCTCCCCGAAATCGACGCCGACGGCGCGGCGCGCCTCGACACGCTCGCGGCGGCGGAGGCCCAGGCCGGGATCGCCGCGTCGGCCATTCGCCGCCTCGCCGCCCTGCTCCCGCCTTCGGACGCCGTCGCGACCGCGGTCGGCGCCCGGCTCAAGCTCTCGAACGCGAACCGCAAGCGCCTCGCGGCCGCCGCCCGCCCGCTCGCGATCGCCGACGCGCGCGAGGCCGCGTACCGGCTGGGGCGCGAAAATGCGGTCGATGCGCTGCTGCTTGCCGGCCGCATCGCCGATGCCGCCGCGATGGCCGAATGGGATGTGCCGCGCCTGCCGCTCGGTGGCGGCGCGCTGGTGGCACGCGGGCTTGCGAAGGGGCCGGAGGTCGCGCGCGCGCTCCACGCGGTCGAGGATCGCTGGATCGCCGAGGGTTTCCCCGGCGAGGCCCGCGTCGCTCAGTTGGCCGACGAGGCGGTCACCGCCCTGTTGCAGCCGTCGAGCATCGCGAACGCCGCCGGCTCCTCCAGCGGGCGCGCATAGAGAAAGCCCTGGCCATAGCTGCAGCCCAGCGCCGCAAGCGTCTGGGCCAGCTCGTTGTTCTCGATCCCCTCGGCGGTCGTCCGCATCCCCAGCGCCTGGGCAAGCGACAGGATCGCACGCACGATCGCCAGCTTGTCGCGGTCGGCGAGCATGCCTGAAACGAAGCTGCGGTCGATCTTCAGAATGTCGATCGGCAGGCGCTGGAGATAGGCGAGGTTCGAATATCCGGTGCCGAAATCGTCCATCGCCAGCGTCGTGCCCAGGCTCTTCAGCGCAAGCATCGTCTGGCTGATGCGGTCGGGGTCCGAAACGATCGCGCTTTCGGTCAGCTCGAGGATCATGCGGCTGCCGCAGACCCGGTGCCGGTCGAGCACGGCCTTGACCATTTCGGGCACACGGTCGCGCTGCAACTGGATCGCCGAGAGGTTGACCGAGAAACGGACGCCGCAATCGCCGCCCGCCATCGCGTCCCACCGCGACAGCGTCCGTGCCGCCTCTTCCATCGCCCAGCGACCCAGCGGCACGATCAGCCCCGTTTCCTCCGCCACCGGAATGAAGTCGTTGGGCGAAAGTTCGACGCCATGCTCGTTGGTCCAGCGCGCCAGCGCCTCGAACGACACGATCCGCCCCGTCGAAAGGTCGCAGATCGGCTGATAGGTCAGGCGCAGCTGGCCGCCGTCGATCGCCCGGCGCAGCTCGGTCTCGATCCCGAACTGCTCGCGCGCGATGTCGAACGCCCGCGTGTGATACACTTCGGTGCGGCCGCTCTTTTTCGACCGCTTGACCGCGAACTGGGCGTGGCGGATCAGATCCTCGGGGTCGCCGTCATTGTCGGCGCCCAGCGCGATCCCGATCGAGCATTCGACGCGGATTTCGAAGTCCGAAAGCCGGAACGGCGTCGAAAGCGCCCCCTGGATGCGCTTGGCGACATGGAGTGCATCGCTCGGCCCCTGGTCGAGCGTCAGCAGCACGCCGAATTCGTCGCCCCCCATCCGCGCCAGCACGTCGCGGCTGCGCAGCGCCCCCTTCAGCCGGCGCGCGACCGAAATCAGCAGCTCGTCGCCCGCCAGCCCGCCCATACAGGCGTTGATCCGGCTGAACCGGTCAAGGTTGACGACCAGCACGGCATAGCCGTCGGCATTGTCGGGGCCGATCAGCGCCTCGATCTCGTCGGCAAATCCCGAACGGTTGGGCAACCCCGTCAGGCTGTCGGTCGCCATTTCGCGGCGCAGGCTGTGTTCGGTGCGCAGCTCCGACGTCTGGTCGACCAGGCTCACCAGGCAGCGGTTCGTGCGCTCCCCCTGCGGCCGGCGCGCGAACATCACGCGGAAATTGCGGTAATCGACCTCGTCGCCGAACTGCCAGACGATCTCGCAGTTATTCTCGCCGGAATCGAAAAAGCGACGCAGCCGCGGCCCGAGCAACCGGATCAGCGGCGACTCGTCGGCCGACGTGCCGATGCCTGCCATCCGGAAACGCTGGTTGGTCGCCGCAAATACGAAGCGCCCAGCCTCCAGGTCGATCACCGCCGCCGGAATGGGCAGCAGGTCGAGAACCGCGTCGCTGGCCAGCGCTTCTTCGGGCGGAACCGGCGCCGCGGGCGGAACCGGCTCCACGGCGGCGAGATGAAAAGAAAGGGGCCGGGGCAAGGGCATAGCCCGCGGGACTTAGCGGTCAATTAGTTAAAAGCCCATGAAGCAACGGGAAATCTGACTCGGATTGCCTAAGTCACGATCGCCCGGGGACGCGTGCCGAACGCATCCCGCAAATCTGCTGTTTTCGGCCCGTTCGCGCGCGACGTCAGAAGCGATTGTCGCGCGGGAATCCGGTCGGCGCCATCCGTCCCGCCGCGCCGCGCGCCGCGCGCCATGCGGTCAGGTCCGCCTCGGTCCGCGTCCGCCCCTGTTCGCCGCCCATGCGCCAGCTCAGCCCGTCGGCAAAGCGCAGCGTGATCGCATCCGCCAGCCCGCCGTCGCGATAGCGCTGAAGCTGGACGCCCTGCCCGCGCGTCATCTCGGCCACCTCGCCGATGGGGAAGACCAGCATCTTGCGATTGTCGCCGATCACCGCGACGCTATCGTCGTCGGCACCCACCGGCCGCACCAGCTTCAGCTGCGCGCCGGCGCGCGGGGCCATCACCTGCTTGCCCTTGCGCGTCTCCGCCAGCACGTCGGCAATCCCGACGATGAAGCCGCGCCCGTCGGTGGCTGCAAGCAACAGCTTCGCCGCAGCCGAGGCGGGAAGCAGCGCGATGACGCTGCGGTCGCCGTCCAGGTCGATCATCGCACGGACAGGCTCGCCGAAACCGCGCGCGCCCGGCAGCTTGTCCGCGGCAAGCGTGTAGAAGCGGCCATTGTCCGCCGCCAGCAGCAGCTTGTCGGTCGTCTGCGCATGAAAGGCAAAGAGCGGGCCGTCGCCCTCCTTGAACTTCAGCGTCTCGGCCGAGGCGAGCTCGACATGGCCCTTCATCGCGCGGATCCAGCCGCGCTGCGACAGGATCACGGTGATCGGCTCGCGCTCGATCATCGCCTCGAGCGGAATCTCGCGCGCGGGCGCCGCCTCGACGATCGCGGTGCGGCGCGCGCCCAGCGGCGTGTCGAGGCCATAGCGCGCGATCATCCTGCCCAGGTCGCGCTTCATCCGCGTGCGCTGGCGCGCGTCGGACGACAGCAGCAGTTCGAGCTCGCCCTGCTCCTTCTCCAGCTTTTCCTGCTCGCGGCGGAGTTCCATCTCCTCCAGCTTGCGCAACGAGCGCAACCGCATGTTGAGGATCGCCTCGGCCTGGCGGTCGGTCAGCCCGAACTCGGCCATCATCACCGGCTTGGGCTCATCCTCGGTGCGGATGATCTCGATCACCCGGTCGAGGTTGAGGAAGGCGATGACATAACCGCGCAGCAACTCCAGGCGGTCGGCGATCTTGTCGAGCCGGTGCTGCGACTTGCGGCGCAGCACGACGAACTGATGCTCGACCCATCCCGCCAGCGCGTCGCGCAGGCTCATCACGCGCGGCGTCCGGTTCTTGTCGAGCACGTTGAGGTTCAACGGCACCCGCACCTCAAGGTCCGACAGGCGGTACAGGCTTTCGGTCAGCGTGTCGGCGTCGACCGTGCGGCTGCGCGGTTCGAGCACGATGCGAACATCCTCGGCCGACTCGTCACGCACATCGGCAAGGATCGGCAGCTTCTTGTCGTTGACGAGCGCCGCGATCCCCTCGATCAGCTTGCCCTTCTGGACGCCATAGGGGATCTCGGTGACGACCAGATGCCAGGCGCCGCCCTTCTCCGTCACCTTTTCGATCTTGGCACGCACGCGAAAGCTGCCGCGACCGGTGGCATAGGCTTCGGCGATCGCCGCCGGACTGTCGACGACGACGCCGCCGGTCGGGAAATCGGGGCCGCGCACATGGTCGAGCACATTGGCCTGCGGATTGTCGATCAGCGCGACGGCCGCCTGCATCAGCTCGGCCGCATTGTGTGGCGGGATGCTCGTCGCCATGCCGACCGCAATGCCTGCCGCGCCGTTGGCGAGCAGGTTGGGAAACAGCCCCGGAAACAGCTCGGGCTCTTCCTCTTCACCGTTGTACGTCGGGCGAAAATCGACGGCATTCTCATCGAGGCCGTCCATCAGGTCGATCGCGACCTGCGTCAGCCGCGCCTCGGTATATCGGTACGCCGCGGCGTTATCGCCGTCGATATTGCCGAAATTGCCCTGCCCGTCGACCAGCGGATAGCGCAGCGCAAAGGTCTGCGCGAGGCGCACCATCGCGTCATAGACCGAGGCGTCGCCATGGGGGTGGTATTTGCCGATCACGTCGCCGACGACGCGCGCGCACTTCTTGTACCCGCTCGCCGGATCGAGCCGCAGCAGCCGCATCGCCCAGAGCAGCCGCCGGTGCACCGGCTTCAGCCCGTCACGCACATCGGGCAGCGACCGCGCCGTGATCGTCGACAGCGCATAGACGAGATAGCGCTCGGACAATGCGCTGTCGAAGGGGACGTCAGAGGCGCCGGAGGGTTCGGAAACGTCGGTGTCGAGGGTCATCGCCGCGCTGAATAGCAGGCGACAGGGGCAAACGCCAAGGGCGTTCCCCTTATGATCTCACGCCCGGCGCGATTTCGTGGCGCACGGCCGCCGCGCCCTCGCAAAACCCCCTAGGATCGCGCGGGGACTCCGCGTCCCCCCGGCAACGCCGAAGCCCGATCGGGGTTCCCCGCCGCTCCCGGCAACAGCGCCGGCGCGAACAACGTGCGTCGGCGCGATCGGCACGGCCGGGCCGTCCGGCGCGACGGCCTGTTCGAGCCGCCGCGCTTGTGCGGCAGCCTGCATTGCGCGCTGCCCCCCCATCCGGTATAGGGCCAGGCCTTCCTTATGCCCCGGCATGATCGCGGTCCCCCGCGCCGCCGGGGCGACGCATTTCAGGGGTATAGGCCGATATGGCACGCCGCCGGCAAATCTACGAAGGCAAAGCGAAGATCCTTTATGAAGGCCCCGAACCGGGCACGCTGATCCAGTATTTCAAGGATGACGCGACCGCCTTCAACGCGCAGAAAAAGGGCACGATCAGCGGCAAGGGCGTGCTCAACAACCGCATTTCCGAGCATCTATTCACGCTGCTCGGCGGCATCGGCATCCCGACGCATTTCATTCGTCGCCTCAACATGCGCGAGCAGCTGATTCGCCAGGTCGAGATCGTTCCGATCGAGGTGGTCGTCCGCAACGTCGTCGCAGGTTCGCTGTCGAAGCGACTCGGCGTCGAGGAGGGCACGCCGCTGCCCCGCACGATCATCGAATATTATTACAAGGACGACGCGCTCGGCGACCCGATGGTCACCGACGAACACATCCTGTGCTTCGGCTGGGCCAGCCAGGAGGAGCTGCACGACATCGCCGACATGGCGATCCGCGTGAACGACTTCATGTCGGGCCTGTTCGCGGGCATCGGCATCCGCCTGGTCGACTTCAAGCTCGAATTCGGCCGCATCTGGGACAATGATTTCGGCCGCATCATCCTCGCCGACGAAATCAGCCCCGACGGTTGCCGCCTGTGGGACATCGCCTCGGGCGAAAAGCTCGACAAGGATCGCTTCCGTCGCGATCTGGGCGGCGAGGTCGAAGCCTATCAGGAGGTCGCGCGCCGCCTGGGCCTCTTCCCCGAAGGCCCCGATTCGGCGGTTCTCGATCTCGAAAGCCACCGCAAGCGCCGCGGCAAGTAATCGCGCTTTTCCCTCCCCGGGGCGTGGTCCCCGGGGAGGCTCGCCGTCCACCGCGACGGCGCATGGCGGGCACCCGACCGCCCGGCCCAGCCCGGCAGGGTCGCCCCCCTTCGACGCGCCCGCTGCGCGCCCTCCGCACCGCCCCGCCGCCGTCCGTTGCTGACGATTTCCGATTGCGCCTTTCCGGTCGTCGGGCCATAGGCGGCGCCATGAAGCTGCGCATCATCGTAACCCTCAAGAACGGCGTGCTCGACCCGCAGGGCAAGGCCATCCAGCATGCACTTTCGGGCCTCGGCTTTGCCGGGGTGAACGATGTGCGCGCCGGCAAGATCTTCGAGCTCGAGGTCGCCGACGACACCAGCGACGCCGCCATCGACGAGATGTGCCGCAAGCTGCTCGCCAACACCGTCATCGAAAACTACCGGATCGAACGCGCATGAAGACCGCGGTCATCGTCTTTCCGGGTTCGAACTGCGATCGCGACATCGCCGTCGCGCTGGAGGCGGTGACGGGCGTTCGGCCGCACATGGTGTGGCATGGCGACAGCGCGCTGCCCGACGGCATCGGGCTGATCGCGCTCCCCGGCGGCTTTTCCTATGGCGACTATCTGCGTTGCGGCGCGATCGCGGCACGTTCGCCCGTCGTCCGTGCGGTGATCGATGCCGCGGGCCGCGGCGTGCCGGTGATCGGCATCTGCAACGGCTTCCAGATTCTCACCGAAACCGGTCTCCTGCCGGGCGCGCTCATGCGCAATGCCGGGCTCGATTTCGTGTGTCGCGACGTCGCGCTCACGGTGGACAACAGCCAGTCGATCTTTACCGCGCGCTATCAGGCGGGCGAGGCGATCACGATCCCCGTCGCGCACCATGACGGCAACTATTTCGCCGACGACGCCACGCTCGACCGGCTCGAGGGCGAGGGCCGCGTGGCCTTCCGCTATGCCGAGGCGGTCAACGGCTCGGCGCGCAACATCGCGGGCGTCCTCAACGAGGGCGGCAATGTCCTCGGCATGATGCCGCACCCCGAACGCCGGATCGAACCGGCGCATGGCGGCGACGACGGTCGCCGGTTATTCGAGGGGTTGATCGAGGCCGTCGGCGCCTGACACCGCTTCCGCACGCCGGGTCCGTTCCCGGCGTGCCACCAGCCGCGCGATCAGCGGCCCCAGCACCAGCAACAGCGTCGGGCACAGCATCGTCAGCCACAGGTCCTGCCAACTGTCGGCCAGCGTGTCCTCGCCACTCGCATGGTTGAGCAGGTCATACGCCTCGTTCGCCAGTTCGAGCCCCAGCACCATCAGCCAGGGGCGCCAGTTCCACGGCAGCCGGCGCAGTATCAACGCGCCGAGGATCAGCAGCATCATCCCGGCCAGGACGTGCAGCGTGCTGTCGGGCAGCCCGGTGTCGGCGGCCAGCCACAGCTTGGTGTCGCGCCACAGGTTCACGGGCGCACCGCTGCGGGCAAGGGATCGGCATGGCGTGGCATGGGGCGGGTCGGCGCGTCCTGGTTCAGACGCGCGTCGCGAACGGGGTGAAATCGGTACCTTCGTCGAACACGTCCACGCCCTCACGTTCCTTGAGAAAACCGACTACCAGATAGGTGAGCGGCGTCAACAACACCTCCCAGCTCACCTTGAGCAGCCATTGCGTGAACAGCACCTGTACCACCAGTTCGGTCGTCCAGCCCGCGGCATGGAGGAAGGCGAGCGGATAGAAGATCGCGCTGTCGACCGCCTGTCCCGCGATCGTCGATCCGATCGTGCGCGTCCACAACGCCCGGCCGCCGGTCCACAGCTTCATCCGCGCGAGAACATAGGCGTTGACGAATTCGCCCGCCCAGAAGGCGCAGATCGAGGCAAAGACGATGCGCGGCACCTGCCCGAACACCACTTCATATGCCGCCTGGTTCGTCCAGTCGGGCGCGGGCGGCAACGCCACCACCACCCACGCCATCAGTGCCATGAACAGCACCGCGCCGGTTCCGGCCCAGATCACGCGCCGCGCGCGGGCATAGCCATAGACCTCGGTGAGCACGTCGCCGATGATGTATGAGATCGGAAAGAACAGGATGCCCGCCCCGAACGGCCAATAACCGATGCCGGGCAGCCACACCTGCGCGACCTTGCCCGCGCCGAGCACGTTCGAAAGCAGCAGGATGGCGACAAACGCCGCCATGACGAAGTCGTAATAGCGAAAATGCCCTCCGGCGATCGCGGCGGCCGCGACGTGGCGAGGCGAATGCGCTGATTCCGGTCCGGGCATGGCGTGACTATATGGCGGTTCCGTTCGCGCGCAAACCGCGCTAGGCGGGATTCGAGCGCGCGCCCGTAGCTCAGTTGGATAGAGCACGAGCCTTCTAAGCTTGGGGTCGCAGGTTCGAACCCTGCCGGGCGCGCCACGCTTCTCCCCGCTCCCCCCGCCCATGTTTCGGCACGTCTGGCCCGATCGTCGGCACATCGTCGGCCGCGCCACGTTGAAGCACTTGCGCGGATTGCGACGAATCGCGTGCCGTCCGCCCCGCGCCAAGGGAGCGCGGACGCCCGCCGCTCGTTCTCATAACCTGTTGAACGAACAAATATATTTTCAGGGGAGCCGCGCATGCCGTCGTCCAGCCGCTTGTTCGAAAGCCGCGCCGTCGCCGCCGTTGCCGGGGCACCCCGCCCCGCCCGGTCGTGACGCGTCGTCGGCGGGCGGCGGTGCGGCGATGAACATCGTGGCCCCCGTGCATGCCTCGCCCGATCGCGACGGCGTCGCGCCGCCATTGCCCCGGCTTCGCCGCCTGGGGGCGCTCGACGAAGGCGCGCTCAGCTTGCTTCTCGGCGCGATGGGCTCGCCGCGGCAGCACGGCGTCCGCACCGCGATCGGGACCGAGAGTGCGGCCGCCGGCGTGCCGCCCCGCCTCCTGCTCGCCGGCTGGGCGGCGCGAACGCGTATCCTTGCCGACGGCCGCCGCCAGATCCTCGAGCTTCTGCTCCCCGGCGACCTGATTGCGCCGACCGCGAGCAACCCCGCGCTGACCGGCGAAGCCGTCGTGGCGCTGACCCCGGCGACCAGTTGCACGCTCGATCCCGCAATCTGGGCGCAACCCGTATTCGACACGTTGCGGCTGCGCGGGGCGGCGCTGACGTTGCTCCACCTCCACAACCAGATCACCCGGCTGGGCCGCCAATCGGCCTATGAGCGCCTCGCCCACCTGCTGCTCGAACTGCGCGAACGGCTGGCACATGCGGGCTTCGATGTGTGCCAGGGGTTCGCGATGCCGTTGACGCAGGAAGTGCTCGGCGACGTACTCGGGCTCACCACCGTCCATCTCAACCGGACGATGCAGCAGTTGCGGCGCGACGGTCTCGTCCACACCACGCCCAACGGCGTCGCGCTTCCCGACCGCGAGGCGCTGGCGGCCGTGGCGGACTACAGCCCGCCGCGGCTTTAGGCGCCGCCGCCCGCGCTACTCGGCGGCAACCGACAGCAACGGCCGCACCGCAGCGTTGTCGTCGCGGATGTCGACGTCGCGGAACCAGGCGATTGTCCGCGCGAGCCCGGTCTCGAGCGGCGTCGTCGGCCGCCAGCCGAGCAACTGCATCGCACGGCCGCCATCGGGGCGAGCGGGGCGGCGCGGGTCGCAGTGGGAGCAGCGTGGTCGAGCAACAGTCGCTCGAGTTCGGCGGCGCGATGGCCGGCGGTATGGCGGGCGAGCACGGCACGGCGGCCGGCCTCGCCCATGGCGGCGGCAAGCGCGTCATTCTCGAGCGCGGCGAGCACCGCCTCGGTGTCGTCGACCAGTCCGATTTCGCGCGGGGGGACAAGCACGTCCTCGATGCCGTCCCAGCGGTCCGACAGGATGGCGGCGCCGCACGCACCCGCCTCGAACAGCCGGACCGAAGGCGACCATCCTGCCGCGCGCATGTCGGCACGGGTGACGTTCAGCGTGAAACGCGACGCCGAATAGAAATCGGCATGGGCGTCGGGCGGGCAATGCTCGATCCGCTCGACATTGGCGGGCCAGTCGATCGTGTCGGGATATTGCGGCCCGGCAACGACGAAGCGCCGGTGAGGCGCGCGGCGCGCCGGTTCGATCAGCAGCCGTTCGAGCGTCGGCTGGCGATCGGGGCTATAGGTGCCGAGATAGGAAAGATCCCAGCGCTTGGCCGCGCCGGTCGGGCGATAGCGATCGGCGTCGACCGAGCAATAGAGCGCCGCCGCGGCGGGCGCGCCATGGTCGCGTTCGAGCCGCCGCAAGGTCGGGCCGCCGGTGAACGACAGATAGAGGTCAAGGCCCGCGATCACGTCGCGATCGACATATTCATGGTCGCCCGCGGCCAGCTTCGCCAGCGTGACCGGCGTGTCGATGTCGTAAAAGGCGATCGTACCGCGCGCGTGCCGCTGCACCCATCGCGCGATCTCGACGCCTTCGGGGACATAGGAGCCGATCAGCACTGCATCCGCGGCCCGCACCTGCGGCAGATACGCGTCGAGTTCGTCGCGGTCCCGATAGAGCGTCAATCGGCAAAATCCGGGCTCGGCCAGGTCGCGGTGCGGCGCGTACCAGGGAACGTCACGTTCGAGGAAGTGGATCGAATGCCCCCGCGCCGCCATCGCCCGGAGCAACGCACGCCAGGTGGTGGCATGGCCGTTGCCCCAGGACGAGGTGATGCTCAGCCCAAAGACGACGATGTTCATGCGACGGCCCTCGCCTGTTCGAGCGTGGCACGCAGGACGCGATCGACGATCGCGCCGCGGTGCGAATAGCAATGTTCGCGCAGCACCCGGTCGCGCGCCGCCTGCCCGATCGCACGCGCGCGCTCGGGCGTCAGCGCGGCAAGGTGCTCGGCAACGTCGCGGCCGTCGCGCGCGACCAGCACCTCGCGATCGGGTTCGAGGAACAGCGCGATCCCTTCCCACGCGTCGGTGATCAGGCACGCCGCCCCGCACGGCACGCCGGTCCGCATGGGGCGGCTGCTCGACGGCGTCGCCGATCACATGCGCGACTATCCGCCCGAACGCGGCTTCGTTCCCGCCGACGCGCCCGAACCCGATGCCGCGGTGGTCGCCGCGCTGCGCGAAACCGCGACCGACGTGATGATCAACTACCTTCCCGTCGGGTCGCAGGCGGCAACCGAATTCTATGCCGGCTGCGCGCTTCAGGCGGGCGTCGCCTTCGTCAACGCGATCCCGGTGTTCCTCGCCAGCGATCCCGGCTGGGCCGCCCGGTTCCGCGCGGCGGGCGTGCCGATCATCGGCGACGACATCAAGGCCCAGCTCGGCGCGACGATCGTCCACCGCGTGCTGACCGACCTGTTCGCCAAGCGCGGCGTTGCGCTCGATCGCACCTATCAGCTCAATACCGGCGGCAATACCGACTTCCTCAACATGCTCGAACGCCGCCGCCTCGCCGCCAAGAAGCGGTCGAAGACCGAAGCGGTGCAGTCGGTCGCCGCCGAGCGCCTCGCCGACGCCGACATCCATGTCGGCCCCTCCGATTATGTCGCGTGGCAGAACGACAACAAGGTCTGCTTCCTGCGCATGGAGGGGCGGCTGTTCGGCGGCGTTCCGATGAACCTCGAACTGCGCCTTTCGGTGGAGGACAGCCCCAATTCGGCAGGGGTCGCGATCGACATGATCCGCTGCGCCAAGGTCGCCGCCGACCGCGGGCTCTCGGGGCCGATCGAGGCTGCCGCGGCCTGGTTCTGCAAGCATCCGCCGCGCCAGATGACCGATGACGACGCCCGCGCCGCGCTCGAGGCGTTCCTCGCCGCCTGATCGCCCTTCGCCCTTCGCCACAGGAGTTTCGATGCTGCAATCGCCCGCGATGACGGCCGCCCGCATGGCGGCCGCGCAACTGGTCGCCCCCCGCACGCTGCGCGTGGTCGACGCGCCCGTCCCTGTTCCCGGCCCCGGCGAGGTGCTGCTCCGCGTCGAGGGGTGCGGCGTCTGCGCCTCGAACCTGCTGCCGTGGCAGGGGTCCGAATGGATCTCCTATCCGCTCGCACCCGGCGCGATGGGGCACGAGCCGTGGGGCGTGGTGGAGGCGGTCGGGCCGGGCGTCACCGCGCCCGCCCCCGGCACGCGCGTCGCCGCGCTCTCGCACGCCAGCTATGCCGGCTATGACGTCGTCGCCGCCGACCGCTGCGTCGCGCTGCCGCCGGGGCTTGCCGGCCAGCCCTTTCCGGGCGAGGCGATCGGCTGTGCGTTCAACATCTTCCGCCGCGCCGACATCACGGCGGGACAGGATGTCGCGATCATCGGCATCGGCTTTCTGGGCGCGATCCTCACGCGGCTGGCGAGCGCCGCGGGCGCGCGCGTCATCGCCGTCTCGCGCCGCGAACGCGCGCTCGCGCTCGCGCGCGACTTCGGCGCGGCGGAAACGGTACCGATGGACGACCACGCCACCATCCTCGCCCGCGTCCGCGATCTCACGGATCAGCGCGGCTGCGATCGCGTGATCGAAGCGGTGGGCAAGCAATGGCCGCTCGATCTCGCGGGCGAGCTGGTATGCGAAGGCGGCCGGCTGGTGATCGCGGGCTATCACCAGGACGGGCCGCGTCAGGTCAACATGCAGCAATGGAACTGGAAGGGCATCGACGTCGTCAACGCGCACGAGCGCGACCCCGCGGTGCAGCTGCGCGGGCTTCGCGAGGCGGTCGAGGCGGTCGCCGGCGGGCGGCTCGATCCGCGTCCGCTCTACAGCGCGCGCTACCCGATCGAGCGGCTCGGCGAGGCGCTCGACGCCACCGCCGACAAGCCCGGCGACTTCATCAAGGCGCTGGTGACGTTCGCATGACGTTGCGGCTCGGCTTTGTCGGCGCCGGCTGGATCGGCCGTCACCGGATGCAGGCGCTGGTCGACAGCGGCCATGCGCGCGTCGCCGCGATCGTCGAACCCGATCCCGACGCGCTGGCGCAGGCGCGCGCGATCGCCCCCGATGCGGCGGTCTTCGCCGATCTCGCCGCGATGCTCGCGCACCCGCTCGACGGCGTCGTCATCGCCACCCCCCGCGCACTCCACACCGCCCAGACGATCGCCGCGCTCGAACGCGGGCTCGCCGTGTTCTGCCAGAAACCGCTGGGACGCGACGCCGATGAAACGCGTACCGCGCTCGCCGCCGCGCGGGCCGCCGACCGGCTGCTCGGGGTCGATTTCTCCTATCGCCGCACGCGCGCGGTCACGGCGCTGCGCGACCGGGTCGCAACGGGCGCGATCGGCCGCGTCCATGCCGTCGAGCTGCGCTTCGACAACGCCTATGGCCCGGGCAAGTCCTGGTTCCGCGATCCCGCACTCGCGGGCGGCGGCTGTCTCGTCGACCTGGGCAGCCACCTCGTCGATCTGGTCGGGGTCGTGCTCGGCCCGCTCGTCTGGCGGCGCATCAACACCGCGCTCTTCGCGCACGGCGCGCGTATCGCCGCCCGCACCGCGGTCGAGGATCTCGCCTATGCCCAGCTTGAGGCCGAGGACGGCACCGTCGTCCGGCTCGCCTGTTCGTGGGAGCTTCCCGCGGGCCAGGACGCGGTGATCGAGGCCCGGCTGATCGGCCGCACCGGCGCGCTCGTGTTCGCCAACCAGGGCGGCTCGTTCTACGACTTCACGCTCGATCTGCACCGCGGCACCGCGCGCGAGCGGCTGGTCGATCCGCCCGACGAATGGGGCGGGCGCGAAGCCGTGGCGTGGGCGGCGCAACTCGCCGCCGCGCGCGGCTATGACCCGGCGGCCGAGAGCTATCTTTGGACGGCCCGCACGCTCGACGCCATCTACCGCGCCGCCGCCTGAGCCGCCCCGCACCGGGCGCCGCGGCCATGTCGCCGCAGCCGCCCGGGCGCCGCGATTACTTCCCGTCCTTGCGGTTGCCGCGCCAGAACAGCAGCCCGGCGACCACCGCGGCCGATCCGATGCCGACGGCGGCGCCGATGCCCAGTTGCTTGCGGCTCGGCGACCAGCGCTTGCTGGCCTCGCCCAGCGCGCGGACGGCGGCGAGCGTCTCGCTTTCCTTCGACGATTCCTCGACCTGCTCGATGGGGTTCTCGGCGGGATTGGGGGGCGTGTTGCTCATGGCCTTCCTTCTTGCTGCCGCTGGATGAACGTAGGGCTAATGGGCGGGTTTCGCGCCCGGTTGCAAGCTGTCGCGCACGGCAAGTGCGCCCTGGATCAACGCGGCGGCAATTCGGGGAGCGGCCGCTCGGGCGGCGGGTCGCCGGCATGCGTCAGCACGTCGAACGCGCCGTTGCCCAGATTGCGCGTCTCGGGCTCGAGCCGGGGCGTGACGGCAAGCGGCCGCACCGGCTCGGGCAAGGGCGGCAGGTCGAAATGGCTGTCGACGATCGAGACATGGCCGCCGATCCGGGTCAGCGCATAAAGCTGTTCGGCAAAGGCGCGCGGCAGCCGGATGCAGCCATGCGACGCCGGATAGCCCGGCAGCACGCCCGCGTGCAGCGCGATCCCGCCCCAGGTCAGCCGCTGCATGAACGGCATCGGCGCGTTGCTGTACAGGTTCGAGCGGTGGAACACCCGCTTTTCCAGGATGGTGAATTCGCCCAGCGGCGTGCGCCGCCCCGGCGCGCCGGTCGACACCGTCGTGAACCCCACCAGCCGGTCGCCGCGATAGACATAGGCAAGCTGCGGCTCGCGCGCGACGGTGATCGACAGCGTCTCGCCGCGCGCCTGCATCGCCGCCGCGATCGCCGCCGGGGGCTCGAACCACACGAACTCGCCGGGTTTGAGCGCGGGCAGGACATTGG
>JAFABD010000241.1 GCA_023426225.1 Pseudomonadota bacterium | reverse complement strand
GTGCGGGGCGGGCCGTCGGGGGGTCAGAATTGCGCCCAGGCGTCGGCGCCCGCGGGGGTGCTGACCGGCACCGGCAGCGGCTTGACCGGGGAGACATAACCGGCGTTCGCGGCCGGCTTTGCGGCGCGTGCAGAGGCGCGCGCGGCGGTGTTCCCGTCGATCTTGAAATGGCTGGCCTGACCGGCCAACTCGTTGACTTCGTTGGTCAAGTTGCGCGCTGCGGCCGATGTTTCCTCGACCATCGCGGCGTTCTGCTGGGTCGACTGGTCCATGCTGCTCACCGCGACGCTGATCTGGGTGATCGCGCTCGACTGGGCATGGTTGTCGGCGGCCATCTGCCCCAGCAGCCCGTGCACCGCGCCGACGTCGGACGTGATGTCCGCCAGCGCATTGTCGACCTTCTGCACCATTTCCACCGCCGCAACGATGTCGCTCTGCGTCGCCGTCAACTGCTCCCGCGCGCGCCCCGCTTCTTCCTCGGAACGCATCGCCAGCTGCGACACCAGGTCCGCAACCACCGCAAATCCGCGGCCTGCCTCGCCCGCGCGGCCGGCCTCGACCGCAGCGTTCATCGCGAGCACGCGCGTCTGGAACGCGATCTTGTCGAGGCCCTCGATCACGCTGTCGATGCCCTTGGCGCTGTCCGCCACGCGGGTCATTGCCTGCACCGCCTCGTCGGCAACCGCGCGTCCCGACGACACCGTCTTGATCGCGTCGTCCGCCCGCTGGACGGTATCGCCCGCCGCGGTCGCGGTCGCCTTGATGCGCTGGTCGATCTGCGCCACCGCAGCCGAAGTCTGTTCCAGGCTGGCGGCGTTGCTCTCGGTCCGGCGCGCCAGATCCTCCGAGGCGACGGCGATTTCCTGCGATCCGGTGCGGATCGTCTCGGCGCGCTCGCGCACGGTGCCGATCAGGCTGCTGAGCGCCGCGACCGCGTCGTTGAAGTTGACCTTCACCGTTTCATAGGCAGCCGAGAAACGCTCGTTGATCGCGGCGGTAAGGTCGCCGGCGGCGAGCTTGCTCAGATTGGCTTCGAGCGCCTGGACGACCTTGCGCTGCTCGGCGTCGGCGGCCGCCTTTTCGGCCTGGACGCGCTCCTGCTCGACTGCGGCATCGCGGAACACCAGCACGGCCTTGGCCATCGTGCCCAGTTCGTCGGTGCGCTCGGTGCCCGGGACATCGACGTGATGGTTGCCCGCAGCAAGCTGCGCCATCGTCTGCTGAAGCGCTTCCAGCGGGCCGGTGATCCCCTGGCGCGACACGACGATCGACACGCCGATGGCGCCGATAATCGCGACGATGCTGCCGATCAGCATCGTCCAGATCGTGCGCGAGCCGTCGACCGAAAGCTGCTGGCTCAGCGCCTGCGCAGCATCGATCCGGCGCAGGTTCATGCTGACCATGGAGGTGCTCATGTTCTCGAGCGCACGGTCGACCACGCCCATCTGGACGCGGGCGGCGTCGGGCTGTCCGCCGCGAGCGAGTTCGATGGCCTTGGCCGCCTCGTCGTGGAGGCCGTCGAGCATGCGCCGTACGTTGTCGGCATCCGACTGGGCGTTTGGATCGGTCTTGTTCACTTCCGCGAGCATCGTGCTCGCATTCTCATACGCCTTGGTCGCGTCGTTGATGGCCTTGGTCATTGCGGCCGAGCCCGCGGGAGCGTTGACAGCGCGGTAGGTGTCGTACGCCATCGTGGTTCCTGCGCGGTTCACCCGCGCGAACTTGGTGGTGACGGGCAGCTTGGCGAGCGTCAGTTCGGAATAGGCGGCGTCCGAAACCGCGAGCGTGCGTGCGCCCATTGCCGCCACCGCGAGCGTCACGACGGCGAGCATGCTGAGCAAGATGATGATCTTGGCTGAGATCTTCAGCCTGGCGAGCAATGAGGACATGGCAAGGCCTTTCGAATGGGAGATGCCGATGCTTTCGGCCACGAAACTACCATTCGCATTATAGGGCGGCATTGCTCAGGAGGGCGTAAGCATTGCCATCTTTCGCGCTGAAAACAGGCATTTTTACCTGTCTTAACGTGACTCTTTCGGCGCCTTTTCTGGTATCCAATTGTCGCCTTAGAAGGCGCATTTTGTCTTACAAAAACAGGTGGTTGCAAGAATTGCAATCGGCCGCCATGGGCTGCCCTGACGGCGCCTGGAACGGCCATGCGCCACGGACTTTCAGTCGGCCGCCGGAACCGAAAACTAATGGTAAATATTTGGTAAAAGCCCCCCGTGTTTCTACGGTAACGAGATGCGACTGGTTTGCAAAACAAGGAAAACAGGCAAAAATCTTCGCATCGGTGAAGGCCTTAGGGGGATGACCTGACTACGGATGCGGCGGGGCGACTGCCACGTCGATGCCGATCAAACGCGATGCGGCAAGATCGCTGGAGTAATGCGTGCTGTGTAAGATTCCACTCGTCGTCCTGATCGTGCGCCAGTCCGCGCTGCGCAGCGCGCTGGTCGCGCGGCTCGCGCTCGACGGCGCCACGGTCTGCACGGCACGCGATTTCGACGCCAACCATTCGATTGCGGCGCGCGGTCCTGCGGTACTCGTCGCCGATGCCGAGAGCATCGAAGATCATCCCGGCGGTCCCCGGGCCGTCGCCGACGATCCCCGATGGGAGCGCGTGATCGTGCTGGAAGAGGGGGCGTCGGCCAACGGGGCCGAGCGTTCGTCCGCGGCCGAAACCGCGGACGACACGGTCGCCCGCCTGCATTTCCTGCCGATGGCAAGTGCGGCAGCATCGATTTCGATGCTGCTCGCTTATGGTCAGCCCTGATCCCGTACCAGGGGCGACGACGGATCAGGCCTTGGGAAACAGACCCGCGGCAAAGGCGATGCGCAGCGCCTCCGAAAGGCTGCGGACTTCCAGCTTTTCCATCAGGTTGGCGCGATAGATCTCGACCGTGCGCGGACTGATGTCGAGTTCATAGGCGTTGATCTTGTTCGAGCGCCCATCGATCAGCCCGCGCAGCACGTCGGTTTCGCGCGGCGAGAGCTTGGCGATCTTGGCTTCGGCCGCGGCCGTGCGCGCCGCGGCCTCATTATCCTCCTCCAGCCGGGCGAAGGCGGTGTCGATCAACTGGAGCAGCACCTCTGCCTCATAGGGCTTTTCGACAAAGTCGAGCGCGCCGGCCTTCATCGCGTCCACCGCCATGCCGACATTGCCCTGGCCGGTCAGCACGATCGGCACGAACTTTACCGAGCTTTCGAGCGAGTGAAGCACGTCGAGCCCGGTCGATCCCGGCATGTGCATGTCGAGCAGCAGGACGCCGGGGTCGAGTTCATCCACGTCCTGAAGAAACGCATCCCCCGAACGATAGCCCCGCACGATCAGGTCCGCACGCACCGACAACAGGCTGTGCAACGAAGCGCGGACGGCGTCGTCATCGTCGACGATGTAGATCGTTCTGGCCATTTAGTCTGTGCCCTCCTCCACGGTGGGAAGTGTGAAGCAGAAACGCGCTCCACCTTCCGGTCTGTTCTCTGCGCTCAGTTTGCCACCATGCGCTTCGATGATACGCTTGCTGATCGAAAGGCCAATACCCATTCCGCCACCGGCGCTTTTGGTCGTGGTGAAACGGGCAAAGATCTGTTCGAGTACCTGCTGGGGAATGCCCGGCCCGGTATCGGATACGCTGATTTCGACCATCTGATTGGGCAGCCGTCGTGATGCGATCGCGATCAGCCGCTCGCCCGACGCGCTGTTGCGCAGCGCCTCGCTGGCGTTGCGGAGCAGGTTGACGAGCACCTGCTGCACCTGGATGCGATCGGCGAAGATGAACGGCGCCTCGGGATCGAGGTCGTAGGTGACGCGAATGCCGAACTGGCGCGTGCCGACCAGCACCAGGTCGACCGCGTCGCCGATCGTGCGCGCCACCGATTCGGCGCGCATCTCGACCTCGCCGCGCGCCATGAAGGCCCGCAGGCGGCGGATGATCTCGCCCGCGCGCTGCGTCTGTTCGGAGCCCATTCGGAGCAGGTCGGTGACGCGTTCGGACGTCTCGCCGCGTTCGATCAGCATCCGCGCCGCGGCCAGGAAATTGGAGGTGGCGCTGAGCGGCTGGTTGAGCTCGTGCGCCAGATCGGCGGCAAGCTCGCTCATCGCGCTCTGACGCGACACATGCGCGATCTCGGCGCTCAATTCGCTCAGCCGCTGGTCGGTGGCGAGCTGATCGGACATGTCGCGCACGAAGATCGTCAGCATCACCTTGCCGTCGATCTGGGCGATGCCCGATCGCGCCTCGATCGGGAAACGATGGCCGTTGGCCGCCTCGGCGGTGCCGCGGATCACCTCGCCGATGACGCCGTCGCCGGTCGCGAGGAACTCGCTGAGCAGGTTGAGATAATGGTTCCGATCCTCCTCGGGGATCAGCATCGTCGCCAGCTGGCCGAGCACGTCCGGCGCGCGATAGCCCCACAGCGCCTCGGCGGCTGCGCTGAACTGGAGGATGCGCCCCTGTTCGTCGACGACGAGCATCGCGTCGGGAACGGTCTCGAGGATCGAGCGCAACTGTGCCTCGCGGCGGCGCAATTCGGCCTCGCGCTCGTCGCGGGCCGTGGTGTCGAGCATCACGCCCACGGTGCGGACAAGATTGCCGTGCGCGTCGTAAAAGGCGCGGCTTGATCCTTCGATCGTACGGCCCGACGCGGTGTCGCTGCGCAGGCGGAAGCGGAAGCTGAACCGCTGTGCCTTTTCGCGGACCGCGCGTGCGATCGTCGTCAGCACGTCCTGCATGTCGGCAGGCTCGACCTGGGCGCGCCAGGTGTCGAAGCTGGAGATCGAGCCCGGATGGATGCCGACGCGCTGTTCGGTGCCGGGACTGAACTCGATCCGGTCGTCGGCGACGTTCCATTCGAACACGCCGAGTTCGTGCGCCGAGGTGGCGAGCGCGAGCCGTTCCTCGCTGATGCGCAGCGCCTCGACCGCGCGGACTTCCTGGGTAACGTCTGTGATTTCAAGCACATGAACCGGATCGCGCCCCGGTATGTCGACCAGCCGGGTGCGTTCGAGAACGACGAGTTCGCGCCCGTCACGGGCATGTTCGATCATGCCGATCGCGCGGCCCTCGGCCTCGGCGGCGCGGGCCTGTCCGGGCGCCGAGCCCAGCCCGCACGCGGCGTTGAGCAGCAGATATATGTTGCGGCCGATCGCTTCGTCGGCGGCCCAGCCATAGAGATTCTCGCAGCCGCGCGACCAGTGGGTGATCGTCCCGGCGCCGTCGACCACCGCGATCGTGTTGCCTTCGAGCGCCTGGCTGAGCCAGCCGATCTCGGCCTGTTCCTCGCCGATCCGCCATGCGGCCCAGAAGGTAAGTCCCGCGACGATCACGACATTGCCGCCGACGACGAACATTTCCTCCCAAGGCCAGCCGAGGCCGGTTACGCGGCCGAACAGCTTTTCGCCGAGCGAGGGGAGGACCGGAAGGAAGATCGCGAGCGGGAGGAGGAGGCGCAGCCGCGTCCATTGCGACGATCCGCCCGCGAGCGAGCGAACCCAGGGCGCCTCGGCGAGATACATGCCGAAACCGAGAATGATGAAGAAAATCTGCGCGATCGCCGCGCGCGACACATGCGGCGCATCCGCCGGCGGGTGCGCCATATGGGTGAGCAACAGCAGCAGCGACGCACCGCCGGTCGCCGCGAACAGCGCCGAGGCGACGAGGCTGCGCAGGTTCGGGCGCACGGTGTTCATGAGGATCGAGGCGATCCCCGCGGTGCTGAGCAGCATCAATACCGTGCTGGGCGTCGGCCCGGGGCGGCCGGGGTAGGGGACGGCGTAGAGCGTAACAAGCCGTTGAAAGAAAAGGCGATCTGTCCCGAAATCGACCCCCAGCGCCAGTTGCGCCCAGGACGTCAGGCTGATGACGAGCGGGACGGCGAGCAGCGGCAAGGCCAGCCGGCGGCGTCCAAGAAAGGCGGCGAGCAGCCCGGTCGTGAGGCAGAGATAGCCGAGCGCGGTGAGCGGCCAGATCGGGCGGCCGTCGAGGCCGGTGGCGCGCATCCGGGGAATGTCGAGCACCCAGCCGAGCAGCGCGAGCGTGCTTCCCAGCGCCGCGAGACTGAAGAACAGCGCCCCCCAGTGCCTGGTGCCCCAGTCCCGGATCAACCGGCGTACAAAAGAATCTTCACTCAAACGCAAATGGCCTGCCCCCGATACAGGGTCTGCGGTCAATCCCTAGCATCGCTCAATGAGGCGTGAAAAGCTACACGGCGCCCCCGTATTTGTCGCAATGGCGGTTATTTTTGCGGCGAAAGGACGCAATCCGCGTGCGATTCGTGCCGTTGCGCGGACTCAAATGACGCGGCGCCCCGGCTCGACGCGCACGACTTGCCAAATCCCGCCGCGCCCGCGATCAATGGCGCCGGGCGCGCCGATGCCGAACCGGGCCAGGGCGCGATAAAGGGGAGACCAGCGCTTTGATTCGATCGCTCCTGGTCCTCGGGCTCGCCGGCATGATCGCCGGCTGCGCGGGGGACAACACATCCAAGCCGCAGACCGCGGCGGCCGCACCGGCCGCGAACGGGCCGGGCAAGGGCAAGGGCTATAGCCACGACCCCTATCCGTCGACCTATCGCCCCTATCCGGGCGTGCCGACGCTGATCACCAACGTCACCGTGCTCGACGGCGAGGGCGGGCGGATCGAGCATGGCGCGGTGCTGTTCCGCGACGGCAAGATCGCCGCCGTCGGCGCCGACCTGAAGCCCGAGGCGGGCACGACGGTGATCGACGGCAGCGGCCATTACGTCACGCCGGGCGTGATCGACATCCACAGCCATCTGGGCGACTATCCCTCGCCGGGCGTCGAGGCGCATTCGGACGGCAACGAGGCGACCTCGCCCGTCACCGCCGAGGTGTGGGCCGAACACAGCGTCTGGCCGCAGGACCCGGGCTTTGGCCGCGCGCTCGTCAACGGCGGCGTCACCACGCTCCAGATCCTGCCCGGATCGGCCAACCTGTTCGGCGGCCGTTCGGTGGTGGTCAAGAACGTCTATGCCCGCACGATGCAGGCGATGAAGTTCCCCGGCGCCCCCTATGGCCTGAAGATGGCGTGCGGCGAGAACCCCAAGCGCGTCTATGGCAGCAAGGGCCGGATGCCGTCGACGCGGATGGGCAACATCGCGGTCGATCGCCAGACCTGGGCGCGCGCGGCCGAATACAAGCGCCGCTGGGACCGTTACGAGGAAAAGGGCGGCGAGCCCCCCGCGCGCGACCTGCAGATGGACACGCTGCGCGCCGTGCTCGAAGGCGAGATCCTGGTCCAGAACCACTGCTATCGCGCCGACGAGATGGCCATCGTCATGGATATGGCCAAGGAGTTCGGATACCACGTCACCGCGTTCCACCACGCGGTCGAGGCGTACAAGATCGCCGACCTGCTGAAGGCCAACAACACCTGCGCCGCGGTGTGGGCCGACTGGTACGGGTTCAAGATGGAATCCTATGACGCGGTGAAGGAAAACCTGGCCTTTCTGGAAAAGGCGGGCGCCTGCGCGATGATCCATTCGGACGACGCCAACGGCATCCAGCGGCTGAACCAGGAAGTCGCCAAGGCACGCGCCGCCGGCCAGCGCGCGGGCTTTGACGTTTCCGAGGCCGATGCGTGGAAATGGCTGTCGCTCAACCCGGCGCGCGCGCTGGGCATCGCCGACAAGACGGGCAGCCTGAAGCCCGGCAAGATGGCCGACGTCGTGCTGTGGAACGGCAATCCGTTCAGCGTCTATACCCGCCCGCAGATGGTGTGGATCGACGGCGCGCTGCTGTATGACGCCAAGGACCCGGCGCGTCGCCCGGTGTCCGATTTCGAACTGGGCCAGCCCGGCGAGGGGGACGTGAAGTGATGAACCGGATTCTTCTCGCCGCCGCCGCGTCGCTGACCGCGATCGCGGCCCCCGCCGCCGCGCAGACCGTGGCGATCACCAACGCGCGGCTGGTCATCGGCGACGGCGCCGGCCCGATCGAGGGCGGCACCGTCGTGGTGCGCGACGGCAAGGTCGTCGCCGCCGGCGCCAATGTCGCGGTGCCCGCGGGCGTCCGCGTCGTCGACGCCAAGGGCCGTTACGTCACCCCCGGCATCTTTGCCGGCTTTACCCGCATGGGCATCGTCGAGGTCGACGGCGTCGATGCCGCGAACGACGCGAGCGCGGGCAATTCGCCCTTTTCGGCCGCGCTCGACGTGACCCCGGCGGTCAACCCGCACAGCACCCCGATCGCGATCAACCGCGCCGAAGGGCTGACGCGCGCGGTCGTCGCGCCGGGCACCGCGCGCAATTCGATCTTTGCCGGGCAGGGCGCGGTGATCGACCTGGGCAACGACAGCGACGCGGTGACGCGCCCGCGCGCGTTCCAGTTCATGGAATATGGCGAGACCGGCGCGCGCGCCGGCGGCGGCAGCCGTCCCGCGGCCTATGCGCTGTTGCGCAACACGCTGTTCGAGGTGCGCGACTATGCGCGCAACCCCGGCCGCTATACCGACCGCGGCCGCGACGCGCTGTTGACGCGCGCCGATGCCGAGGCGCTGGTGCCGGTGGTGCAGGGGCGCGTGCCGTTGCTCGTCCATGTCGAGCGCGCGAGCGACATCCGCTCGCTGCTGGCGCTGAAACGCGAGGTGCCGGCGCTGCGGCTGGTGCTCGTCGGCGCGAGCGAGGGCTGGATGGTGGCGCCCGAAATCGCGGCGGCGGGCGTGCCCGTGCTGGCGAACGGGCTGGCCGACCTGCCCGAGGCGTTCGAGGTGCTGGCCGCCACCCAGTCGAACATCGGCCGGATGAAGGCCGCGGGCGTGCTGGTGGGCATGGGCACGATCAACGCCGACGACGCCCGCCAGGCGCGCTGGGAAAAGCAATATGCCGGCAACCTGGTTGCGTTGCAGAAGGTGCCGGGCGCGAGCGGGCTGAGCTGGGGCGAGGCCTTTGCCACGATCAGCGCGCGCACCGCCGAGGCGCTGGGCATGGGCGACGCGTTCGGATCGCTGAAGCCCGGCCGGCACGGCGACGTGGTGATCTGGGACGGCGACCCGCTGGAAATCGGCAGCGAGGCGACCCAGGTGTTCATCGACGGCGTCGAACAGCCGCTGAGCAACCGCCAGACGCGGCTTCGCGACCGCTATCGCGAGCCGCAGGAAGGCGCGCTGCCCAAGGCCTATCAGCGCTGACGCCGATTGCCGGGCGGCAGCGGCGCCGTCCGGAACCTACCCGATGGCCGCGGCTGCGCCGGACGGGTTTGATCCCGCCCGGCAGGTCGCGGCACGGGGCCGCGCAAGAGGGAGAGACGAGATGAGAAAAGCCGTTCTGGTGCCGATGCTGGCGCTGACCGCGCTGGCGGGATGCGGCGGGGGCGCGCAGCCGCCCGCCAACGCGACCGGGGACGCGGCGAACACCGCCGTCGCCGCCGACGCCAACGCGATCGACGCGAACGCCGTCGAGGCCAATGCGACCGACGCCGCAGCGGGCAACGCCGCCGCCAATGCGACCGACGCCGCCAACCCGGTGCAGCGCGTGCTCGCCATGTCCGAACGCGAGCGCAACGCGGTGTTCATCCGCGCGATCCTCGACGCGGGCATGAAGTGCGAAGGCGTCACCAAGTCCGAACGCCTGCCCGACAAGGACGGCCTGCCGGTGTGGCGCGCGGCGTGCGGCAGCGACAGCGCGCACGTCATCACGATCACCCCCGACGGCACCGCCAACATCGTGAGCCGCACCGCACCCTGACCGGCCGCGCCGCAGCGGATCGTCGCGTCGCGGGAAACGTCGCGGCGATCCTTTGCGGGGAGCGCGCCGAAGCGCGGCGACGGCCGCGCGCTGGATGGCCGCGCGTGGGATGGCCCACCGGGGGGAGCCGTTACCTTGCGGCGTGTCTTTCGCCGTCCTGTCCGGCCCAGCCGACGATCGCCTGGTGCAGATCGACGCCGACGCGGTGATCGTAAGCCAGCCATGCGCCGGTGACGAGGATGGCCCAAAGGATGCTGAACAGCGAGCCGATCAGGAAATATTCGGCGAAGAGCTGCTCATCGAGTTTCCTGAACCGGGCCACGGTCTTGAGCGCGATCACGGCCGCGAGGATTTCCCACCGCGCCGTGAGCATCGCGGCGGCGACCAGCAGCCGTTCGATCGCGCCGATCCAGCGCCCGGCGTTATGGCCCGGCTCGGGCTCTGCCGCCGTCGCATCCTTCAGCCCGGTGAGCGCGAAGATCAGACGGCTGAGCCGGTTGCCCAAATCGGTGAGGAGCCACAGTGCGATCAGCGAATAGACCATGGCATGGATCATGCCGCTCCTCCGCCCAGTGCGCAGCGTTGGTCGAGTGCGGCGAGCGTCTGTCCGATCGCCTGCAACTGCAACCGATACAGGTCGAAATTGGCTGAACTGCGGGTTTTGTAAACCGCTCGGGCGGACACGTCGCGGCTGCGCGCGATTGCGGCCGGGGTCCGTCCGTCGAGCAGGGCGCGGACGTCGTGCCGCTGAACCGCGGTCCATCCGCGTTCGATGGCGGTAAGGCTGGCGCCACAGGCTTCGAGCAGCGTTTCCAGGAGCGGTTCCTCGGCGAACACGAAGCGGTAGAGCCGGTTTTCCAGCTTCTCGTTCAGCCTTTCGCGCGTTGCCGTCAGCCCGGCGCCCATCATGTTCCAGGCGCGTTCCCGGTTGAGCGGCGTCTGGAGCGTTTCGATCCCCAACGCGAAGCGGCACTCCACCGCGTCGTCCAACAGGTCCATCCGGATGCCGCGCGCGATTTCGAAGGCCGCCGTAAGCGACCCGGCCAGCCCCTGAAACTCGTCGCCCAGGGTGATGGTGAGCGGGGAGGCGAGGTCCGCGCCATGAACATCGTTGGCCCGATCGATTGCCCGGTTGAAGCGCGCATGGAGTGCGGCGCGATCCGCCACGTCCTCGCTATGGACCAGATCGCCCATCAGGATGGCGTAGCGCGGCGTGTTGGAACCGATCATGGTTCACACTGTAAAATTGTACCGAAAATGGTTCAAGGGGGCATTGTGAACCGATTGGGGTTCGCGGCAAGCAAACAGGGGGGAGGTCCGGTGGACCTCCCCCCTTTTGCAAGCGGCGGTGCGGTCAGAGGCCGACGATGCCGCCGTCGTTGCGCGTGACGACGACCACCGCCGAGCGCGGGCGGACCGAGGCGGCGGGGGTGCCGGACTGGCTGTCGGGCCAGTGGCTGGTGGGTGCGGCGGCCTTGCCTTCCTCGCCCGGGTGCTGGATGCCGACGAACAGCGTGCGGCCGTCGGGGGTCGAATCGATGCCGGTGATCTCGCATTCGACCGGGCCGACGAGGAAGCGCCGGAGCGCCGCCGCGCCGGGGGCGGCGCCGATCCGCGTCGCCTGGACGGCGGTGTTGCCCTTGCTGTCGCGGTTGGTGATCGAGCGCGCGCCGCCGTCGCCGACGGTGCCGGGAAGCGCGGCGAGCAACATGCAGTTGGTGACGTCGGTATAGGCGCCGTCGTCGGTTTCGATCCACAGCAGCGGCTTGACCTGGCCGCCGGCATGGCTCGGCCGGGCAAAGGCGAGGCCGTCGGGGCTGGAGAAATCCTGATCGCCGGTGAGGCCCGACAGGTTGATGTTGGTCGCGTCGAGATCGGCGCCCGCGCCGAACAGATAGATGTCCCAGGTGAAGCCGGTCGCCTCGGTCGAGTTGCCCGTTTCCCGGAGCCGGATGATGTGGCCGTTGGGGTTGCCGTATTGCGCCGACGCGCCCGCGCCCTTGGGATCGTTATAGTGGCGCGGATTGGCGGCGTCGGTGCCGTTGAGCGGGCGGCCGCTCTCGCTGTTGTTGGTGAGCGTCAGATAGACCTCGCCCGTCACCGGGTTGACCGCGGTCCATTCCGGGCGGTCCATCGGCGTCGCTCCCTGTGCATCGGCGGCGAGGCGCGCGTTGACGAGCACGTCGGCCTGATCGGCAAAGGGATAGGCGGCATAGGCGGCGGTGACGTTGCCGGTGCCGAACACCAGCGGCAGCCAGGTGCCGGTGCCGTCGGCGTTGAAGCGCGCGACATAGAGCGTGCCCGCGTCGAGATATTTGTCGCCGATCGCCAGCCGGTCGGCGGCGTTGGCATCGGCTTCGGCCCAGGGCGTCGCCGACACGAACTTGTAGAGATATTCGCGGCGCGCATCGTCGCCCATGTACCAGGCGGGCTTGCGCCCCGCGACGAAGGCGCCGGGCCAGCAGCCTTCATGCCCGAGCCGGCCGAGCGCGGTGCGCTTGCGCGGCGTGGCGGCGGGGGCATAGGGGTCGATTTCGACGACCCAGCCGAACTGGTTGGGCTCGTTGCGGAAATCGTCGGTCGCGGTCGCGCCGGTCGCGCGCGCATCCCAGCGGCGGAACAGCGTGTTGGCGGGATCGGCGGGCACCACCGTCGACCAGCGGTTGTTGCCGGTGGTGCTCGTCACGCCATAGCGGGCGAGCGCGGCGCGTTCGCGGGCCGAGCGCGCGGCATCGTCGCCGCTGCGCAGGAAATAGCCGGCCCAGTTTTCCTCGCAGGTGATGCTGGTGCCCCAGGGCGTCGTGCCGTTGGCGCAGTTGTTGATCGTGCCGCGCCCGGTGGTGCCGGTGGGCGAATAGGCGGTCCGGAGCAGGTCGGAACCCTTGGCCGGGCCGTTGAACGCCATCGGCGTGTTGGGCGTGATGCGGCGGTTGAAGCTGCTCGCCTGCACCGTCGCCCAGGTGCGGTTGGCACCCTCGGCCACCTCGGTGACGCTGACGCCGTGGCATTCGATCTCCTTGATCGCCTCGGCCTCGAGGCGCGCGCCGTTGACGAGCGTGGGGCCGTCGGGGTGGAGATAGGCGCTGGTGATGTTTTCGTGGTTCTGGACGAGCAGCCCGCGCGTCGAGCTGGTCGCGTCGCGCGTGCCCGCGGCGTTGAGGCCGTACCAGTAGAGCGCGTCGCCGTGATCGCCGATGCGCTGGGCGAAATTGGTGTCGGTGCCGTCATTCCTGTACGCGGGCACGTTCGCCGCGATCGGATCGCCGAGGCGGTTGATGACCTGAACGGTATAGCCCGCCGGGACGGTGACGATGTCGTTGCGGTTCTTGGCCACGGCGGTGAAGCCGAGCTGGGCGGGGTTGACGGTGACGGTCGCGGTCGCGGTCGACATCGACTTGCCGTCGGTCGCCGCGATCTGGAACACGAGATCGGTTGGCGCGGCGACCGCGGGGGCCATGAAGCTGGCGACGGGCGTGGTCGCGCCCGACAGCGTGACGGCGGGACCGGCGGTCTGCGTCCAGGCGACCTTGTCGAGGCGGTTGTTGTCGGTTGCGCTGCCTTGCAGCGTCACCATGCGCCCGGCGCTGGTGGTGATCGACTGGCCCGCGCTGACGACGGGCGCGGGATCGATCGAGTCGTTCGAATCGCACGCGGCGAGGAGCGAGGTACCGAGCGTCGCGGCGACGATCGCCGAGCCGCCGCGCAGCGTCTGGCGACGCGACAGCCGCTGGTCGGCGAGCATGTTGAGCGTGGGCGCGGTCGAGCGGTTGGTGTCGATGTCGCCGTCGGAATAGGCGAACGGCGCAAGCGTCTGTTCAGTCATGGAAACCCCCTCATGTCCCGGCGGATCGGGCCGGGTCGCGCGAGGGGTGTGCGCGGCGGCGGCTACGCGGCGATGCAAGCACGGCGACGGTTCGATGACGATCCTGCGGTTTTTGTTACATTTTGCCTCGCGCGGCCGGCGGGGCTAAGCGCGGGGGATGGACGCAGGCCCCCCCGATCCGATCGTGCCCCAAGCCGCCGCGACGCCGAGCCTGGCCGAGCGGGCGAGCTCGGGCGTCGGCTGCTCCCGGAACGCGCGGAACAGGTCGGTGGCCCGCTCGAGGCGCTCGCGCGGGGCCGGGTAG
>JAFABD010000222.1 GCA_023426225.1 Pseudomonadota bacterium | reverse complement strand
GCCGATGCCTGCGCCCGCCCCCGAACCGATCCTGTCCGAACGTGCGGTCGAGGCGACGCGCGGCCCGCTTGAGGCGCTGTCGCGGATGGTCGTCCGTCCCGAGGTCGCGGGGTCGGACACGCTCGAGGGGCTGGTGCGCGAAATGCTCAAGCCGATGCTGCGCGAATGGCTCGACGCCAACCTGCCCGAAATCGTCGAGGCGATGGTTTCGCGCGAGATCTCGCGGATCACCGGACGGAACGCCTGACGCACGGACGCGTTGGGAAAGGCTCGAAACCGAGCGGATTCTGACGCGTTCAGTTGCGGAACATGAGCACAAACACATTCGGTCCCGGCCCGGGCCACCCTCTTTCCGGCGCCAGGTCCGGTCAGCCGAGTAGACATGTCGACGGCCTGATGCCGCGCGACGTGCATCCCGACATCTTCTTTGCTGCGGTCGAGACGACGCGGATGCCGATGATCGTCACCGATCCGCATCGCGACGACAACCCGATCATCTTCTGCAACGCCGCGTTCGAGCGGATGACGGGCTATACGATCGACGAGATCGTCGGCACCAACTGCCGTTTCCTGCAAGGCCCGGAGACCGACCGCGCGACGGTGACGCGCGTGCGCGAGGCGATCGCGGCGCGGCGCGAGCTGGCGGTCGAGCTGCTCAATTATCGCAAGGACGGCTCGACCTTCTGGAACGCGCTCTATGTCTCGCCCGTGTTCGACGAGGCGGGCGAGCTGCTCTATTTCTTCGGCAGCCAGCTCGACATCTCGCGCCGGCGCGAGGCCGAGGAGGCGCTGTTGCAGGCGCAGAAGATGGAGGCGGTGGGCCGGCTGACCGGCGGTGTCGCGCACGATTTCAACAACATCCTCCAGGTCATCCTCGGCTATGTCGACGTGCTCGAAACGCGCGTCGATCCCGCCGACCGGCTGTCGATGCGTGCGGTCGAGGCGATCGGCGCGGCGGCGGCGCGCGGCGCGACGCTGACGCAGCACCTGCTTGCCTTTGCCCGGCGGCAGGAACTGCGCGACCGGCTGCTCAACCTCCACACGCTCGTCGTCGGGCTCGAAACGCTGCTTCAGCGCAAGCTGGGCGACACCGTCGCGCTCGACCTGCGCTTCGATCCCGATCTGTGGAACGCGCGGCTCGACCCGGTGCAGATGGAGATGGCGCTCATCAACCTCGCGATCAACGCGCGCGAGGCGATGGGCGGCGCCGGGCGGCTGGAGATCACCGCCGCCAACCGCGTGTCGAGCGATGCCGAACCGCTCGCCGAGGGGCTGGCGCCGGGCGAATATGTCGAGCTGACCGTCACCGACCAGGGGCCGGGCATCCCCGCCGAGATGCTGCGCCGCGTGTTCGATCCGTTCTTTTCGACCAAGGATGTCGGGCAGGGCAGCGGGCTGGGCCTGTCGATGGTCTATGGCTTCATGCGCCAGTCGGGCGGCGCGGTCGTCGCGGAGAATCGCGCGGGCGGCGGCGCGCGCTTCCGCCTGTTCTTCCCGCGCGCGACCGGGCGGGTCGAGGACGATGCCGCCAATCTGGCGCACAGCGCGGGCCGCGGCGAGCATGTGCTGCTGGTCGAGGACGACCCGGCGGTGGGCACGCTGTCGCAGACCACGCTCGAGGCGCTCGGCTATCGCGTCACGCGCGTCGACGGCCCGCGCGCCGCGCTCGGCCGGCTGGCCGCGGGGTGCGACGCCCAGCTGGTATTCAGCGACGTGGTGATGCCCGGCGGCATGAACGGCGTGACGCTGGCGCGCAAGATCCGCGAGCGGCATCCCGCGCTCCCCGTGCTGCTCACCAGCGGCTATTCGGACGCCGCGCTCGATCCCGGCGCCGA
This sequence comes from Pseudomonadota bacterium, assembly GCA_023426225.1. Classification (GTDB taxonomy): domain Bacteria; phylum Pseudomonadota; class Alphaproteobacteria; order Sphingomonadales; family Sphingomonadaceae; genus Sphingomonas. The sequence continues at coordinate 7,203 of JAFABD010000222.1, read as the reverse complement.
CGGGTTCGAGGTGCTGCGCAAGCCCTATCGCCGGGCCGAGCTCGCGCTGCGGCTGCGCACGCTGCTCGACGGGCCGAACGGGACGAGCTGAGCCCGCGAGCCCCGGCCGGGCGGCGCGCAAACGACGCGCGATATTGTAACCTGCGCAACCTTCTGCTCTATCTCGCCGCCATGAAGCACCTCCTGCTCGCGGGCGTTGCGCTCGCCTTCGTCGCCGCGCCCGCCGCGGCCCGTGACCTGACCATCCAGGACGTTGCCGCGCTGTCGCGCGTCGGGTCGCCCAGCGTCTCGCCCGACGGCCACTGGCTCGTCTGGCAGCAGCGCGAGACCGACCTGGCCGCCAATCGCGGCCGGTTCGACCTGTGGCGGCTCGACCTGACCGCCAAGGGCGCCCGGCCCGAAAAGCTCGTCGCCGAGGCCGACGTCAACGAGACGGCGCCGCAATTCGCCGCCGACGGCAAGACCGTCTATTTCACCTCCGACAAGGGCGGCGAGGACCAGTTGTGGGGCGTCGCGATCACCGGCGGCGCGCCGGTCCAGCTCACGCACATCCAGGGCGGCTTCGGCGGGTACAAGGTGTCGCCCGACGGGTCGAAGCTGCTCGTCTGGGCTGATCGCAAGCCCGGCGCCCCCGGCCTCACCCCCGCCCAGGTGAAGAAGGATCCGAACGCCGGTTCGGGCCGCACCTATGACCAGCTTTTCGTTCGCCACTGGGACACATGGGCGAACGGCGAGCGCTCGCAGCTCTTCGTGCTGCCCTTCGGGCCGCAGGGCGCCACCGGCGAGGCGCTGGCGGTGGGCGGCACGCTGATCGGCGACACGCCGTCGAAGCCGTTCGGCGGCGGCGAGGAGATCGCCTGGTCGCCCGACAGCAAGACGATCTATTTCGCGCTGCGCGAGGCGGGGCGGATCGAACCGCTGTCGACCAATCTCGACATCTTCGCGGTGCCCGCCGACGGCTCGGCCAAGCCGGTCAACCTCACCGCCGACAATCACGGCACCGACACGCTCCCCGCCGTCTCGCCCGACGGCAAGTGGCTCGCCTGGGCGTCGATGGCGCGCGCGGGCTATGAGGCCGATCGTCAGGTGCTCAAGCTGCGCAACCTCGCCACGGGCGAGGTCCGTTCGCTGACGCAGGGCTGGGACCGTTCGGTCGCGTCGATCGCGTGGTCGCCCGATTCGCGGACGCTCTACGTCACCGCGCAGGACGTTCAGGAAGAACCGCTGTTCGCGGTCGACGCCGCGACCGGCAAGGTCAGCCGGCTGACCGACAAGGGCAGCGTCTCGGCCGTGGCGGTGAGCAAGGGCGGCGTCGTCTATGCGATGAACAGCCTGACCGCGCCCGACGATTTCTACCTGCTCAAGGGCAAGGCGACGGCGCGGCTCACCGCGGTCAACGCCGAAAAGCTCGCCGGCATCGTGATGCCCGAAATCACGCGCTACAGCTTCACCGGCGCGAACAACGACACCGTCTGGGGCTATGTCGCCCGGCCGGCGGGGCTGGCGGCGGGGGCCAAGGCACCGATCGCGTTCATCGTCCATGGCGGGCCGCAGGGCAGCATGGGCAACAGCTGGTCGTACCGCTGGAACCCGGCGGTGTTCGCGGGCGCGGGCTATGCCGTCGTCGCGGTCGATTTCCACGGCTCGACCGGATACGGCCAGGCCTTTACCGACGCGATCCGCAACAACTGGGGCGGCTGGCCGCTCGAGGATCTGCAAAAGGGCCTCAAGGCCGCGACCGACCGGTTCGCGTTCCTCGACGCGGGCAATGCCTGCGCGCTCGGCGCCTCCTATGGCGGCTATATGATGAACTGGATCGAGGGGCGCTGGCCCGATCGGTTCAAGTGCATCGTCCAGCATGACGGCGTGTTCGACGCGCGCGCCATGGCATATGAGACCGAGGAGCTGTGGTTCGACGAGTGGGAGCATGGCGGCAAGGCCTATTTCGAGGACCCGCAGGCGTTCGAGAAATGGAACCCCGTCAACCACGTCACCGAATGGAAGACGCCGCAGCTCGTCATCACCGGCGAAAAGGACTTCCGCATCCCCTATACGCAGGGGCTGGCGGCGTTCACCGCGCTTCAGCGGCGCAACGTGCCGTCGCGGCTGGTGGTGTTCCCCGACGAGAACCACTGGGTGCTCAAGCCGAAGAACTCGATGCAATGGTATGGCGAGGTGCTCGGCTGGATGAACAAGTACACCAAGGGCGAATGACGGTAGGCGCCCCTCCCGCCGCGGGGCGGGACGGGGCGCGCCCGGCCTGCCCGGGTGGCGATGCGCCATGCCGCTGCGCCGTGCGGGCGCGGGGGCTTGCCATTTAGGATTTCGCCTGCTCCAATCTGCCGTCCCGGCCGCGTCCGCCGGGCGGCGCGGGGGCGGGCACATGGCGTTTTCCCGGAACTATTGGAACCTTTGGCGCGGGCGATGCGACGGGGGGTTTGGTTTCGCCCGCGTTCGCGCTAAGCGCGGCCGATGACCACCGAGCTTCCGAAGACTTTCGACCCCGCCGAAATCGAATCCCGCTGGTATGCCCATTGGGAAGGCGAGGGGCTGTTCCGTCCCGACCGTCCGGGCGCCGATCCGTGGACGATCGTCAACCCGCCGCCCAACGTGACGGGCAGCCTGCACATCGGCCACGCGCTCGACAACACGCTGCAGGACATTCTCGTCCGCCATGCCCGGCTGAAGGGCAAGGATGCGCGCTGGGTCGTCGGCACCGACCATGCCGGCATCGCGACGCAGATGGTGGTCGAGCGCCAGCTCAACGCGCGCCAGGACAAGCGCACCAACTACACGCGCGAACAGTTCGTCGACCTCGTCTGGAAGTGGAAGGCAGAGAGCGGCGGCGCGATCACCGGCCAGCTCCGCCGGCTCGGCTGTTCGATGGACTGGGCGAACGAGCGCTTCACGATGGACGAGGGCTTCAGCAAGGCGGTGCTGAAGGTGTTCGTCCAGCTTTATCGCGAGGGGCTGCTCTATCGCGACAAGCGGCTGGTCAACTGGGATCCGGGCCTCGGCACGGCGATCTCGGACCTTGAAGTCGAAACCCGCGAGGTTCGCGGCAATTTCTGGCACCTGCGCTATCCGCTGGCCGACGGCTCGGGCTTCATCCAGGTCGCGACGACGCGCCCCGAAACGATGCTCGCCGACATGGCCGTCGCCGTGCATCCCGAGGACGAACGGTACAAGGCGCTGGTCGGCAAGCAGGTCCGGCTGCCGATCACCGGCCGCCTGATCCCGATCATTGCCGACGAACATGCCGATCCCGAACTGGGTTCGGGCGCGGTGAAGATCACGCCGGGCCATGATTTCAACGACTTCGAAGTGGGTGTTCGCGCCGGGTTCAAGGCGGCGGCGATGCTCAACATGCTCGATGCCAAGGCGGCGATCTGCCAGACGCAGGACGGGCTGGTCCCGGCCGAACTGATCGGGCTCGACCGGTTCGATGCGCGCAAGGCCATCGTCGCGCGGCTGAAGGAAGAGGGCTTCCTCGTGCCGTTCGTCGACAAGGACGGCAACGAGCACGATGCCGAGCCGCGCACGATCCAGACGCCGTTCGGCGACCGTTCGGGCCAGGTGATCGAGCCGTGGCTGACCGACCAATGGTATGTCGACGCCAAGACGCTGGCGCAGCCCGCGATCGAGGCGGTCCGTTCGGGTGCCACCCGGGTCGTGCCGAAGGCGTGGGAAAAGACCTATTTCAACTGGATGGAAAACATCCAGCCCTGGTGCGTCAGCCGCCAGCTCTGGTGGGGCCACCGCATCCCGGCGTGGTTCGATGCCGACGGCAATGCCTATGTCGCCGAAACCGAGGAAGAGGCGCAGGCACAGGCGGGCGAGGGCGTTGCGCTCACCCGCGACCCCGACGTGCTCGACACCTGGTTCTCCTCGGCACTGTGGCCGTTCGCGACGCTCGGCTGGCCCGAGAATACCGACCCGACGCTGGGCGGCCGCTATCCCAACGACGTGCTGATCTCGGGCTTCGACATCCTGTTCTTCTGGGACGCGCGGATGCTGATGCAGGGTTTGCACTTCATGAAAGAAGTGCCGTTCAAGACGCTGTATCTCCACGGTCTTGTCCGCGCGGCGGACGGCCAGAAGATGTCGAAGTCCAAGGGCAATACGGTCGATCCGCTGGGGCTGATCGACAAGTACGGCGCCGATGCGCTGCGCTTCTTCATGGCGGCGATGGAAAGCCAGGGCCGCGACATCAAGATGGATGAGAAGCGGATCGAGGGCTATCGCAACTTCGCGACCAAGCTGTGGAACGCCGCGCGCTTCTGCCAGTCGAACGGCATCGCGGCGAGCAAGCAGCTTGAGGCGCCGTCTGCGGAGCTGGCCGTAAACCGCTGGATCATCGCGGAAACCGTCGCCACGGTGCAGGCGCTCGACCTTGCGCTCGCCGATCTGCGCTTCGACGAGGCGGCGAACACGATCTATCAGTTCGTGTGGAGCCGCTTCTGCGACTGGTATCTCGAACTCATCAAGCCGGTGCTGCAGGGCGAGGGCGTCGAGGGCGCCGACGAGACGCGCGCCGTCGCCGGCTGGGCGCTCGACCAGATCCTCGTCATGCTCCACCCGTTCATGCCCTTCATCACCGAAGAACTGTGGTCGAAGATGGGGCCGCGCGACCATGACCTGATCGTCGCGCACTGGCCGATGGCCGACGCGCGCGCGCTCGACCCCGCGGCGGCGCAGGAGATCGACTGGCTGATCCGGCTGGTGAGCGAGATCCGCGCGGCGCGCACCGAACTCAACGTGCCGCCGGGCGCGCGGCTGGCGCTGCACGTCCGTGATGCCTCGGCCGAGACGCTGGCGCGGCTGGGTCGGCAGGACGCGGCGCTGGCGCGGCTGGGCCGCGTCGACCAGGCACAGGGCGAGGCGCCGGCGGGCGGCGCGCTCCAGATCGTCGTCGACGAGGCGACCTTCGTGATGCCGCTGGGCGACGTCGTCGATCTCGAGGCCGAGCGTGCGCGGCTGACCAAGGCGATCGCCGCGGCGGCCAAGGAACGCGACAGCCTCGCCGGGCGGCTCGCCAACCCCAGCTTCGTCGAGCGGGCCAAGCCCGAGGCGGTCGAAAAGGCGCGCGCCGACCATGCCGAAAAGGCGGCGGAGGCCGACCGGCTGACCGCGGCGCTCGCCCGGCTGGGCTAATCGGTCCGGGCGGGGACCATCACCTCGATCACCCCGGCGGCGATGCTCGCGACCGCCGGGGTCCGGGCGAGGACCTCGCCGTCGATCGAGATCGGCAGCGGCGGCTCGGTGCGGATGCCGATGCGGGCGCCGCGAAAGTCGACGCTGTCGTCGTGGCGCGGCAGGCCGAGCACCGCCTTGGCCCAGTTGCCGATCAGCCGGCGGCGGACATGGCCCTTCACGGCCTGGACGACGATCTGGCCGCTGTCGACGCGGGCCGAGTCGACCAGTTCGGTGCCGCCGTGGAAGGCGCCGTTGGCGATGCGGACCTCGACGACGCGCAGTCGGGTCTCGGCGCCGTCCTGGTCGATGATCAGGGTGAAGGGGCGGAAGCGCGCGAACTGGATCGCCGCCCAGGCGAGATAGCCCGCGCGGCCGAACCAGCGCTTGGCGGCGTGCGGCACGGTTTGCGCGATCCGCGGCGACAGGCCGATGGCGGCGGCGTTGGCGAAATAATCGTCGCCGATCCGCCCCAGGTCGATCCGCCGCGGCCGTCCGGCGACGATCGTCTCGACCGCCCCGTCGACCTCGAGCGGGATGCCGAGCGAGCGGGCGAAGCTGTTGGCGGTGCCGAAGGGGAGCACGCCCAGCGCGACGTCATGGCCGACCATCTCGTCGACCAGCGCGCTGATCGTGCCGTCGCCGCCGCCCAGCGCGACGATGTCGGGCTTGCGCTTGAGGATCTGCCGCAGCCGCGGCGCAAGCGCGTCGGGGCTGTCCACCGCCTGGGCATCGACCGTGACGCCGCGGTCGGCAAAGGCGGCGCAGGCACGGCGAAACCAGCGGTCGCCGTTGCGCGACCGCGTGTTGACGAGCAGGGCGATCGATCGTTGCTGCCGGGGCTTCACCCATCCTCCATGGCTTGCGTGGACCGCGGGTAACGCCCCGGCCGCGCCAGACGATCCGCATCCCGGCACGGGACAGGCGTTAACCATAGGCTGACATTCTTCCGGAAGCGCAACAAGGCTATGCGCGATGACGAAGTGATCGAAAGGGAATGGAAAATGGCACGGGCGCGGATCGGGTGGACGCTGCCGGCGGCGGCGCTGCTGGCGACGATGGGCGTGGCGACGGCGGGCATCGCCCAGTCGGTTGCCGGCGTGTCGGTCGCGGGCATCGACGCGCTGCGCCAGTGGAACCTGGTCGTGCTGGGCGACCTCCAGTCCTCGTCCGAGGTTGAGGGGCGCACCTTTGTCGGCGGCAACCTGTCGGGCGGCTCGTCGAACTATCAGATCGCCGCACCGGCGCCGTCGCCGCTGGGCATCCCCGGCCTGACCGTCGTTGGCGACGTGACGGGCGGGATCAAGAACCTCAACAACGGATCGGGCGCGCTGATCGGCGGCAACGTCGCGAGCGGGTTCAACCTCAACGGCGCGACGCAGACGGTCAAGGTCGGCGGGTCGATCGCGAACACCAACGTCAACCAGAACAGCGTCACCTCCGGGCTGGGTACGAGCGATCCGGGCTTCGTCACCGGGCTCAACCAGCAGAAGAGCCTGCTGACGAGCAGCCTGACCGACCTGTCGCAGTCGCTGAAGGGACTGTCGGCGAACAGCGCGGTCACGATTTCGGGCAATCGCGCGACGTTCAACGCCGTTCCCGACGCCAAGGGCGTGGCGGTGTTCAACCTGACCGCCGACGACCTCAACCGCGTCGGCGAGATCCAGTTCAACCTCAACGGCGCCGACACCGCGGTGGTGAACGTCAGCGGCGCGAACGTGCGGCTCGACGACAATTTCCTGGGCGGAACGCAGGGACTGGGCGAGCATGTGATCTGGAACTTCCCCGACGCCAAGACGCTCGACGCGAGCACGGCGTGGGGCGGATCGGTGCTCGCGCCCGGCGCGGCGGCGACGACGCACAACTACATCCAGGGATCGGCGGTGTTCGGCAGCCTGGTGCAGGACGGCGAGTTCCACATGGGCACCTATAACGGCCAGTACACGCCGCCGACGCTGCCGCCCGGCGGCGGCACGACGCCGACGCCGGTGCCCGAGGAAAGCGTGGGGC
>JAFABD010000220.1 GCA_023426225.1 Pseudomonadota bacterium | reverse complement strand
GCCCAGGCGCGCTCGCCGGCGCCGCGGCCCAGCGTCACCGCGTGGCAGACCGACCCGGCGACCGAACAGCGCCTGGCGCCCGTCACGGTGACGCGGGGCCCGGCCGCCGGCCCGCGGATCACGGTGGACCCGTCGCGCCGTTTCCAGAGCATCGTGGGCTTCGGGGCGTCGATCACCGACGCGTCGGCGATCCTGATCCAGCAACTTCCACCGGCACGGCGCGCTGCGCTGCTCGACGAATTGTTCGGCGTCGGCCGGGGCCGGCTGGGCCTCAACTTCACCCGGCTGACGATCGGTGCGTCGGACTTCTCGCCGACGCACTACAGCTTCAACGACATGCCGCCGGGCGCGCGCGATCCGGAACTGCGTCAGTTCTCGATCGCCCCCAATCGCACCACGGTGCTGCCGACCGTGCGCCATGCATTGCGGATCAACCCGGGACTGGTCGTGATGGCAAGCCCCTGGAGTCCGCCCGGCTGGATGAAAACCGGCGGTTCGATGATCGGCGGAACGCTGCGCGACGACGCCTATGACGTCTATGCGCGCTATTTCGTCCGTTATCTCCAGGCCTATGCAGCCGAGGGGGTACGGATCCGTTATCTGACGATCCAGAACGAACCCGATTTCTCGCCCGGCGACTATCCGGGAATGCGCTGGCCCGCCACCGACCGCGCCCGCTTCGTCGGCGGCCATCTCGGCCCTGCGCTCGCCGCCGCACGGCTCGACACCCGGATCCTTGAATGGGACCATAACTGGGATCAGCCGCAGCAGCCCGAAACCGTGCTCGGCGACCCGCGGGCGGCGCGCTATGTCCACGGCATCGCCTGGCATTGCTATGGCGGCGACGTGAGCGCCCAGACACGCGTGCACGAAAAATATCCCGACAAGGAAACCTTCTTCACCGAATGTTCGGGCGGGGGCTGGCGTCCCGGCTGGGATACCGGCTTCGGCGACGTGGTGAAGAACCTGATGATCGGATCGACGCGGGGTTGGGCCCGCGGCGTGCTGTTGTGGAATCTCGCACTCGATCCGGATTCCGGCCCACACAAGGGCGGCTGCGGCAACTGCCGCGGCGTGGTGACGATCGATCCGGCAAAGGGCACCGTGGTCCGTGAGCCCGAATATTATGCGCTGGGACATCTGAGCCGTTTCGTCCGCCCGGGGGCGGTCCGGATCGAATCGACGAGCACCGCCGACCTGTCGAGCGTCGCCTTTGCCAATCGCGACGGCAGCCTGGTCCTGCTCGTCTATAATGCCGCTGATCGGCCGCAGACGTTCACCGTCGCGCAGGGCGCCTCAGCGTTTCAGCACCGGCTGCCGCGCCACGCCGCGGTGACGCTTGTCTGGCGCGCATCCCCGGCCAGCTGAGGCTCAACCGGCCCTGCGGCAACCCTTAGCTTCCCCGACGCGGCGAACCACAGCACGCCGCGTCGGGCGATCGGTGCTTTCCCTCCGCCCCGTTGCGCGACTATGCTGATCGGCCATGGGGTGTGTCGGCATCGATCCGCCGCGCGCCCGATCCTCGGTTCTGGCCGACCTCCCCCTGCGCCAGGCGCAGGCACGATGCCGGCCCAGTTTGGAAAGGTTCCCGCTTGCTCACCATCCACTTCACCGCCACGCCGACGGCCGATATCCGCGCGCGCGCGCTGCCGCGTGCGGCCGGACAGCCGCTCGCCGCACTGGTCGCCGACGACACGGCACGGGCCGTGGTCGAAGCTGCCGCCGAACGTCTGGAAGACAAGCCCGGCAGCCTGATCGACGTCCTTGCCACGCTCGACGGCACGCTGCGTCGTCTGCTCATTGTCGGCACGGGCAGCGACAACGCCGCCGAAGCCGCCGGTGCGGCGCTGGTCGGGCGGCTGCTGACGTCGGGCGAAGCCGGGCTGGTCATCGACCTGCGCGGCCTTGATGCGGCGCTACAGGGCGAAACCGCCGCCCGCTTCGCGCAAGGGGCGCTGATCCGCAGCTGGCGCCATGACCGTTATCGCACGCGCATGCCCGAACGGGAGCGCGCGACGCTCACCACGGTCGAGATCGTCGTCGATGAGGCGGCGATCGCTGCCGCCGAGGCAGCATGGGCGCCGCTTCGCGCCGCCGCCGAGGGCGCGGCCTTCACGCGCGAGCTGGTCGCGGAGCCTGCGAACATTCTCTACCCCGAGAGCTTCGTCGAGCGCTGCCGGGCGCTCACCGAACTCGGCGTCGAGGTCGAGGTGCTCGACGAGGCCGCGATGCACAAGCTCGGCATGGGTGCCCTGCTCGGGGTCGCGCAGGGTTCGGCCCGCCCGCCCCGGCTGCTTTGCCTCAAATGGGACGGTACGGGTGGCACTGCCGAGCCGGTCGCCTTTGTCGGCAAGGGCGTCACCTTCGACACCGGCGGCATCTCGATCAAGCCTGCCGCCGGCATGGAGTCGATGAAGTGGGACATGGGCGGCGCCGGTGCGGTCGCCGGCGCGATCAAGGCACTCGCCCTGCGCAAGGCGCGCGCGCACGTCATCGGTGTCTGCGGACTGGTCGAGAACATGCCCGACGGCAACGCCCAGCGCCCCGGCGACGTCGTCACCTCAATGTCGGGACAGACGATCGAGGTGATCAACACCGACGCCGAGGGCCGGCTGGTGCTGTGCGACGCGATCTGGTGGGTCCAGCAGACGTACAAGGTCCGCACGATCGTGGATCTGGCGACGCTGACCGGGGCGATCCTCATCAGCCTGGGCCACGAATATGCCGGTCTGTTCGCGAACGACGACGGACTGGCCACGGCGCTCGCGGCCGCGGGCGACAAGGTGGGCGAGAAGCTGTGGCGGATGCCGATGGGTGCGGCGTTCGACAAGCTGATCGATTCGCCGATCGCCGACATGAAGAATGTCGGTCCGCGTGAAGGCGGATCGACCACCGCCGCGCAGTTCATCGGCCGCTTCATCCAGGACGGCGTCCGTTGGGCGCATCTGGACATTGCCGGCACCGCCTGGGCCGACAAGGCGGGGACGCTCTACGACAAGGGTGCCACCGGTTACGGTGTCCGGCTGCTCGACCAGTTCGTCAAGGACGTGATCGAGCGCTGATCGGAACATGCGCCCCCGCCGTGCGACGGCGCGGCGGGGGCGCGTCATGTCTCGGCCCCGGTCTGTCCACAGACCGGTCGCGCGACGCGATTACGCTATCCCGCCAGAAAACGCTGCGCTGCCGCGATCACCGGCCGCACCCATGCCGGATCGAGGCAGCGCCGGTCCCCCTCGACCGTGTGATGATAACGGTGCGCACCGACGATGCCGGCGGCCGAATAGCCTGCCGCCATGATGTTCGCCAATTCGCCGGCGGCATTGCCGTTGGCCGGATAGGCAGCCTCCAACCCGGGCAGGCCGGCAAATGCCATACGCGCAGCGGCAACCAGCGGCGCGCTCGCCATCAGGTAACGCTGGGGATCGACGGTCGGCAGCGCCAGCAGGCGGCCCCCACCCAGTTCATGCCAATCGCGCGCCGCCACGGCGGCGCCCAGGTGAAACCAGAGTCGCGTCTGCGCCGGCGGCGGGACAAGCGACAACGCATGCTCGGCGCCCAGATACTCATATTCGTGGCCGCTATTGCACAGCGTTATCACGTTTACGCCAGTCAAGGCACGCGCGGCCCAACGCGTGAGCGCCAGCCATGCCGCGACGCCCGGTCCGCGTTCTCCCGCACAGCCATACCAGCCCGAGCGCGGCGTCGACAGCACCAGCCATGATGCCGCGCCGCGCTCGAGCCGCCCGATGACGTTGAACGCGGGCCGACGCCCGCCGGTCCCGTCGACGGTCAGCGTCGCGACGACGCCCTGCTCGGCGGCCGCCAGCCAGGGGCCTGCCGCCTCGGGTGCGAGCACCGCCAGCGGGCGATCGAAAATCGGCGCGTCCGCCCGCGCGTTGAACGCGATCGCCTTGCCGGTCGGCCCGTTGGGAATCAGCACCGCCGCCGCGGCGCCGCGCGTCCGCAGCGCCGCCAGCGTCGTCGCGATCGGTCGCGCGAGCAGGCTCGACCAACGCGCATGGGGCAGGTCGATCAGGGCGATGCATCCGGTGAGATCACGGCCAACCGGCACGCGCGGGTCGATCCGGATCAGCCGTCCGCTTGTCCCTGCCGCTCCGGTCGGCACGACAATCGCCTGCGGAAGCACCGGCGTGCGGGTACCCGGCATCGCCAGTTCGGCACGCGTCGCCTCGAAATAGGGCGCCTCGAAGGGCTGGCGCAGGGTACGATACCCCGCCGCTTGCAACTCCGCCTCGATCCATTCGCCGCACGCACGATCGCCCGGCCCGCCCGAGGCCATGCTGCCGAAGCCAAGATAGCGGTCAAGATCGGCTGCGACCCGATCCCCGGCCGTTGTCGTTGGCGTCGTCGCCGCCGCCTGCGCTGCAGGCCCCAGCAGCGCGGCGGACACCACCGCGCCGCCGAGCATTTCGCGTCGGGTCGTTCCGCCCGATCCGGCCATCACCGTTCTCCTTGCGCTCCCCGCTTCACCATATCGTTACAGGGGCTGGGCGCGAACAAGCGGCGGCACCTTCCAGCGCCGGTCGATCAGCGACCGGTCGGGATAATAGGCACGCAAGGCGAGCCGCATCGGTCCGTCCGGTGCCGGCAACCAGTTCGCCGCGAGCGGTCCCTTGGGTTGGGTGTGCTGGATCACGATCTCCAGGCTGCCGTCGGCGCCGCGCACCAGCCCCGGCGTGCGATCGCCGATCGAATAGCGGTGGATGGGGTTTTCGACGAGGAAGTAGCGGCCGTCCGGCTCGACATCGTACATCGTCAACGACCAGAATCCCCGCACCGGAATCCCCGCCGCGGGGATCCGCCAGCGATAGGCGTCGCGTCCGGACAATCGCTGGCCGGCAGGATCGAAGCTGGCGTGGAAGTACATCGCTTCTTCCTCACCCAGTGCGGCGATGCCGCCCAGTGCAATCGCGGCGCGAAGCCGGTCATTGTCACCGAAATTGCCGACGCCGCGCGGCTGATACGTCCAGCCGCCGGCGACCAGGTCGCGAAAGAGGAAGGCATCGCGCAGCGTCTTGAGCCCGATCGGGAAATAGGCAGCCCAGCGCGCGAGCACCGCTGCATCCGGCTCGCGGTCGGTACCGATACCCAGCGCGGCAAACCGCTTTGCCCGCGCCAGATGCCCTTGCGCGCCAGGCGAACGCGCCAGCATCTCGTTCACCACGGCCAGGAAGTTGCGCGGATCGCTGACCTCACGCACCGCCTCGTTCACAAAGCCGCGCGGCGGCGCCCGGTCGGCGGGCACCACGACCGCAAACTGGCGCTGGATCGCCACCGCGGCCGCCAGGTCGTCGGGGCCATCGACCAGGATCCGTACCAGCATCCACACGTCGTTGGTCGTCGAGCGGAACAATGTCACGCCCGCCGGCGCGCTGCCGCGCCACTGCGGCCCGACCACCCAGAAACGGCCGCCACGGCCGCCCGTCGCCCGGGTGCCGACATAGGCGAAATTGTCGGTGAAGGCGTCCATGAACTGGATCGAGAAATAGCGGGACGGCACGTCCGGCGCCACGACCTCCACCGGCCCCGACGACACATCAAGGAATGCGGAGGAATAGATGGTATCATTGTTGGGTGCCGTCACCACCCGTTTGGTGGGATCGGAAAGCGCCGTGCGCGCAGTGATCTGATTGATTACGCCCGACTGTCGCAGGCATCGGGCCAATGTCTGCTCGGTCCGCGCGAACTCGTACAGGGTGAAGGCATAGAAGAATGCGGCACGCATCGCCGGGTCGCCCTCGTCCTCGGCGGTCCCGAACCGACGTGCGGCAGCGTTCGCTGCCCCACTCATCAACAGGGGGGCGGCGGCCAGTCCCATCAGCAGCTCGCGGCGACGTGCCAGCGCCAACGGGCGCTCCGATTCCAGTTCGATCATCCCTCTCTCCCGTCGCACGCGCCTTCGCGGCGCGCTTTCGATTCCAGCATCTCCCGGCGGCGCCAGACTGGCGGTCTCGCATGGATCGCACCCGGGCGATGGGGCTGGTGCGATCCGTGCGAGACCGTTCAGCCGACGCCGCGCGCCTGCCCTTCCCAAAACGGCGCCCGCAACTCGCGCCGCATGATCTTTCCCGCCGCGTTGCGCGGGATCGCGTCGACGAAGCGCACCGATTTCGGGCATTTGAACCCTGCGATCCGCTGATGGCAAAAGGCGATGATCGCCGCGCCGTCGACCGATGCAGAGCCAGGCGCGGGCACGACCAGCGCCGTCACCGCCTCGCCCCAATGCGGATCGGGAATGCCGATCACGGCGACGTCGCGTATCTCGGGGTGATCGTGCAGCGCATTCTCGACCTCGACGGGATAGACATTCTCGCCTCCCGTGACGATCATGTCCTTCACGCGGTCGCGGATGTAGAGATAGCCGTCCGCGTCGAGATAGCCGGCATCGCCGGTGTAGAGCCAGCCGTCGCGGATGGTGGTGCGGGTGGCGTCCGCATCGGCTGCATAACCGGGCATGACGACGGCGCTTCTGATCACGATCTCGCCCGTTTCCCCCACGCCGAGCGGTGCTCCATCGGGGTCGACGATCCGGATCTCGATCCCTGCTGCGGCACGACCGCACGACAGTAGCAACGCCTCGTCGCCGCGATGATCGTCGGGATCGAGCAACGTCACCGGACCGGTCGCTTCGGTCAGGCCATAGCATTGCGCGAAGTCGCAGCCCATCCGCGTCTGCGCTGCAATCAGCACGGCGGGCGCGATCGGTGAACCGCCATACACGATCAGCCGCAGTGCCGACAGGTCAGCATCCGCCATCGCAGGGGCTGCCAGGCATGCCTGGATCATGGCGGGCGCAAGTGTGGTATAGCTTACGCGCTCGTCGGCCATCAGCCGCACGGCACGATCGGGATCGAACCCGGAATCGAAGACCAGCCGTGCGCCGGATTGGGCGCTTCGCAACACCGGACCGATTCCGGTGATGTGGAACATCGGCGCAGGGGCATAGATCACGTCGCTGGCGTCGAGCGCCATCACCCCTTCGCTGAACGCCGCAATCGACGCCATCACGTTGGCATTGGTCAGCATCACGCCTTTGGGGAGGCCGGTGGTCCCGCTGGTGTACATCTGCAATACCACATCGTCCGGTTGCCGCGTCGGCAGTTCCGGTGCGCGTGCGGTTGCGGGCGTATCGCGCCACGCCGCGAACCCGTCAGCCCCGGGATCGTCGAAAAAGCAGACCGGAAGATCTGGCGCGGCCGCCTGCAATGCGGCGGCGAACTGGCGATCGGCAAAGATCCTGCTCGCCCCCGCATGGCGCACGATATAGCCGATCTCCGACGCGCTCAGTCGCCAGTTGATCGGCAGCGCCACCTGCCCCGCCCGGAAACAGGCGAACAGCAATTCGACCTGCTCCCGCGAGTTCCGGCCAAGGATCGCGACACGGTCGCCGGGCCGTCCCGCAATCCCCAGACGTTCGGCGAGCCGCGTGACGCGCGCGTCAAGCGTGGCGAAGTCGATCGCCGCATCCCGCGGACCGATCGCCGCAGCGCCGGGAAGCCGCTGCGCGGTCGCCCGCAACAGGGCATCGACGACGCCCGGGCGGACGGGTTGCGGCACGGTCGCCACCTTGCCTTCCCCCATCACCAGTTGAAGCTGAACTTCGCGCCATAGGTGCGCGGCGTGTTGTAGAAGTCGTTGCCGCTGACCTCGACGGTATAGAACAGGTCGTCGGTAACGTTCTTGACATAGCCGAGAAGCGACCAGCGTTCGGCCCGGATTCCGGCCGAAAGATCGAGCATCGAATAATTCTGGCTTTCCCGCTCAAGCGAGGCGTTGTCGTACCCGCCTGCTGCCGTCTGATAGCTCGCAGTGAATACAGCACTCAGCCCGCCGCCCAGTTCGTGATCATAGTTGCCGGTCAGGTTGATGATGTAGTCGCGCGTGCGTGGGGTCGAGCGACCCGAAAGATCGAGGACGCGGCCCTGATAGATGATCGTCGCGCCGTCATGCCAGCGACCGCGCTCTCCGGAAAGGTTGAAGCCGAGGCTGAACCGCCCGCCCGCGAGCCGCGTCGACGCGTTCATTTCGAGTTCCGCGCCGTAGATGTGGTTGTCGCCGACATTTTCGAGCGTGAAGGTGGGATTCACCGCCGTCAGCGGTGTGGTCTGCTGCACGTTCTTCGTGACGCCGTAATAAAGCGCCAACTGACCACGGAAATCGACCGGCCCGAGCGCGGCCCGCCATTTGGTGCCCAGTTCGCCCTGAACAATGTCCTCGGGATTATAGGGAACGCGATCGAAATAACCCTGTGCCGGGGTCTGATTGAAACCGCCGGCACGATAACCGGTCGCGACACGGGCATAGAAGCTCAACCGGTCCGATGCCCGGTAGTTGAGCGACACCGTCGGCAGGAAGCGCCGCCAGGTCCGGTCGAAATTGGTGAGCGGGATCGCCTCGTTGGTGGTGAGGTCGAGGTCGATCTGCTGGAAGGTAAAATGGATCCGATCCACCTGGAACCGCGCCTCGGCGGTAAGATTGAGGCGGCTGGTCAGATCGTAACCGATCAGGCCATAGACCGAATAGGACGTCGTCTCCTGACGCGATTGCTGCAACCGCAATTGCTTGCGCAGCGTGTTGGCGGTGGCGCTGGTTCCGGTGATCGTGCCGGTCCGGTTCGAATAGACTTCCGACGTGAACGTCATGAAGTCGCCGCCCGCCAGCCACGACAACCGCGCCTTGCCGGTCGAACCCCAGCGCAGTTCGCCGCCATAGCGGTCGAACGTCTCGCCCTGCGCGTCATAAAGCTGGGCAAAGGGGACGCGAATGCCGAGATAATGGTCGAAATCCGCAGCGGTTCGCGCGCCGTCGCGACTTTCGAAATCGGCAAGGACGGTCAGCGCCGACGGACCGAAATCGTGCGTGAACTCGCCGAGTGCGCGCGTCTTGTCGATATTGATCCGGTCGACGACGTTCAGCCCGGTCCGGACGAACGGATCTGGATCAAGCACCTTGTTGCGCCCCAGCGAGGTATAGCCGGGCGCTTCGGAGCGCGAATGCTCGATCGTCAGATACGCGGTCGACGCCGTATCGATTCCCGCACCCAGCGTACCGCGCACACCCCAATTGAGCTGCTTGTCGATCGTCTGGCCGGTCACCTGGTCGGTGTAGAAGCCGCCGCTCTGCTTGTCGCGATAGCCGCCGACGCGCAGCGCCACCGCGCTGGAAACCGGCAGGTTCAGCGTCGCCTCGGCGTCGAGTTCGTCGACCGAATTATAGCCGATCTTGCCCGACACCTGCGTCGCCAGCACCGGGCGGTTGGTGATGAGGTTGGTCGGGGGGGGGGGGGGGGGGGGGGGGGGGGGGGGGG
>JAFABD010000075.1 GCA_023426225.1 Pseudomonadota bacterium | reverse complement strand
CCCTCATTCCCCCCGACCCCGCCTCCCTTTCCGGGGGATGCGAACCTCGCATATCTTCGCCCCCGGCCCCGCACGCCGGCGGGGGAGACGAACATCGCATACCGTCCCCGCTTGCCGCTCACGCCCGTCGGCGTCGCCCCACCGCCGCCCCCTTCCCGACCACCCGCCTCGATCGCGACTTGCATGAGCCCCGCCCGACCCGCTGCCCGCCGGACGCGCTCCATCGGCCCAAAGCGTCACGTCTCCGGCAATAATGGCCGCGTTCGAGCCGCCATGGTCCGCACATCGGCATCCTTTCTGCGCCCGCCGCCGCCACCGCCCTCGCCCCCGCCCGGCACAGACGCGCCATTGTCCCGCAACCGCCCAGTCCCGGACCTCATGCGCATACCGATCCTCCGGCCCGCCCCCGTCCGCACCTCTCCGGCGAAGCGCCACCGCCGCCCGCGTCCTACCGCCCACAGGCCAGTCCCCCGCGCGGTGCCTTGGGGCGATCGCCCGCGCCACAAGGACCACGCACCGCCAGCCCCCGCGCCGACCATCGCCCATCCGGAACGCTTCCCCGCGCCGCGCACGGTCGCCGGTCTCCAGTCGCCGGCGCAGGCCAAACCCGCCGCGATTGCCGAAAACACGTCTCCGCCCGCGACATGCGCGCCGGGCACCGGGCATCCGTGGCGGCCGAACCGGCCACGGTTGCCGAGCACGCGCGCCGCTCACCACATGTGTGCCGGGCGCCAGTCACTCGCGAGAGCCGAACAGTCCGCGATTGCCGAAGGCGCGCGCCCCTCGATACACGCGCGCAGGGAGCCGGTCCCCGTCCTCCCGGATGGCCGCTCGCCATCCCGAACCGGCCGGGGCCCCGCCAGACCTAACCCACGCCCCGCCCAACCATCGCACCGACCTGCCTTCGCCGATCGCGCCCCAGCGCCCGCCGTTCGGCACCGGCCCGCGCCGGTGCCGCAACCCGGCCAGCTCGAAACCTGGCGGGAGCCTAAACTTCCTAAACTTCGCCGCGACCGGACAGCGCCCGCGCCGCACACTCTCCGCCTCCACCGCGCGCCGGTCGGCATCGCCCGGGGCGGCGGGGGAGGGGAGGTCCAGCGCCGCCGACCCGGCGTCCGGGCCGCCGACGCCAAGCCGGAAACCGCGTCACCACCGTCGCGGACCGCTCGAACCGTTCCCGAAGTGTCGGGTCGCCGAACGACATCCGCGCCGGCCATGGTCAGCCGCCGCACGATTGAACGTCGAAGCGAAGCGGGGTGTTGGAAATGATTCAATCGCAGCGTGCAAACCGCCGCCGGATCGGGGGCATCGACACTCCGGGAACGGCTTTCGGTCCTTCGGGAACGCATCCCCGACACTTCGGGAACGGCACGGTCGACACTTCAAGAACGTTCGTTCGATCCTTCGGGAACGCACGTGCATCGTCGACTCATGGGTTTCTCGGGTGCGAATCGGCCGTGGCAGCGCGGCTAACCTCTTAAATTGAATCGAAACCACTCTAACCGGGCGAAGAGATTTCCATTTTTGAATGTTTTGGAGAGCAAGACGATCCGTCACCGCCCCCTCGCGCCGCACAGCAAGTCGTCCGCTTCGGGCCGCGCGATCCTAAGCCGGTCGCCGACAACGCGCCGGCGGGGCAGGGGAGGGAAGCACCCCCGCCGCGCCGGACAGGCCCTGTGCGCTTCGCTGCGCGCTGTCAGGGCTCGCCAAGCTCCAATCGTTACCCCAACAAACGCATGACCGCTGCACACCCCACAGCGCGATTACGAGGCTTGAGCCGCGTGCTGGTGTGCCGAAGCAATGCTGCGCCGCCCGTTCCCACCGTTGCCATCTGCGAAGACGGACGCGCGCCGGCGTCGGGACAGGATCTTCAGCCGTCGCAGGCCGTGCGAGGCGGATGATTTCCACGAACCGGCGTCGAACAGACCCAGCCGACCAGCGACGACGGCGCGGGAACACGACAACCCGACACTTCGGATTGTCGTCAAAGCGACGCGTCGACATGTCGGCCCACACGGGCGCGAAGCGGAGCATGCGCAGGCCAGCGCTTCAGGCCCCGTGCCTCGACGCCCCAAGATGACGCAAAACAGCCTCAACAGGCGGATGGCGCGAGCTCTGGCTGCAACGACAGCGAGAATCTGCATCCACGACAATCCGACGTGTCGACATGTCGCCGTGCCCACACACCGAAGCGTCGACTGCCGCAGCGCCTTCCGCGACGCGCGTGCGGCCCATCCATCACCGTGCCCTGTCCGTCAGCGGGGACAGGTGCTCCGCCGGCGGCCGGCGCCGTCTCGGTGGATAAGTTGCCGCCCATCTCCCCACCGCGCCCCATCCCGCGCCGGTGCAAGGCCAGGACGCCGACGCGACGGGCCGCAGCCGAGGCTCGCCATCGCGCCAACGGCATTCCGGGGCGGCGAGAAACCCCTGCCGCCGCGGAATGCAGCCGGAGACACGCTTCATGTCGACTGGGGGCGGTGGGAGCCGGGGACGACACACAGCACGGCGTTCCCTGACCGCGGTGAGCGCTCGACGCCGGAATCGGCGGCGAAGCCGGCGTCCCGGTCTCCATCCGGTCGCAGGGTGCCGATGCCGGAATTGCGCGCGGCGCGCCGCACCTTCGGCCCCGAACGGCGTCCGCGCTTGACTTCGCCGGATCATGGGGGGAGAGCAGGGCAGACAGTTCGACAGGATGACGATCCGACAAGTCGATCTGTCGGAATGTCGACACGTCGAGACGCCGACAAAGGGGGCAACATGCCGGTCATCGCGATCATCAGCCAGAAGGGGGGCGCGGGCAAGACGACGCTGGCGATCCACCTTGCCGCGGCCGCGCAGGAGGCGCGCGCGGTTTCGTTGATCGTCGACACCGATCCGCAGGCGACCGCGAGCCAATGGGCCGCGTGGCGCGGCGAACTGCCGCCCGAGGTGATCGACAGCCCGCCGCCGCGGCTGGCCGCAAAGGTTGCGCAGGCCCAGGCACAGGGCGCGCAACTCGTGGTGATCGACACGCCGCCGCACGCCGACAGCGCCGCGCGCGCCGCGGTCGAGATCGCCGACCTGGTGCTGATGCCGTGCCGCCCCAGCGCGTTCGACCTTTCGGCGATCCAGACCTCGGCCAAGCTGGTCCAGTTGCTGCGCAAGCCCGGTTTCGTCGTCTTCACCGCCGGCGCGCCCAACGCGCCGCGCGTCTATCAGGAGGCGGGCGAACTGGTCGACAGTTTCGGCGCGCCGCCGTGCCCGGTGCTGCTTCCCGACCGCGCCATCTATCGCCATGCCAGCGCGGCGGGGCGCACCGTGCTGGAGGCCGAGCCGACCGGCAAGGCGGCCGACGAGGTCCGCGAACTCTACAAGTGGACATGTCGACAGATCGGCATGCCGACACCCCGCAAGCGAAAGGCAAGTGCATGAGCCGCAAACCCAGCTTCGCCAATCTCCGCACCGCGCCGCCCGCACCGGTCGCGGCCGCGCCCGTCGCCGGCGGGGAAACAGCGCCGCGCGAAAGCGGCCGCCCCGCGAGCCGCGAGGGCCGCAAGCAGATCGCGGGCTTCTTCTCGCCCGAAATGTCGCTTGCGATGCACATGCTCGCCCGCCGCCAGGGGCGCAGCCTCCAGGCGCTGATGGCCGAGGCCTTCAACGACGTGCTGCGCAAATATGGCGAAAGCCCGATCGGCGACTGACCGCCGCGCGCCGTTCGGGCCGTCTGCCCTGATCCCGGTGCGCCGGGGCAGCCCTGCCGCCGCGCCAAGTTCGGCATTGCGCGCCCGCACCGATTGCGGCAGCATCCGCCCGATATTCCGCGTTGTACGGCAAGGCTTTGCCGCGCCGTCGTTCGGGATCGCGAGCATTGGGGATGATGCACCAGAACTGCGACAGCATCGTCGAGAGCGCGGCCGAGGTCCGGCGTCAGGTTCGCGTCCTCACCAGCGGCGTGTTCGGGATGCAAGGTGACGCCGAGCTCTCGCGCATCGTCGAGCGCGTCGCCACCGCGACGGGATTTCCATACGCCGCCGTCTCGATCGTCGATCGAACGCGCCTGTGGCTGGCCGCGGCCTATGGCTTCGATCCGCGCGAGTTCGCCCGACCCGACAGTTTTTGCGACGCGGCCATCCAGATCCCGGGCTTTGCCCCGCTCTGCGTCGCCGATGCGTGGCGCGAGCCGCGCTTCAAGTTTGCCCCGGCCGTGATCGAGATGAACGTCCGTGCCTATTATGCTGCGCCGCTCGTCACGGGCGACGGCTTCGCGCTGGGCACGCTGTGCCTGCTCGACCAGAAGCCGCGAACGGTCGATGCCGAGGCGCTGGCGCTGCTGACTTCGCTGGCGGGACGCGCGACGGAGGTGATCGACCGCGAGCCCAATGCCGTCGCCTATGCCCGCCAGGCCGTCGCGGAGCTTTGCGCGCGGATCCGGCAGGCGATCGCCGAGGAGAACGACGCCAAGGTCGCGCTGCTGGACGAGGAGCTTCGCCGGTTCGAAGCCAGGCTCAAGCCGTACTGGCAGGCCGATGGCCCGTCGGGCGAGGGGGCAGGGGCGAGCAAAGCCTAGCGACCGGCCGAATCGCGGCCGAGGCGGATCGTCAGTTGCATCGCGAGCGCATGGTCCATCTGTGCGCGCACGCCGCGCCGCGCCGGACGGAACTGGTTGAGATAGCCGATGTCGGCGCTCAGGCCGCGCGCGATGGGCAAGGTCGCACCGAACAGGTTGCGCATCCGTTCATAGCCCTGGCGCTGCCCCCAGCGCGTCGCGTTGGGCAGGTAGAAGCTTTCATGGCTGACGAACAGCGCGGCGCCGTGCGTTCCGACCGGCACGGCGTAGCGCAGTTGCGGACGCAGCCGGAACCCGATTTCGGGGCCGTCGGGGTGAAAGCGTTCGTCGAGGCGAAGCCGCACCGTCAGCCGGCCGAAATTGCCGACGACCTGCTGGCGCAGGCGATCCTCGTCCGCGGCGCGGTTGCCGCCATGCGCGCCCACGCGGCGATAGCCGATGCCGACTTCGAACCGCCGGCCGACGCGATGGCTGACCAGCCCGCCGAATTCGGTCTGGAACAGCCCGCCGTCGCGATCACCGAAGCGCGCAATCTGCTCGACCGTCAGCCGGGTCGTTTCGGAAAGCGGAACACTGGCATTGACTTGCAGCCAGAGCTGCTCGTCCTCCCGCTGGGCACAGGCCGGCATCGCCACAAGCGTTCCGAGCGCGGCGGCCACCGCTGCGGCGGCGGTGCGGCAGGGCGATCGAACAGGCGGGAACCCGGACATGGCGGAAATCGGCCCTCGAACGCTTGACTGGTAACGGATTTGTGACAGTAGCCGCTGTCCGGGGCGGCGCAAGGCTGCCGTCGCCCTGGACGGAAGCGGCGCGCCCGACGGCGCCGCGCTTGCGCCGACCGGCCGATCCGTCTTCACCGTGCCGCCCCAGGGAGCGCCCCGCCATTCGCCAGATTGCCGCCCTGCCGTACCGCACCGATGGGCCGGGCGTCGATGCGCCCGTGCGGATCATGCTCGTCACCTCGCGCGACAGCGGGCGCTGGGTGATTCCCAAGGGCAATCCCATGGCGGGCATGGCGGCGCACAGTGCGGCCGCGCTGGAGGCGCAGGAGGAGGCGGGGGTGCTGGGGCTCGTCTGCCCCACGGCGCTCGGCTCGTACCGCTATCGCAAGCGGCGCAAGAACGGCGCGTCGCTGATGATCGACGTCGACGTCTTTCCGCTGGCGGTGAACACCGAACTGCCGGCGTGGAAGGAACAGTCGCAGCGCGAGCGGCGGTGGTTCAGCCTCGCCGATGCCGCCGCCGCGGTCGACGAGCCCGATCTGCGCGACCTGATCCGGTCGTTCGGCCAATCCGAATTCAAGGCAGCAACCCAGCGCACCGGCATCCTGGCCGCCGTTGCCCATAAATCGAAAGTCACTTCCATGTTTGCTTGGTTCCAGCGGCTGCTGCCGAAGACGGGCAATTTCTTCGAGCTTTTCGAGGCCCATGCCGCAACCGTCGCGGCCGGCGCCGATGCGCTGGCGCGGCTGGTGCAGGACGGCGGCCGCGATCATATCCGCGAGGTGATCGAGCGCGAGCACGATGCCGACGAGATCACGCGCGAAATGCTGCGCACGGTACGCGAGACCTTCCTGACCCCGTTCGACCGCGGCGCCATCACCTCGCTGATCGGCTCGCTCGACGATGCGATCGACGAGATGCAGGCGGCGGTGCTGGCGATCGACCTGTACGAAGTCACGCAGTTCGAACAGGAAATGAAGGACATGGTCGCGATCATCGTCGACGCCGCCCGGCTGGTGGGCGAGGCGATGCCGCTGCTTCGCGACGTCGGGCGCAACGGCAAGCGGCTGCACGAGCTGACCGAACGGCTGGTGCGGATCGAGAGCCATGCCGACGACATTCACCGTGCCGGGCTGAAGCGCGGCTTCAGGGAACTGGGAGCGAGCGATCCGCTGCTCTTTTCGGTCCAGCGCGAGGTGTACAAGCATCTCGAACGGATCGTCGACGCGTTCGAGGATGTCGCGAACGAGATCGACGGCATCGTGATCGACCACGCCTGATCGGGCCGCACCAAAATGCACGAACTCGCGCTTCCGCTGCTGATCGGGTTGATCCTGGTCGCGCTGGCCTTCGACTTCCTCAACGGCCTGCATGACGCCGCCAACTCCATCGCGACGGTGGTGGCGACGCGGCTGCTCAAGCCGGTCCACGCCGTCGCCTTTGCGGCGACGTTCAACTTCGCCGCCTATTTCCTCACCGTCGCCTTTCCCAGCCTGCACAAGGTCGCCGACACGATCGGGCAGGGGCTGATCGAGCGCAACCTCATCACGCCCGCGGTGGTGTTCGGCGCGCTGGTGGGGGCGATGTTCTGGAACATCGTCACCTGGCTGAAGGGGATTCCGTCGTCGTCGAGCCATGCGCTGGTCGGCGGGATGATCGGATCGGGTATCGCCCATGCCGGGCTGAGCGGCGTCAAATGGGCGGGGCTCAACAAGACGCTGATCGCGATCGTCCTGTCGCCGACGATCGGCATGATCCTGGCCATGCTGGTGATGCTGCTGACGAGCTGGCTGTTCCGGCGCGCCGATTCGCGTGGGGCGGAGCGCAGTTTCCGGTTTCTCCACCTGATCTCCTCGGGCGCCTATTCGCTGAGCCACGGGCTCAACGACGCGCAGAAGACGATGGGGATCATCACGGTGCTGCTCTATTCGACCGGCTATCTGCACGGGAAGTTCGAGGTGCCGCACTGGGTCGCGATCGCCTGCTATATCGCGATCGCGCTGGGGACGCTTTCGGGCGGGTGGAAGATCATCGAGACGATGGGATCGCGCATCACCAAGCTGTCGCAGCACCAGGGCTTCAGCGCGTCGGCGGCGGGATCGATCGTGCTGTTCGGGGCGTCGTGGCTGGGGATTCCGGTTTCGACGACGCACACGATCACCGGCGCGGTGGTCGGGGCGGGCACGGCGCGGCGCGCGTCGGCGGTGCGCTGGGGCGTGGCGAGCAACGTCATCGTCGCCTGGATCATCACCATCCCCGCCTCGGCGGCGGTGGGGGCGCTGTTTTACCTGCTCACGCGGCTGTTCTGAGCCTTGCCCCGCCGGCCGGGCCCTGCGCCCCGGGCCGGCGGGTAAGCGGCGCTGCGATCAGCGCAGCAGCGCCAGCAGGGCGTCGGCGGCGGCCTCGGAACTGGCGGGGTTCTGCCCCGTCACCAGCCGGCCGTCGGTGATCGCGAACGGCGCCCAGTCGCCCGCCTTTTCATAACGGGCGCCCAGCCGGCGGAACTCGTCCTCGACCAGGAAGGGGACGATGTCGGTCAGCCCGACGGCCGCCTCCTCGCCATTGGTGAAGCCCGTGACGCGGCGGTCCTTGACGAGCGGCGTGCCGTCGGCCGCCTTGACGTGGCGCAGCACGCCCGGCGCGTGGCAGACAAAGCCGATCGGCTTGCCCGCGCGCTCGAACGCCTCGATCAGCGCGATCGAGCTGTCGAGCTCGGCCAGATCCCAGAGCGGCCCGTGCCCGCCCGGATAGAAGACGGCGTCGAAACCGCCCGCATCGACCGTCGCCAACCGCACCGTTGCGGCAAGCGCGGCCTGCGCGGCCGGATCGGCCTTGAACCGGCGCGTCGCCTCGGTCTGGAAGTCGGGCAGGTCGCTCTTGGGATCGAGCGGCGGCTGGCCGCCCGCGGGGGAGGCGATCGTCACCTCGGCGCCCGCGTCCTTGAAGCGGTAATAGGGGGCGGCAAATTCCTCGAGCCAGAAACCGGTCTTGTGCCCGGTGTTGCCGAGCTGGTCGTGCGAGGTGAGGACCATCAGGATCTTCATGGGGGATCGCCTTTGCGGATCATTGGGGGAAATGCCGCCCCCAGCTAGGAACGCCGGGGCGCCTGCGCCAGCCCCGGGCCGCGGGATTGTCGCATCGCCGCGCGTATCGCGCTTCCCCCCGGCATCGGCTTGGGCTAGGGGGCGGCGCCCCTTTCGGCCTGTCTGTCCTGCCAAGGTTTTCCGATGCTGCTTTCGCTCCGCCGCTTGCCCTTTGGCCCCGTCCGCGATCGCCGCGAGGGGCGTTGCCGGTGGCTGGCGCTTGGCCTG
The DNA here is from genome assembly GCA_023426225.1 of Pseudomonadota bacterium. Lineage (GTDB taxonomy): Bacteria > Pseudomonadota > Alphaproteobacteria > Sphingomonadales > Sphingomonadaceae > Sphingomonas. Next base: position 14,114 of record JAFABD010000075.1, on the reverse strand, counting down.
GCGCTGCTGCCCTTGCCTGCCGCCGCCCAGGACGACCCGTCGCCCGAGCCGCAGGCATGGGCGGTGCATGGCCAGGCGACGCTCGTCGCACAGGGCGTCGGCGGTTTCCGGTCGGACGCGACCGGCCCGAACAGCCTCGCCCCGCGCCAGTTTCGCGAGACGATCGACGCCACGCTCTATGCCGGGGTCAGCCCCTGGGCGGGCGCCGAATTGTGGGTGAACCCCGAGGTGGATCAGGGTTTCGGGCTGTCCGACACGCTGGGCGTGGCGGGCTTTCCAAGCGCCGAGGCGTACAAGGTCGGCAAGGCGCACCCCTATCTGCGGCTCCAGCGGCTGTTCCTGCGCCAGACGATCGGGCTGGGCGGCGGCACCACCGCCGTCGCGGCGGCACCCAACCAGCTTGCCGGCCGCGTCGCCGACAATCGCGTTGTGCTGACGATCGGCAAGTTCGGGGTGGGCGACGTGTTCGACACCAACCGCTATGCCCACGATCCGCGCGGGGATTTCCTCAACTGGTCGCTCGTCGATACCGGCAGCTTCGACTATGCTGCCGACGCCTGGGGATACAGCACCGGCGCCGCCGCAGAGTGGTACACGGGACGCTGGACGCTGCGTGCCGGCGCCTTCAACCTCAGCCGCGTGCCCAACGGCGAGACGCTCGAGCGCGACTTCGGCCAGAACCAGCTCGTCGCCGAGATCGAGCATCGTCACCGGCTGGCGGGGCAGCCCGGCGCGGTGCGTGTGACGCTGTTTCGCAACCGCGGTCGTTTCGGCCGCTTCGACGATGCGCTGGCGCTGGCGGGGGCGGGGCGCGCGCCCGACACGGCGCAGGTGCGGCGCGTGACGACGCGCGCGGGGATGGCGATCAACCTCGAACAGCAGCTCGGCGACCAGCTCGGGCTGTTCGCCCGCGCCGGTTTCGCCGACCCGGCGGTCGAGCCCTATGACTTCACCGATATCGACCGCTCGCTCGCGCTCGGCCTTGCGCTGGGGGGCAAGGGCTGGGGGCGGTCTCAGGACCGGATCGGGCTCGCGGGCGTCGTCAATGCGATCGGGGCGACGCATCAGCGCTACCTTGCCGCGGGCGGGATCGGCGTGCTGGTGGGCGACGGCAGCCTTGCCCGTCCGGGCGACGAGGCGATCGTCGAGGCCTATTATGACTGGCAACCGCGCCGGGGCATCGACCTGAGCCTCGACTATCAGCACGTCGCCAATCCCGGCTATAATCGCGATCGCGGACCGGCGAACGTCGTCGCGCTGCGGCTCCACGGCGGCTTCTAGCCCGCCGTTCGACACATCGACGTGTCGACACGTCGCAATGTCGAGATGTCGAAACGGCGGCGCGCAGCCAATCAGCGGTTAACCCTTTTGGGCTAGTCGCAACGCGGTTGCAGGCCAGAGGACAATCGCATGGTGGCGCCCGACGCGTCCCCCAAACGCATCTTGGTGACCGGCGGTGCGGGCTTTATCGGCTCGGCGCTGGCGCGCCACCTGATCGAGCACACGTCGCACGAAGTGCTGGTGATCGACGCGCTGACCTATGCCGGGTCGCTCGCGCCGCTGGCGTCTGTGTCGCACAACCCGCGCTTCCGCTTCCTCCGGCTCGACATCCGCGACGGCGACGGGCTGGCGCGGGCATTTGCCGCCTTTCGCCCCGACTGGGTGTCGCACCTTGCCGCCGAGAGCCATGTCGACCGCTCGCTCGACGATCCCGACGCCTTCGTCACCACCAACCTGGTCGGTACCTACCGGCTGCTCGCGGCCGCCCGGGCATGGCGTGACAGCCTTCCCCAGACGGCAGCCGCGGCGTTCCGCTTTCACCACATTTCGACCGACGAGGTGTTCGGCTCGCTTGGACCCACCGGGCGCTTCGATGAGGGGAGTGCCTATGACCCCCGGTCGCCCTACTCGGCGACCAAGGCCGGGTCCGACCATCTCGTTGCGGCGTGGGGGCACAGCTATGGTCTGCCCGTGCTCATCACCAACTGTTCGAACAACTACGGCCCGTGGCAATTTCCGGAAAAGCTGATCCCGCTGATGATCGGCCGCGCGCTCGCCGGCGCGCCGTTGCCCGTTTACGGCCAGGGGCAGCAGGTGCGCGACTGGCTCCACGTCGACGATCATGTCCGCGCGCTATGCCGCGTGCTCGAGGCGGGGAGCCCCGGGCGCCGCTATGCGGTCGGCGGCGACGGGGAGCGGCGCAATGTCGATCTGGTGCGATCGCTGTGCGCGATTCTCGACCGCCTTGCCCCGCGTCCGGACGGCCGTCCTCATGCCGATCGCATCGCTTTCGTCGCCGATCGGCCGGGGCACGACCAGCGTTATGCGATCGACGCTGCCCGGATTCGGGACGAACTCGGCTGGGCTCCGCGATGGACGCTGGAGGCGGGGCTGGAGGCGACCGTCAGATGGTATCTGGAACATCGCGACTGGCTCGATGCGCAGGGGGATGCGCAGCGCCGCCGCGGGCTGGGCGGGGGCGCAGACGCATGAAGGGCATCGTGCTTGCCGGGGGCAGCGGAACGCGCCTGCACCCCGCGACGCTGGTGGTGAACAAGCAGCTGCTGCCCGTCTACGACAAGCCGATGATCTACTACCCGTTGTCGGTGCTCATGCTGACCGGGATCACCGAGATCCTCATCGTCTCTAGTCCCGACTATGTCGACAATTACCGCCGCCTCTTCGGCGACGGAAGCCGGTTGGGGCTGTCGATCGATTTCCTCGTGCAGCCGCGGCCCGAAGGGCTGCCCCAGGCGTTCACGCTGGCCCGCGACTGGCTCGCGGGCGCTCCCGTGGCGATGATCCTCGGCGACAACATCTTCTATGGCAACGGCCTGGTCGCAATGTGCCGACAGGCGGCGGCGCGGATCGAGATGGAGGGCGGGGCGACGATCTTCGGCTACCAGGTCGAAGATCCGCGGCGTTATGGCGTGATCGGTTTCGATGCCGACGGCCGGATCGACAGTCTGGAAGAAAAACCGGCGGTGCCCCGGTCGAACTGTGCGATGACCGGGCTTTATTTCTTCGATGGCGCGGTATCCGACCATGCCGCGGCGCTGCGGCCGTCGTCGCGCGGCGAACTGGAGATCACCGATCTTGCCCGCCGTTATCTCGACGCCGGGCAATTGCGCGTCGAACAGATGGGGCGGGGCTTTGCGTGGCTGGACACCGGTACGCATGACAGCCTGATCGAGGCCGCCGAATTCGTCCGGACGATTCAGCATCGGCAAGGCATCCAGATTGCCTGCCTTGAGGAAATCGCGCTGCATCTGGGGCTGATCGACATCGAGAGCGCCCGTACCCAGGCGGCGGCGCTTGCCAAGTCTTCCTATGGCGCGGCGATTTTGCGCGCGATCGCTGCCCGAACGTGATGGCGGCGTCCTGCATGTCGACAAACCATTGATGTGACGGAACAAGCCGTTCCCCCGCGTCTTTAGTTGCGCTAAACCCGATTGCTGCCGGACGGTGGCCGATCCAGGGTTGGGGCGACTTGGAGGTGCCAGTTGGGCCAGGGGCACGGTGAAACCGGGGTGATGGCGAATACGGGGGCGGACGCGCACGTCTTTCTGGCGGGCGGCGGCGAATGCGCGGCGTTGATCGCGGCGCGCGACTGGTCGCGGACGCCGCTTGGCCCGATCACGGGATGGCCGCAATCGCTAAAGACGGCGACCGCGATCCTGCTGCGTTCGCCCGTGCCGATGGTCATGCTGTGGGGTGTCGAGGGCATCATGCTCTACAACGACGCCTATTCGGTGTTCGCGGGCGGGCGCCATCCGCAATTGCTTGGCAGCCCGGTTCGGGAGGGGTGGCCGGAAGTCGCCGATTTCAACGACCATGTAATGAAGGTCGTCCTCGCCGGCGGAACGCTCGCCTACAAGGATCAGGAACTGACGCTCTATCGCCACGGTGCGGCCGAGCAGGTGTTCATGAACCTCGATTATTCGCCCGTACTTGACGAGAGCGGCAAGCCCGCGGGTGTGCTCGCGATCGTCGTCGAGACGACCGAGGCGGTGCTGACGCAGCGCCGCTTGCGCGAGAGCGAGGCACAGGCGCGCCTCAATGCCGAACGAATTCAGTTGGCGCACGAGGCCGGGGCAATCATCGGCACCTGGTTCTGGCACCTGCCTAGCGATCGGTTCAGCGTCGACGAGCAGTTCGCGCTTGCCTTTGGCATCGACCCCACGTTGGGGCGTGAGGGGCTCAGCCTGGAGCAGGTGATCGCCAATGTTCACCCGGACGACCGGGATGGACTGATCGCCGCCATCGATGCGGCGATCGCGCGCGGCGGACGATACGCGCATCAGTATCGCGTCCGGCGTGACGACGGGCGCTATTACTGGATCGAGGCCAATGGTCGTGTCGACCATGACGTCGATGGGACGCCGCTCTATTTTCCAGGTGTGCTGCTCGACGTTGAGGATCGGCGGCGCAACGAGGATGAACGCCAGGCGCGCGCGCTGGCCGAGGCGGCCGAGGCGGCGCGGCGTCAGGCCGACGCGATGTATCGCGCCTATTTCGAGAACACGGCCGAGGCGCTGTTCGTCGTCGGCGTCGATCCCGACGGCGGGCTGACGCTGGAGGAACTCAACCCCGCACACGAGGCCGCCACAGGGCTGAGCACCGAAACGATCCGCGGCAAGCCGCTTCATGCGCAATTGCCCGAACCCGCGGCGAGTGCGGTCGCCGCCAATTATCGCCGCGCGATCGCGGCGCGCCACCCGATCTCGTATCGCGAGGTGCTCGATTTTCCGGCCGGCGTGCGCCACTGGGACACGGTGCTGGTGCCGGTGATCGAGCCTGACGGCAGTATCCGCCGGATCATCGGCAGCGCGCGCGACGTCACCGCACGCGTTCGTGCCGAGGAGGCGTTGCGCCAAGCGCAGAAGATGGAGGCGGTCGGCCAGCTCACCGGCGGCATCGCGCATGATTTCAACAACCTGCTCGCTGCGATCATGGGCAATTTCGACCTGATCCGTCGTCGGCCCGATTCGTCCGAGCGCGTTCAGCGTTGGGCCGAGAACGGGATGACCATTGCGGAGCGGGGGGCGAAGCTGACAGGGCAGTTGCTGGCATTCAGCCGCGCGCAGCGGATCGAGCTCAAACCCGTACTGGTCCAGTCGGTGATCGAGACGCTGCGGCCGATGCTGGAGCGTGCGCTCGGGCCGATGATCCGGCTGCACGTCGACTTGAACGGTGCGCGGCTGGCGGTGATGTCTGACCCGACCCAGCTTGAAATGGCGGTCCTCAACCTTGCGATCAACGCGCGCGATGCGATGCCGGAAGGGGGGGAAGTCACCGTCGCGATCCGGCCGCTGGTGATCGATGACGATCCAGAGCTGAAAGGCGGCGAATATGTGGAACTTGAAGTTCGCGACGATGGGGCTGGTATGCCGCCGGAGACGCTGGCGCGCGCGTTCGACCCATTTTTCACCACCAAAGGGGTCGGCAAGGGAACCGGGCTCGGGCTGAGCCAGGTCTATGGCATTGCACGCCAGGCTGGCGGAATTGCACGGATCAGCAGCGCGCCCGGAAAGGGTACGACGGTCCGTTTGATCCTGCCGCGCAGCGAGACTGTCCCTGATGGGGAGGCGGATCAGGTACATGAGGCGGCGGATGCCGCGGCACGACCCGCTACGGTGTTGGTCATCGACGATGATAACGATCTCCGTCATGTCCTTATCGATGCGCTCGAGGCGCTGGGCTATCGGGCGGAACAAGCGGCGGACGGCCCGAGCGGGCTGGCCGCGATCGAGCGGGTGCGCCCCGATCTGGTGGTGCTCGATTTTGCCATGCCCGGCATGAACGGTGCCGAAGTGGCGCGCGCGGCATGGGAGCGCTGGCCGGAGCTGCCGATCGTTTTCGCCAGTGGTTATTCGGACACGGCTGCAATCGAGCGCGTCGCCGGCGCCGGCGCAACACTGGTGCGCAAGCCTTTCCGGATTGAGGAGTTGCAGAACGTGCTTACAGGTGCGCTTGCCGCGCGCCGTTGATCTTGCGGGGGGACGGCCGTTCCCCTTTCCCGCGCAGCATGGAAGTTGTTCTGCCAGAGACCTTCATCTTGTTTCCTTCAACCATGGATCGTCCTGCCGATGCCCGACCGCCTCCCCACGCGCCCCAGCCAACTTGAGGATCGCACCTTTCTGCTGCTGATCGTCGTGGTGACGCTGGCGTTCGGCTGGATCGTGCAGCCGATGTTCGGCGCGATTCTGTGGGCATTGATCGCGGCGGTGGTGTTCGCCCCGCTGCACCGCGCGATCCGCGCGCGGATGCCCGGGCGCAGCAATCTGGCGGCGGCGCTGGCGTTGCTGACGCTGGTCGGGACGGTGATCGTTCCTGCGCTGATCCTCGGCGCGCTGGTCGTCGACCAGCTGGGCGAGGTCTATGCGCGGCTGCAACCCGACCAGATCGACGCCGCGGCGGTGTTCGACCGGGTGCAGGCGGCGCTTCCCGATTTCCTGCGTGAGATGCTGGCCCGCGTGGGGCTCGACGATCTGGGCGCGGTGCGCGATCGGCTGACGAGCGGGCTGATGAACAGCATTCAGGGGATCGCCAAGCAGATGCTGAGCGTGGGGCAGGGCGCCTTCTCGTTCGTCGTCGCGCTGGGCGTGATGCTTTATCTCAGCTTCTTCATGCTGCGCGATGCCGAGCCGCTTGCGGCGCGGGTTCGCGGCGCCGTGCCGCTGTCGCCCGAATTGTGGGACGCGCTGGTCGACAAGTTCCTCGCGGTGGTACGCGCGACGGTGAAGGGCAGCCTGGTCGTCGCGATCGTCCAGGGGGCGATCGGCGGGACGGTGTTTGCGCTGCTCGGCATCCAGGCCGCGTTGCTGTGGGGCGTGCTGATGGCGGCCTTTTCGTTGCTCCCGGCGATCGGCACGGGGATCGTCTGGGTGCCGGTCGCGATCTGGCTGCTGGCGAACGGGGCGATCGTGAAGGGGTTGATCCTTGTTTTCTGCGGGCTGTTCGTGATCGGCATGGTCGACAATGTGCTGCGCCCGATCCTGGTCGGTCGCGACACGCGGATGCCCGATTACGTCGTGCTGGTGACGACGCTGGGCGGGCTTGAGATCATGGGGTTCAACGGCATCGTCATCGGGCCGGTGATCGCGGCGATGTTCATCGCGGCCTGGGACATCTTTGCCCGCACCCGCCGCCGTGCCGCCGAACTGGCGCAGGCGGAATGAGCGCGCGTCATCATCCTGTCACGCTGCCCGGCTAGGCGCCCGGGCCCAAGGGGGAGGGAAGGCCGTTCCCGCGCCGTGCCGCCCGGCGGCGGCACGATGCGGGCCTGCGCGATGGGGTGGCATCGGCGCAGGGGCCGACCCCGGCCGCGACCGCGCGCGATCAGCCCAGCGTCGGGAAACAGGCATGCGCCGCCACGGTCGACGGCAGCATCGGCAGCAGCCCCAGCACGGGCGAGTTGAAGCGTTCGGTGATCGAGATGCGGTTGGCGTTCGCATTGCCGTCGCAACTGGTGTTGGCGGTGATCGTGATGTCCGCGGCGGTGATCGTCACGCCATAGCCGGCGGCGCGCGTGACGGCATAGGCGCGCTGCTGCGCCAGCGTCGGGCAGTCGGTCCCCACCGACATGCAGCGCGCGGTGCTGAACGCGACCTCGTTGAGCGTCTGCTTGAGCCACAGCATCCGCCCGCCCTCAATCAGCCCGAACAACAGCATCATGAACACCGGCGCGACCAGTGCGAACTCGACCGCGGTGACGCCACGGCGACAGCGCGCGAGCATGGCGGCGGCATGGCGGGCGGGCGATCGGATCATTGCAGCCGCACCGTCGCGCTCTGCGTCACCGTCGCATCGCCCAGCACGCCGCGCGGGAGCAGCACGGGGCGATAGGGATAGCTGGCGCGGACGGTCAGGTAATAGCCCGCCGTCGCCCCGGCCGACATGTTGCTGCCCGAACAGGTCGCGCCGCAGCTCGCCGCGACATAGCGGCCGTCGCGGCCGAGACAGGTGCAGGTGCGGCTGCTGCCGTTCGTGCAATTGTTCGTGCCGCCGTTGCAGCCGATCGTCACCGTCACCGGCGTTGCTGCCGGGGCCTGTGCCGCCTGGGTGACGAAGGTGGGGATGTTTAGGAAGTTTACACTGTCACGATTGGCGAAGGCGGCGTTGGCGGCGCCGGCGACGGCGGTGCCGAGCTGCGTGCGCGCGATCAGCAGGCCCGCGATGTCGAGCGCGGCGAGGATCGTGAAGAAGAAGAACACGGTCAGCAGCGCGAACTCGGTCGTCGCCACGCCGCGCCGGTCGCGCCCCAGCCGCAGGGCAAGCATCCGCATCGCCATCACCGCACCAGCCGGATCTGCTGGCCGGCGCCGCCGGCGCTGCCGCCGGTGATGCTCTTGCACGCCGAGCCCGCCGCCGCGCCGCCCGTCGCGGTGATGCGGTTGGCGATCAGCATGAAGCACTGGCCCGCCGACAGCGTGGTGCTGCCCCCGCTCATCGTCAGGTCCGAATTGGGCAGGTGGACCGCGCCGACGAACACATTCTGCGCCCCTGCGCCCCAGTTGGTCGCGCCGCTCGTCTGGCTGTCGATCAGCACGTCGGCGATCGCCCCGCCGCTGACGCCGGTCGAGGGCGCGATCAGCAGCGTGCGCGCGCCCCCGGCGAGGTTGACCGTCCCGCCCAGCACGAACGACACGTTGACGCCCGCCATGTCATAGCCCGCGACGTTCACCCCTTCGAGCGTGTTGCCATAGGTGAGCCCGGTGACGGGCGAGGTGTAGGGCCACACCGTCCCGCCGGTGCCGTTGGTGAAATTGCCCGCGACGGTATAGCGGCTGGTGCCGAACAGCACCGAGCCGGCGATCGAGAGGTTGCCGTTGATCAGATGGTTGGGCGTGCGGCCGAACACCAGCCGGCTGCCCCCCGCGGTGGTGATCGAGCCGTCGGCGCTGAAGCTGCCGTCGCCCATCAGCATCACCGCGCTGCCCGACAGCTCGATCGCGTTGCCCGACCCGTTGCGTCCCAGCCGATAGGCGCCGATGCCCGCAGCCAGCGTCGAGCTGCCCGCGACGCTGATTCCCGCCCGCACGTCGAGATCGCCGTCGCCCAACGTCATCCAGCTGCCGCCGCCGACATAGATGCTCTGGAACGCGTGGTTGCCCTTGCCCATGCGCAGCGTCGTCCCGCCGCTGATCGTCACGCCCGCATTGATCGTGACGTCGCCGTCGCCGAACACGTTGGTGCCCGCCAGATTGACCACGCCGCTGCCGATCGCGAAGCTGCCGTTGCCGAAGCGGATGCCGCCCGATCCGCTGTTGAACCCGCCATTGACCTTCAGGTCGACATCGCCGAACTCGACGGTCGATCCGCCGCCGACATAGATCCCCTTGGCGACGGTGATCCGCGAGCCGCTGGCGAAGCGGACGTTGAGCCCGCCGTCGATGAAGAGCTGGCCGATCGTGTAATTGCCCGCCGGGATCACGAAATTGCCCGAGCTGCCCTGGCGAAAGCCCTGGACATTGGCCGAGGGCGACCAGCTGATGATCCAGTCGCTGCCCGCGGGCGTCACCGGGTCGGCCAGCGTCCGCGGCGCGACGCTGGTGCCCAGCAGCGTGCGTGCCGCGGCCAGATCGGCATTGTCGGCGAGCGGGTCGGCGAGCGGCGTCGCGATCCGGACGATCTTATCCGCCGAAGGGATGTTGCCGTTCCACGACGGGTTGGTGAAGCTGCCCGCATAGCGGATCTGGTCGGCGGTGAGCGTGCCCCAGCTGTTGGTGATCGATCCCGATCCCGAAATGATGTTCTTGGCGGCGATGCGCGTGCCGTTGTTCTCGATCGCGCTCACCGCGGCGACCGAACAGTCGGGCGTGTCGATCGTCGCGCCGCCCGAGGTGCTGACGCCGACGCCCGATGCCGCGAGCGACAGGAAACAGGGCGGCGCGATCGAGACGGTGCTGACCGCGGCATAGGCGGTGGCGGCGACGTCATAGCTGCCGCGCAGCCCCAGCGCGGCGCCGATCGCAATCGGCACGGGCTTGACGATGCGGACCTTCACCGCCTTGCTGCCGGCGGTGGGAACGTTGTCGACGAGTTCGGCGGTGACGGTCGCGCCGGTGATGCCGTTCGCCACTGCCATGTCCTCGGCGGTGGGTTGCAGCACGCCGGTCTGTGCGTTGTTGCGATAGGCGAGCGCAGCGGCGAGCGCGGCCATGTCGGCGACGCGCTGGTTGGTCACGCGCTGGTCATAGCCGCGGTTGATGTCGACTGCGAGCGCGGCAAAGCCGATCACGCCGACCAGCGCGAACGCGCCGATGATGCTGACCGCGCCGCGCCGATTACGGCGCAGCGTGATTGCCGCGTCTGCAAAGCTCCCCTTCTTTGCCATGCCGCGCTCGATAGTTAGGGAATATTACGTAAGTGTTATGTCGGCGCAGAAACAATTTGTTACGAACCGGACCCAAAGCGACGGCGCGCGCCGGTTTCCGTAACGTCATCGTCGCTTGATCGCGGTCCGGCGGGGTGCCGGCCATTGCCGTGGCGGTGCGATAATCTGGTTTAATGATGCAGATCAGCGTTGATCGACTGAACCGATCAAGCGCCGCGCGAGCTGTCAGGCGCGATTGATTTTATCATTTCAGGCCGAATCGCACGAAACGGGCATCGTCGCCGCACGCTTGAACGTGAAGAACCAGGAGGTGCTTCCCATGTTCATGCACAACAAGCGACTTCAGTACACGGTGCGCGTGTCCGAGCCCAATCCGCGGCTCGCCTGCATGCTGCTCGAACAGTTCGGCGGTGCCGATGGCGAGCTTGCCGCCGCGATGCGTTATTTCACCCAGGGGCTGGGCGAGGAGGATCCGGGCCGCCGCGACATGCTGCTCGACATCGCGACCGAGGAGTTGAGCCATCTGGAGGTGATCGGGTCGATCGTCGCGATGCTCAACAAGGGCGCGCGGGCGCAGCTTTCCGAGGCGCAGCAGGCCGAGGCCGAGCTGTTCGCGATGGTGGGCCAGACGGGCACGAGCGCGAAGGAATCGATCCTGTTCGGCGGCGGCCCGGCGCTGGTCGATTCGGCGGGGGTGCCGTGGACCGCCGCCTATATCGACTCGCGTGCCGAACCGACGGTCGATCTGCGTTCGAACATCGCCGCCGAAGCGCGCGCCAAGATCGTCTATGAGCGGCTGATCAACATCACCGACGATCCGGGGATCAAGGAGGCGCTGGGCTTCCTGATGACGCGCGAGGTCGCGCACCAGAAGTCGTTCGAAAAGGCGCTCTATTCGATCGAGGACAATTTCCCGCCGGGCAAGCTGCCGGGGATGGAGCAATATGCCAATGTCTATGTGAACACGTCGCAGGGCGACGGCGACATGCAGGGGCCGTGGAATTCGGGCGAGCAATGGGACCGGATCGACGATCTCGAGCAGACGATGCCGATCGACGGGCGCGACGGCAGCGCCAGCGTCGAGCTGAACGGATCGGACCGCGCCGCGCTGGCGCAGCTCGCCGCGCGCGGCCGTTCGGACCCCGATGCCGATCCGCTGACCGGCGCCGAGCTTGGCGCCGGCCCGGGCGCGGGGCGTGTCAAGCAGCCCGAACCCGCCGATCGCGGCTGACGGCCGCAGCGGGTCGTTGTCCGTCCGGCCGGTGCGCTTGCGCCGGCCGGACGGCAGGGCTAGGCTCGCTTCCGAACCAAGCCGTTCCCGCAAGAAGAAGGCGTTCCCACGAAATGATCCAGCGTCACCGCTGAACGCGGACATCGACCGAACGCCGACGGCGCCGCCCCCGGCGCGGTCGGCCGACTGACTCTGGATACGGGAACATCATGCCCAGACTGAATGGAAAGACGTGCGTCGTCACCGGCGCCGCACGCGGGATCGGCCGTGCGATCGCGGCCCGTTTTCATGCGGAGGGCGCGCGCGTCTTCCTGACCGACATCGACGGCGCCGCCGGCACGGCGAGCGCCGCGGCGATCGGATGCGCCTTCATCGCGCTCGACGTGCGCGAGGAGGACGACTGGCAGCGGCTGGCGCGGGCCGTCCCCGTCGCCGACGTCGTCGTCAACAATGCCGGGGTGACGGGGTTCGAAACGGGGGCGGGCCGCCACGATCCCGAACATGCCAGCCTCGAGGACTGGCGCGCGGTCCACCGCGTCAATCTCGACGGCACCTTTCTGGGCTGTCGCTATGCCATCGGCGCGATGAAGCGCGCGGGTACGGGATCGATCATCAACATCTCGTCGCGATCGGGGCTGGTCGGCATTCCGGGTGCGGCCGCCTATGCGTCGTCGAAGGCGGCGGTGCGCAACCACAGCAAGAGCGTCGCGCTCTATTGCGCGCAGCAGGGCTGGCGCATCCGGTGCAATTCGATCCATCCGGCGGCGATCCTGACGCCGATGTGGGAGCCGATGCTGGGCACCGGCCCCGATCGCGAGGAACGGATGCGCGCGCTGGTCGTCGACACGCCGCTCCGGCGGTTCGGGACGCCCGACGAGGTGGCGGCGGTGGCGGTGATGCTCGCGTCGGACGAGGCGACCTATCTGACCGGCGCCGAGCTCAATCTCGACGGCGGATTGCTCGCGGGATCGGCGGCGTCGCCGGGCTGAGCCTGCCCGCGACGCCGCCCGTGCCGCGCTACAGCTTGACCGCGGCGTTGCCGCCGTCGACCCACAGCGCCGATCCGGTGACAAAACTCGCCATGTCACTGGCGAGGAACAGCGCGGCCTGCGCGATCTCGTCGGGATCGGCGATGCGCTTCATCGCATGGAGCCCCGCCGCCCATTCGCGCTGGGCGGCGTCGCCCGCCATTTCGGTCGCGGTGCCGCCGGGGAGCAGCGCGTTGGCGCGGATGCCTGCGGCCGCGTAATCGGCGGTGATGCCGCGCACCAGCCCCATCAAACCGGCCTTGGCGGCGGCATAGGCGCTCATCCCCGGCAGCCCGACGCTGTTGCCGACAAAGCTGCCCGTGAACACCAGCGCGCCGCCGCCTTGTTCGAGCATCGCCGGGATCTGCGCGCGCGCGCCCAGGAACGCCGCGGTGAGGTTGACCGCCAGCACCTCGTCCCATTGCGCGGGCGTGATCGCGGCGAGCGGCGCCATCGCGCCGACGAGCCCGGCATTGTTGAACGCGATGTCGAGCCGGCCGAACGCGGTTCGCGCCGCAGCCACCGCCGCGTCGTGCGTCGCGGGATCGGCGACATCGCCCGCCACCGCCACCGCGCGGCCGCCTCCGGCCTCGATTTCGTCGACCAGCAGGTCGAGCCGCGACCGGCGCCGCGCGACGAGCACCAGGTCGGCACCGTGCGCGGCGAACAGGCGTGCCGCCGCCGCGCCGATGCCCGAACTCGCGCCGGTGATGACGGCGACCTTCCCCTCGATCCGTTTCATGCTTCAACTCCCTCATGTGGAGCAGGCCTGCTAGGCGCGGGATCGCCCGACGGCGTCCCGTTCCTTGCCTTGAAACTTGGGGGAAGGGGAGGGCGCCGGAACGGCGGGCGGGGCGGGCCGTTTTCCGATGGCGCGGCATGTCGCCGCGGCGCCATGGCGGAGGGCGGATGGACCCGGTGATCGTTGCAGGAGCGCTGGGATCGCTTGCCGCCGGGGCGGCGACCGCGCTGGGCGCGGTGCCCGTGCTGTTCATGCGCCGGCCCAGCGACGCCCAGCAGAATCTGCTGCTCGGCTTTGCCGCCGGGGTGATGCTGGCGGCGTCGTTCTTCTCGCTCATCCTGCCCGCGATCGAGGCGGCGCAGGCGCAGGGCGCCTCGCGCACGCTCGCCTCGGCGCAGGTGGTGGCGGCGGTGCTGCTCGGCGCGCTGGCGATCGCGCGGCTCAACGACTGGGTGCCGCCGCTCGACCGGCTGGGGCTCGGCCCGCCGGGGATCGCGGCGGCGAGCGTGCGGCGCGTGGGGCTGTTCGTCGCGGCGGTGACGCTCCACAATTTCCCCGAGGGCATGGCGGTGGGCGTCAGCTTCGGCGCCGGCGACTTCGAGGCCGGCCGCGTGACCGCGCTGGGCATCGGATTGCAGAATATCCCCGAAGGGCTGGCAGTCGCGCTCGCGCTGACGTCGATCGGCTATGGCCGCATTGCGGCGGTGGCCATCGGCACCGCATCCGGGCTCGTCGAGCCGATCGCTGGGCTCGTTGGAGTCACGGTCGTCACTC
>JAFABD010000050.1 GCA_023426225.1 Pseudomonadota bacterium | reverse complement strand
CTCCTGGCCGATCACGCGACGGCCCAGCTCGGCCTCCATCTGGAGCAGCTTCTCGCGCTCGCCCTCGAGCATCTTGTCGACCGGGATGCCGGTCCAGCGGCTCACCACCGCGGCGATGTCGTCGCTGGTCACTTCCTCGCGCAGCATCGCGCCGCGGGTCGCGCTCTGCGCCTCCTCGAGCTGCCGCGTCAGTTGCGGGATGACGCCATAGGAAAGCTCGCCCGCGCGCCCCAGATTGCCCGTGCGCTGCGCCTGGTCGAGCTCGATGCGGGCGGCGTCGAGCTGTTCCTTGATCTTGGCCTCGGACTGGATCTTGTCCTTTTCCGCCTGCCAGCGCGTCGTCAGCTCGGCCGACTGCTGCTCCAGATTGGCGAGCTCGCCCTCCAGATTGGCCAGCCGGTCTTTCGACGCCGCGTCGGTTTCCTTCTTCAACGCCTCGCGCTCGATCTTGAGCTGGATGATCCGCCGGTCGAGCGATTCGATCTCCTCGGGCTTGCTCTCCACCTCCATGCGGATGCGGCTGGCGGCCTCGTCCATCAGGTCGATCGCCTTGTCGGGCAGGAAGCGGTCGGTGATATAGCGGTTCGACAGCGTCGCCGCGCTCACGATCGCCGCGTCGGTGATCCGCACGCCGTGGTGCAGCTCGTACTTCTCCTTGATGCCGCGCAGGATCGAGATCGTGTCCTCGACGGTCGGTTCGCCGACGAACACCGGCTGGAACCGCCGCTGGAGCGCGGGGTCCTTCTCGACATATTTGCGATATTCGTCGAGCGTGGTCGCGCCGATGCAGTGCAGCTCGCCGCGGGCGAGCGCGGGCTTGAGCAGGTTCGACGCGTCCATCGCGCCGTCGGTCTTGCCCGCGCCGATCAGCGTGTGCATCTCGTCGATGAACAGGATGATCTGGCCCTCGGCGCCCTTGACCTCGTCGAGCACGCCCTTCAGCCGTTCCTCGAACTCGCCGCGATATTTCGCGCCCGCGATCAGGCTGCCCATGTCGAGCGCCATCAGCGTGCGGTCCTTCAGCGTGTCGGGCACGTCGCCATTGGCGATGCGCAGCGCCAACCCTTCCGCGATCGCGGTCTTGCCGACGCCGGGTTCGCCGATCAGCACGGGGTTGTTCTTGGTGCGGCGCGCCAGGATCTGGATCGTGCGGCGGATTTCCTCGTCGCGGCCGATCACGGGGTCGAGCTTGCCCTCATGCGCCGCCGCAGTCAGGTCGCGCGCGAACTTCTTCAGCGCGTCGTAACGGTCCTCGGCGGTGGCGGTGTCGGCGGTGCGGCCGCCGCGCAGCCGGTCGATCGCGGCGTTGAGGTTCTGCGCGGTCAGCCCCGCCGCGGCCAGCGCCTTGCCCGCCGCGGTGGTGGTGGCCAGCGTCAGCGCCAGCAGCATCCGCTCGACGGTGACGAAGCTGTCGCCCGCCTTGGTCGCGACCTGCTCGGCCTGGTCGAGCACGCGGACCATGTCGTTGTCGAGCCCGGGGGTCGCCTGCGCGCCGCTCCCCGAAACGGCGGGGATGCGCGACAGCGCGGCGTCGGTCTCGGCAAGCGCGCGCTTGGCGTCGCCGCCGGCGGCCTGGATCAGCCCGCTCGCCATGCCCTGCTCGTCCTCGAGCAGCGCCTTCAGCAGGTGTTCGGGGCTCATCCGCTGGTGGTTCATGCGGATCGCGACGGTTTGCGCCGACTGGAGGAAGCCCTTGGCGCGGTCGGTGAACTTCTCGATGTTCATGGGTGATCCCTGTTGACGTTCGAGGCGGAGATGGTGTTGCAATTTCGCAACACAAGGGGAAACTCGTAATCCTCCCAATATTGTCGCGCCGCCGTGCCGATGCGGATCGTCGCCGCGCGGCGAGGGGGCGGCCCGCGCCCGGACATCGGCGGCAGGCTGCCGCTTTCGGCGCGCGGGCGCAAGCCGCGGGGGCCGGGTGCGTCGGCATCGCCGCCGGTTGCTGCCGTCACGGCGCATTTTGTGCGTTTCGGCAAGCGTTTGGGCGGGGTTTTTGCGGGAAGTTCCGGTGTACGGCTGCCTTGCGGCAATAATACGGTTGCGGGGCCATGGCGGGGCGCTATGTTCGCCGCGCCAAATTTTTTCCCCGGGGGAGGATCCCAGCGTTATGAAGCCGTTCGTCACCTATTGCAGCACCGTCGCGCTTGCGGTTGCCGGCCTTGCCACGCCCGCGCTGGCGCAGCAGGCCCCGGCGCCCGCCGCGGCCAAGCCTGCCGCTGCCGACGTCAAGGCGGTGCCCGTCGCCGAACTCGTCAAGCGCGTCGACATTCCGTACGAGACCTTCACGCTCGCCAACGGCCTGCGCGTGATCGTCCACACCGATCGCAAGGCGCCGATCGTCGCGGTGTCGACCTGGTACGATGTCGGCTCGAAGCACGAGCCCAAGGGCAAGACCGGCTTTGCCCATCTGTTCGAGCACCTGATGTTCAACGGCTCGGAAAACGCGCCGGGCGACTTCTTCGAACCGCTCAAGCAGGTCGGCGCCACCGATTTCAACGGCACCACCTCGTTCGACCGCACCAACTATTTCGAAACGGTGCCCAGGCCTGCGCTCGAACGCGCGCTCTTCCTCGAAAGCGACCGCATGGGCCATCTGCTCGGCGCGATCACGCAGGAGGTGCTCGACGAGCAGCGCGGCGTCGTCCAGAACGAAAAGCGTCAGGGCGACAACCGGCCCTACGGCCTGCTCTACTACAAGCTGCTCGAGGAACTGCTCGGCAACACGCCCTATGGCCACAACGTCATCGGCTCGATGGCCGATCTCGACGCGGCGAGCCTTGAGGACGTGAAGAACTGGTTCCGCTCGCACTATGGCCCGAACAACGCGGTGCTGGTGCTCGCGGGCGATGTCGACGCCAAGGAAGCGCGCCCGCTGGTCGAGAAATATTTCGGCGAGATCAAGGCCGGTCCGAAGAGCGAGCTGCCCGCCGTCACCGTGCCGACGCTCCCCGCGCCCAAGACGGTCGAGCTGCACGACAATGTCGCGGCCACGCTGCTGCTGCGCACCTGGGCGGTGCCGGGGCTCAACGATCCCGATTCGGTCCCGCTCGAAGTGTTCGCGGGCGTGCTCGGCGGCCTCGCCAGCTCGCGGCTCGACAACGAACTGGTCCGCAAGGAAAAGCTCGCCGTCAACATCTCGGCCGATAACGAGGCGATGGCCCAGCTCGGCATGTTCCAGATTCAGGCGGTGGTCCGTCCGGGCGTCGATCCGGCGGTGGTGTCGAAGCGCATCGACGAGCTGATGGCCGACCTGATCCGCACCGGCCCGACCGCCGACGAGGTGCGCCGCGTCGCGACGACCAAGGTTTCGGGCCGCATCGCGGGGCTCGAATCGGTCGGCGGCTTCGGCGGCAAGGCGGTCGCGCTTGCCTCGGGCGAGCTCTATTCGGGCAATCCGGCCTTCTACAAGAAGGAGCTGCTCGAAACCGCGTCGGTCACCCCCGATCGCGTGCGTGCCGCGGCGCAGAAGTGGCTGACGCGTCCGGCGCTCACGCTGCTCGTCACGCCGGGCCAGCGCGAAGCCTATGAGGAAGCCAAGGCGCCGGCCGCCAAGCCCGCTGCCGCTGCCGCCGCCGCTCCCGCGGCCCAGGCCGAGCCGGTCAAGGGCACGCGCGGCGCGATGCCGGAGGTCGCCGCGGTCGGCGATCTCGACTTCCCGACGGTCGAGCGCACGCGCCTGTCGAACGGCGTCGAGCTGGTCTACGCCAACCGCAAGGCGGTGCCGTTCACGCGCATCGTGCTCAGCTTCGACGCCGGTGCCGCCGCCGATCCGGCCGGCAAGCTGGGGACGCAGGGCATGATGCTCGCGCTCCTCGACGAAGGCACGACGACGCGCGACGCGGTGGCGCTCGCCGAGGCGCGCGAGCGGCTCGGTGCCAGCATCGGTTCGGGCAGCTCGGCCGATCGCACCTATCTGTCGCTCGGCGCGCCGACGCCGAACCTCGATGGGGCGCTCGACCTGTTCGCCGACATCGTGCGCAACCCGGCCTTCCCGCAGGGCGAGCTCGAACGCATCCGCCAGACGACGCTGACCGGCATCGCCGCCGAACTGAAGGATCCGCAGGGTCTGGCCGGCCGCGTCGTGCCGGGCCTGCTCTATGGCCCCGCCAGCCCCTATGCGAAGCTGGGCGCCGGCTCGGGCGATCCGGAGGTGATCAAGTCGCTCACCCGCGCCGAGCTGATCGACTTCTACCGCGCCTGGATCCGCCCCGAAAAGGCGAAGATCTTCATCGCCAGCGACCGTCCGCTGGCCGAGGTCCGCGCCGCGCTCGAGGCGCGCTTCGGCAAGTGGCGGGGCGAAGGCACCGCGGGGGTCAAGGCGTTCGACACGGCGCCGCAGCAGGCGAGCCCGCGCATCGTGCTGGTCGATCGCGGCACGTCGCCGCAGTCGGTCATCATCGGCGCACAGCTCACCAAGCTCGATCCCAAGGCCGAGCTGCTGCCGCAGATCACCGCGAACGTCGTGCTCGGCGGTGACTTCCTGTCGCGCATCAACATGGACCTGCGCGAGAGCAAGCACTGGTCCTATGGCGTCAACGGCCGCTTCGTGTGGCTCGACAAGGCGGTGCCCTATCAGATCAGCGCGCCGGTCCAGGCCGACAAGACGGGTGAATCGATCCAGGCGCTGATGGGCGACATCCGCGCCTTCCTGACGACCCAGGGGGTCACCGACGCCGAACTGACGCGCACGATCAACGGCGCGACTCGCGAGCTGTCGGGTCGATTCGAAACCTCGAGCGCGGTGCTGTCGGCGATGCAGGAAAACGACCTGCGCGGCCGTCCCGACAATTTCTACAGCACCGTCGCGCAAAAATATCGTGCGATGACCGCGGCACAGCTCGACGCTGCGGCACGCAAGGCTCTCGACCCCAGCCGCTTCGTCTGGGTGGTCGTGGGCGACGCCAAGACCGTCCGGCCGCAGCTTGACAGCCTCGGCCTGCCTGTCGAGGTGGTGCCCGCGGCATCCGTGGTGGGCGCTCCGCGCGCTCCCGCACCCGCCGCGGCCAAGTGATCCTGACAGGAAGAGAGAGACCGAAATGGCGAACGTGGACGGAAGCTGGAACACGGTGACCAAGTCGCCGATGGGCGACCAGCAGGCGGTGCTGACCGTGGCGAGCACGGGTGACACCTTCACCGGCACCTATGCGGGTGCGATGGGCAATGCCGAGGTCAAGAACGGCAAGGTCGACGGCGACAAGCTCAGCTGGGCGCTCGACATCACCGTGCCGATGCCGATGACGCTCACCTGCGAGGCGACGGTCGAGGGTGACAAGATCACCGGCACCGTGACCGCGGGCGCGTTCGGCAGCTTCCCGATGGAGGGTACGCGCGCCTGATCCCCAGGCTCGCGGAACGCCGCAAGGGCCCGTCACCCCTCGGGGTGGCGGGCCTTTTGCGTTGGGGGGTGTGTCGTGGGG
>JAFABD010000020.1 GCA_023426225.1 Pseudomonadota bacterium | reverse complement strand
GTGTCGCTGCGCGACACGCTCGCCTTCACCCCCGGCGTCTATACCCAGCCGCGTTTCGGGCAGGAGGTCCGCATCTCGATCCGCGGATCGGGGATCAGCCGCGGCTATCACATGCGCGGGCTGATGCTGTTTCAGGACGGCATCCCGATCAACCTTGCCGACAACAACGGCGACTTCCAGGAACTCGACCCGGCGGTGTTCGGCCAGATCGAGGTCTATCGCGGCGCCAATGCGCTCCGGCTGGGCGGCTCGACGCTCGGCGGCGCGATCAACGCGATCACGCCGACGGGACACAGCGCGCCCGGGCTGGCGCTGCGGCTCGACGGCGGCAGTTTCGACACGCTGCGCGGCCAGCTTGCCGCGGGCTTCGTCCACGGGCGCGGCGATGGCTGGGTGTCGCTTGCGGGCGATCGCTCCGACGGCGATCGTGCCCATGCGGCGCGGCGCGCGCTGCGCTTCAACGGCAATGCCGGGTTCGACCTGGGCGACGGGCTGGCGACGCGCTTCTACGCCGCGATCAACCATATCGAACAGCGGCTGCCCGGCGCGGTGACGCGCGCGGCGGCGCTTGCCGATCCGGCCGCGCCGGGTGCGACGGTGGCGGGCGACCAGCAACGCAACATCGATTCGCTCCGGCTTCAGAACCGCACCACGCTCGCGCTCGGCGATGCGACGGTCGAGGCCGGGCTGTTCCTCAACGCCAAGCAGCTCTTCCACCCGATCTATCAGGTGATCGACCAGAAATCGATCGATTATGGTGCGTTCGTGCGCGCCGATGCCCCGCTCGTCGGCGACGGGCCGCTGCCGCTGCGGCTGGCGGGCGGCGTCACCGCGCGCTTCGGCAACGTCGCGGCGCGGCAATATGTCAACCGCGCCGGGCGGCGCGGCGCGCTCACCGCTGACGGGACGCAGACCGCGAACACGATCGACGCCTATGCCGAATTGCGGCTCGGGCCGGTCGCGGGGGCACAGCTCGTGCTCGGCGGGGTGTTCACGCATGGCGAGCGGCGCGTGACGAACCGCCTCGCCATCGCGCGCAGCGGAACGGCGGATTTCGACGCGTTTTCGCCCAAAATCGGCGTGCTGTGGCAACCGAACGGCGGCGATTTCACGCTTTACGGCAACTACAGCCGGTCGATTGAGCTGCCCGGTCTTGCCGAATTGTCTCAGACGCCCTTTGCCGGGGCGGGCGGCGCGGTGGCGCCGGGCTTCGTTCCGGTCGACCTTCAGCGGGCGTGGACGGCGGAGCTGGGCGCGCGCGGGCGGATCGGGTCATCCTCTTTTGAAATCAGTGTGTTCCGCGCCGATCTTCAGGGCGAGATGCTGCAATTCGACCAGGCGCCGGGCATCCCCGCGGCAACCTTCAACGCCGACCGGACACGCCATCAGGGAATCGAGGCCGGGCTCGACCTTCCGCTCACTCGCTGGGC
Source organism: Pseudomonadota bacterium (assembly GCA_023426225.1). Lineage (GTDB taxonomy): Bacteria > Pseudomonadota > Alphaproteobacteria > Sphingomonadales > Sphingomonadaceae > Sphingomonas. The sequence goes on along the minus strand of JAFABD010000020.1, from coordinate 1,186 downwards.
GCTGCTGCGTCAGGTCTATCAGTATTCCGACTTCACTTTTCGCGGAGATAAACAGTTTGGGAACAATCGCTTGCCGGTCATTCCTGAGCATGTTTATCGCGCCGAGCTTCAGCTCTCGGCGGGGCCGATCCGGCTCACCCCCAATGTCGAATGGCTGCCGCGCGGCGCTTGGGCCGATTATGCCAATACCAGCCGCGTTCCCGCCTATGCGCTGCTTGGGATCGGCGCGACCGCCGATCTGCGCGCGGGGCTGACGCTGTTCGTCGACCTGCGCAACCTGCTCGATCATGCCGCGATCGGCGACATCGGCGCGGCGATCCGCGCGACGCCGACTTCCGCGATCTACTATCCCGTCGAACGCCGCGCGGCCTATGCCGGCGTGCGCGCACGATTCTGAGGAGTGCATCGCATGGCATTGATTTCGAACGACGCCGGGCGGTCTCAAGGGCTCTATCGCGCTGTCTGGCGCTGGCATTTCTATGCCGGGCTGGCGGTGCTGCCGCTGCTCGCCTGGATGGCGGCGACGGGTGCGCTCTATCTCTACAAGCCCGAGATCGAGCGGCTGGTCTATCGCGACTGGCTCCGCGTCGACGGCGCCGCGCCGGCCCTTGCGCTCGACCCGATGGTCGCGCGCGTGGCCGCCGCGACGGGCGCGCGCGTCGTCCAGGTCACGCGTCCGGCCGAATCCGACACCGCCTGGCGCATGGCGCTCGTCTTTCCCGACGGCACGCGCCGCACGGCCTTTGTCGATCCGTCTCACGCCACCGTCCGCGGCCTCACCCGCCCCAACGGCATCACCCAAACCCTCCGCGACCTCCACAGCCTGATCCTCACCGGCCCGATCGGCAACGCGCTCGTCGAGATTGCGGCCGGCTGGGCGATCCTGCTCGTGCTGACCGGAATGTGGCTGTGGTGGCCGCGGCGCGGCGGGCCGGCACTGGCGTTGCGGGGGAGCCCGCGCCGACGCCTGTTCTGGCGCGACCTCCACGCGTCGCTGGCTGCTGGGAGGCGCGATCATACTGTTCCTGGCAGTCACCGGCATGCCGTGGAGCGGCGTGTGGGGCAAGTCGGTGCAAGGCTGGGTCGCGACGCACGGCCTCGGCCGCCCGCGCGCGCCGGGGCCAACGCCGTGGGAAGCGGCCGCCGCCGCGACGCGCGACGCAGGGCGGCAGGGTTTGCCATGGTC
>JAFABD010000212.1 GCA_023426225.1 Pseudomonadota bacterium | reverse complement strand
GCGTGAGCACGGTGGTGGTGAGATCGGGCACCTTCAGCTGGCGGATCGTCGCGTTGCGAAAGCCCATCGCCACCGCGGTGAGCGCGATGATCGCGAGCGTGTCGCCCCCGCCCGCGAACGCCGCGCTGCCGCTGCGCGCCGCGACGAGCGCGGCGGCGGCGAGCAGGGCCGCCTCGATCGCCGCTGCGATCGTCAGCCAGTGGCGCAAGGGATTGCCGCCGAGCCGCCGGCCCGTTCGCCCGGCGACGAGCGCGCCGACGAAAAAGGCGCCGAGCGCGACCAGATAGGGAGTCACCGAAAACCCCGGCGTTCCCGCCGCGGCGAAGCCGAGGAACACGATGTTGCCCGTCATGTTCGCGGTAAACACCTTGCCGAGCCCGAGCACGCTGACCGCGTCGACGAGCCCGGTCGTGACCGAAAGGAGCAGCAACAGGCCGGGGAGCGGCGATGCGGATGCCGGGGTTGGGGACGTGGACATGGCGGCCTCCTGATGATGCTAGAAGCGGAAACTGGTTTCGGCACCGGTCATCCAGATCGGACGGCGCGCGCCGGTGTCGCGCAGAAAGCCGCCGGGAACGAACCGCGAGAGGGAGGCGGACAGCGCGAGTTCGGGCGTCGCGGCCCAGGATATCGCGCCTTCGATCTGCTTGCCGATGAAACGGGCGCGGCTGGTCCCGGGCGCGCGGAGCAGGTTGCCGGGGATGTCGTACACCCCGTCGGCGGCGGCGTAGCGCCAAAAGGCGTTGGCGGCGATGCTGGCGGAGACGCCCTTGCCGATCGTGCCTGTGACTCGCGGGTTGATGTTGATCAGGTTGTACGGCCCGACCGGCGAGAGTTCGCCGAAATACTTGCCCTTGGGAAACAGCGCGTTGAACGTGCCCAGACGCCTGTCGCGGGCATCGCCGTCGCCGCTGATGATGTTGATGCGCAGCACGGCGTCGGGGGCGAAGGTCAGGGGCGGGAGCATGCGGCCGAGTTCGGCGCCGAGCGTCCAGGCGGCGATCGGCCCGTCGGCGAAGCGGCCGAACTGGGCGACGCCCTCGACATTCCAGTGCCAGTCGTCGCGGGTGCCATAGACGCGCGTGCCGAGGCTGTGGCGCAACTCGCGGCCGGTGCGGGTGCCGAAATGCGCGGTGCGGTTGCGATAGCCGAGATAATAGAGGTCGATCCCCGGCAGCACGGCATAGGCGCCCCACAGCGTCTTCGTCGGCGAGGTGCGGTCGTCGAAGGTGCCGAGCCGGGGCGCCACGGGTGCTACGGCGAGCAGGCTGATCTTGGCCCGGCCCACCGCCACGATCCCGCGCACGCCGTCGAACGCCAGCGGCACATTGGGGCCGTAGCGCGTGCCGATCAGCCGCTCGGCGCCCAGCGACAGCATCTGGCGCCCGCCGCGCAGGGTCACCGCGCCGAGATCGAGCTCTGCAAAGCCCTGGAGCAGGTCGGTGCGGGTCTGGTCGACCGGGCCGGCGGCCGGGCGCACCCCGGCGGCATAGGCGAGGATCGGCTGGGCGAAGGCGCGGACGCGGCCGACATGGAGATCGGCATAGGGCAGCACGCGGGTCCAGAGATACGCGTCGTCGGGCGAAGCCGCGTTGCCCAGGGCGTTGTTGGCGAAGGATTCGCTGCGCAGCCGGACTTCGATGCCGGTGGAGAGCCACGCATCGCCGCCGAGCGGGATATATTTGAACGGCCCGGTCCAGTGGTGGGCGCGCTTCTCGGCGTCGGCGAGATCGGACCAGTCCTCGTCATAGCGGGTGATGCTGAGCGTCGGTGCCTGCCAGGCTTCGCGGGCGGGGGTGGGGGAGGCCTGTCCTGCTCCCGTAGCCGTCGGCATGACCGTGGCGGGCATGGCCGCGGGTGGCGTGGCGGGAGCAGCCTGAATCGGGAGCGCACCCACTGCCACTGCCGCGGCGAGGCTAGCCACGCCGCTTCGCCTGCTCCGCCACCAGCGCCGCCAGGACGAAGCCGCCGATCAGGCCGAGATGCTCGAAGAACGCGTTGGTCGCGCCGAACCGCTCTGGCCCCGGCGGCATCGTCCAGAAGGCATTGGCGGTGAAGGCGGCGAGCAGGGTGAACACGCCCAGCATCCCCGCCCCCAGCCAGATCCAGCGGCCGGTGAGGATCAGCACCGGCCCGACCAGTTCCACCGCGATCGTCAGCGCCGCCCAGAAGGCAGGCGGGTGCATGCCGAAATGCGCCTGCTCCGCCACCGCGCCCGGCCAGTCGGTGAGCTTGACCAGCCCGCCGAGCAGGTACGCGCCGACCAGCAGCAGCCGGGCGAGAAACCAGGTCGGCCGCCAGTCGAGAATGGCGTCGACGAAGCGCGGATCGGGCGTATCCATGGTCACTTGCCCGCGGGGCCGTGGATCTCGGCGATATAGCCGCCGGGGAAGCGCACGATCGCCGCACGGCCGCCGGCTGCGGCATAAGGCTGCACCAGCGTTTGCACGCCGGCGGCCTTGGCCTTGGCGAGCGTCGCGTCGAGATCGGGCACGGCATAGCCGGTCATGTCGCGGCCATAGGGCCAGGGCAGCAGGCCGTCGGTGACGAACACCACCATCTTGCCATAGCCGCTGGTGATCGAGATGCGGCGGATCGTCTTGCCGGGCTCGCCGACCTCGGTGCCGGGCGCGGCGCGATTATCGGCGGTCACCTTGGCGTGCGCATAGCCGATCCAGCTCTTCACGAAACGATCGGCGGAGTCCTCGGTCAGGTAGATGCGGTTCTCGGGCACCGTCTCCAGCGGCGTGTAGCTCGGCTTGGTGGTGTGCCAGTAGATCTGCATGTTCACGCCGCCTGGCCACTGGATCAGTGAGTCACGGCCGATGGGATCGCGGAAGGTGACCAGCCGGCGGACGGCCCCGTGCTGCACGGCAGCCTTCACAGCCGCGTCGATGTCGGTCACCAGATAGCCGGTGCGCTCATCGCCGAAGGGGAAGGGGATCGGCGTCTTGAACCCGAAGACCGAGACGGTGCCGGCGGGGGTGAGCACCAGCTGCGACTTGGTGAGGCTGGTGGTGGGCGTCACCTGGAACACGCCCTGCTTGCTGGTCGTGCCCCCGAAGGTCGCCTGGAAGCTGGTGACGAAGCTGTCGAACTGGTCTTCCGGCACATAGACGTGCGTGGTGTCGTATTGCGGGCCGACCGAATAATCGGCGGTCTGCTGGGCGAGCGCCGGGGTGGCGACGATGAGGGCGGAGGCGAGGAGGAACAGGCGCATGGCGAAACTCCTGAGGGAATGAAAAGGGTGGGGTGCTGCCCACCACATTCCTCCCCCAGCTTGCTGGGGGAGGGGGACCATGTGCGCGAGCACATGGTGGAGGGGTCGCCGCGGCACGCGGTGGTGATCGCTGGAGGCGCAGGCGAACCGCGCCTGACGGCGCGGCCCCTCCACCACGCCGCTGTGCGGCGCGGTCCCCCTCCCCTGCATTCGCAGGGGAGGATTGATCCACACCAGCATCACACCGCCCAGCAGCCGCAGCCGAGCGCGCCCCAGAAGCTCTGGACGTCGGCGGCGGGCACAGTCGCACCCAGCGCTGCGGCATGGTCGTGGCCGTGGACCGAACAGCTGCTGTGGCAGGCGCACGCCGAGGCAAGCTGGGCGCGGGTCTCGGGCGACTGGTGGTAGCCGCCGAAGGTCGCGACCGGCGACCAGTCGGGCATCGGCCGGGGTAGCGCAGGCGCGAGCGGGGCATAGTCGCCGTCGCCGTGGACCACCTGCCCGCCGAGCAGCGTCAGCACCGAGCGGATATGGACGATCTGGTCCTCGGGCACCGAGAAATAGTCGGCCGAAAGCACCGCCAGGTCGGCGAGCTGGCCGGCCTTGATCTGCCCCTTCTTGCCCACCTCGTTCGAGAACCAGGTGTTCTCGTGCGTCCACATGGCGAGCGCCTTCTCGCGGCTGACGCGGTTGGCGCCCGGATAGAGCTTGAGCCCGCCCACCGTGCGGCCGGTGACCAGCCAGCTTAGCGACACCCACGGGTTATAGCTCGCCACGCGCGTCGCATCGGTGCCCGCGCCGACCGGCAGGCCCGCGGCGAGCATCCTGGCGATCGGCGGGGTGCGCTCGGCCGCTTTGGCGCCGTAGCGCTCGACGAAATACTCGCCCTGATAGGCCATGCGGTGCTGCACGGCGATGCCGCCGCCCAGCGCTGCGATGCGGTCGATGTTGCGGTCGCTGATCGTCTCGGCATGGTCGAAGAACCAGTTGATGCCGGTGAGCGGAATGTCGCGGTTCACCTTCTCGTACACGTCGAGCGCGCGGCCGATCGTCTCGTCATAGGTGGCGTGAAGCCGCCACGGCCAGCGATGCTCGGCGAGCAGGCGGATCACCGGCTCCAGATCGCCTTCCATGGTCGGCGGCATGTCCGGGCGGGCGACGCGGAAGTCCTCGAAATCGGCGGCGGAGTAGACCAGCATCTCGCCCGCGCCGTTGTGACGGTAGCTGTCGTCGCCCTGCCCCGGTGTGACCTGCTTCACCCAGCCGGCGAAATCGGCGAGCTCTTCCCTGGGCTTCTGGGTGAACAGATTGTAGCTGATCCGCACGGTCAGCTGGCCGTCGGCATGCAGCTTCTCGATGATCGCATAGTCGTCGGGATAGTTCTGGAAGCCGCCGCCCGCGTCGATCACGCCGGTGACGCCCAGCCCGTTCACTTCGCGCATGAAGTGGCGGGTAGAATTGCGCTGATACTCCTCCGGCAGCTTCGGACCCTTGGCGAGCGTCGAATAGAGGATCGTCGCATTGGGCTGGGCGAGCAGCAGGCCGGTGGGGTTGCCGGCGGCATCGCGCACGATCTCGCCGCCCGGCGGGTTCGGCGTGTCCTTGGTATAGCCCACCACCCGCAGCGCTGCCGCGTTGAGCAGCGCCCGATCGTAGAGGTGGAGGATGAAGACGGGCGTGTCGGGCGCGACGGCATTGAGCTCGTCGATCGTCGGCAGCCGCTTCTCGGCGAACTGATGCTCGGTAAAGCCGCCGACCACGCGCACCCATTGCGGCGCCGGCGTGTTGTCGACCTGGCGCTTGAGCATCGCCATCGCATCGGCGAGGCTCGGCACGCCGTCCCAGCGCAGCTCCATATTGTAGTTCAGGCCGCCGCGGATGATGTGCATGTGGCTGTCGATCAGCCCCGGGATCACCCGGCGGCGGTGCGCGTCGATCACCTGCGCGTTCGGCGCGGCGGCGGCGCGGACCTCTGCTTCGCTGCCGACCGCGAGGAACTTGCCGTCGCGGATCGCGATCGCTTCGGCCACCGGGTTCTCCCGGTCGAGCGTCGTCACCTGGGCGTTGACGAGGATCAGGTCGGTGGCGGGCATGCGGGCATTCCTTGCGAAGAGCGGGGTGGGCAGCAGCGCGCCGGCGGCGGTGGCGCCGGCGGCGGCGAGGGTCTGGCGGCGGGTGAGGCTCATGCCTGGTCGTCGGGCTTCTTGACCGGATGGCCGAGGACCTGCTCGGCGCAATCGGTGCGGAGGTATGCGACGACGTCGTGGCCGGCGAAGAGCCGCTTCGCCAGCGGCACCGCCTGCTCGCCGACAAGGATGCCGAGCAGGCCGATCAAGGCGATCATGGGCGGCGCCGGCGACTTCACGCCGAGGAGGCTGTAGACGACGCCGACCAGCAGACCGGCGGCAAGCGAGATCAGATAGGGCTTCATCTGCAGATCCTCCCCGGCGCGGGTCGATCAGCCGCGCACGAAGGCGAGCAGGTCGGGGTTCAGAACGTCGGCGTTGACGGTGAGCATGCCGTGCGAGAAGCCCGGATAGATCTTGAGCGTCGGGTTCGGCAGCAGCTTGGCCTGAAGCTCGGCACCCTGATGGTAGGGCACGACCTGGTCGTCGTCGCCGGCGAGCACCAAAGTCGGCACCGTCATCGCCTTGAGGTCTTCGGTCTGGTCGGTTTCGGAGAAGGCCTTGATGCCGTCATAATGGGCCTTGGCGCTGCCCATCATGCCCTGACGCCACCAATTGTCGATCACGCCCGGATAGACCTTCGCGCCCTCGCGGTTGAAGCCGTAGAACGGGCCGGCGGCGACATCGCGGAAGAACTGCGCGCGGTTGTCCGCAGTGCCCGTGCGGAAGCCGTCGAACACTTCGAGGGGGAGGCCGTTCGGATAGGCCTCGGTCTTCGCCATGATCGGGGGCACCGCCGCGACCAGCACCGCCTTGGCGACGCGCCCCTGCGGGATGCCGTGCTGCGCGACATAGCGGGCGACTTCGCCGCCGCCGGTCGAGTGGCCGATATGGACGGCGTTGCGCAGGTCGAGATGCTCGGCGACGGCAGCGGCGTCGGCGGCATAGTGATCCATGTCGTGCCCGTCGCTCACCTGTTCCGAACGGCCATGGCCGCGGCGGTCATGCGCGACGACGCGGAAGCCGTTCGCCAGGAAGAACAGCATCTGGGCGTCCCAGTCGTCCGACGAGAGCGGCCAGCCATGGTGGAACATGATCGGCTGGGCGTCCCTGGGGCCCCAGTCCTTGAAGAAGATCGAAACGCCGTCCTTGGTCGTGATCGTGCTCATCTGAAAGCTCCTCGGGTGGAAGGAAGGGTGGGGTGGCCCGGCCGCGTTTCGGGGGGAGGCGGGGGCGGGGCGCGGCCGGGCCGGAGGATCACCGGCCCCCCACGGAAGCGCCGAACATCGTCTTGGCGTAGATGACGCCGAGGCCGTAGGCGCCGCCCCACTGCTTCGCGATGCCGGTGGTCGAGTCGTAGGTCTCGGCGCGCACCCAGTCGCGCTGCAGCTCGAGCAGATACTGGAGCGAGGTCATCGGCACGGCGCCGAGCTGGACCATCCGCTCGACGGCACGCTCATGCGCTTCGGTCGAGACGTCGCCGCAGGCATCGGTGATCACATAGGCCTCGAAGCCCTGGTCGATCGCCGAGGCGACCGGGCCGACGATGCAGACGCTAGTCCACAGGCCGGCAAACACGATGCGCGGCTTGGCGATGCGGTTGATCTCCTCGATCACGGCCGCGTCTTCCCAGGTGTTCATCGAGGTGCGGTCGAGCAGCTTCTGGCCCGGGAACGGATCGGTCACTTCGCTGAACATCGGGCCGGAAAAGCTCTTTTCCGCGACCGTCGTCAGGATCGTCGGCACGCCGAACGCGCTGGCGGCGCGGGCGACCAGCCCGGCATTGTTGCGCAGGATCGTCGCGTCGATCGACTTGGTCGCAAAGGCCATCTGCGACTGGAAATCGATCAGGATCAGGGCGTGGTCCTGGGGCGAAATCAGCGATTTGCCGGGCGTGGCGGTGGCGGTGATCGTCATGGTGGCAGCTCCTTGGTGGCCGGTGTCCGGCAGCGATGGGGACAGACTAGTCCGTTCGCGTTTTCCGGGAATGCGGATAAAGTCTTGCGCGCCGTTCTGAATTTTCGAAAAGCCGGGCGGCCGACGCGGCCTTGCCGACGGGCATTGTCGTACCCGGCGGCGCGCCGCCGCGTCTTGGACGGGAATGATGCGAAGCGCGGCGGATCGACACGAAGCGCCGCGGTTCCGGACGGCGCGGCGGGGCGGCGCATGCCCCGCCGCGGCGTCAAAGCTCGATCAGCCCGCGCTTGGCCGCCAGCGTGACGGCGTGGGTGCGATCGTTGACGCCCAGCTTGGCGAACAGCGTCTTCATATAGCCCTTCACCGTTTCGTCGGACAAAGCGAGACGCGCCGCGATCTGCTTGTTCGAATTGCCCCAGGCGGCGAGCGTCAGCACCTCGATCTCGCGATCGGTGAGCGCGTCGTCGAGAACGTGCAGCGCGATCGCGGTGGCGACCGACGCGTCGAGATGCTTGCCGCCATGGTGCACCGAGCGGATCGCGTCGAGGAGCTGGTTGCGCAGGCTCGCCTTGAGCAGATAGCCCGTCGCGCCCGCGCGCAACGCCTTGATCGCGCGGGCGTCGCCCGAATAGGTGGTGAGGACGAGGATGCGCGCATCGGGGGCCGCCGCCTTGATCGCGGCGATCGCGTCGACGCCCGACATGTCGGCCATCTGAAGGTCCATCAGCACCACGTCGGGGCGCAGCCGGGCATGTTCGGCGATCGCTTCGCGGCCGCCGTCCGCCTCGCCGACGATCGTCATGTCGGCCTGGGTCTCGATCACGGCGCGCACGCCCTCGCGCAGCAGGACATGGTCGTCGACGACGAGGATGCGGATCGGCGAACGCGTGACGCGTGCCGTGGCAAGGCCGCTGGAAACGGTGCTGGGCATGGCGCGCGCAAATCCCCTCTTTGGCGGCTGGGCGGCAGTGTAGCGCAGGATGCGGCGCGACGCACCCCGGCATGGCGCGCCGCAGCGGCGGCTAGGCGCGGCGGCGGAGCGCCTGGGCG